>WRCO01000001.1 GCA_009783855.1 Alphaproteobacteria bacterium
AATAATTATTATAGAATAACCGGCGTATGCGCTTTGGCGTAAGTCGGGGCGCATTCGCGCCCGTTTTTTATGCAAGGAACAACAATGAGAGACAGTATGCAAATCATTATCCGAGACGCCGTGCCCGAAGACGCGCCGGATATTGCGCGCATCCATGCCGACGGATGGGAATATGCATACCGCGGGATTTTCGGCGACGCATTTCTTGACGCCAAAATCGAAGAGAAGCGCAATGCTGTGGAAAAAAGAAGGGCGATAATTTCCGAAGGCACGACGGACAGTATTCATATCGTCGCAACGGACGCAGACGGTAAAGTCGTCGGATACGTGCTTGGCGGGAAGATGAGCTTTTCCGAAATGCCGGAAATTGGCAAAGTATGGCGGCCAGGGGCGATTTATCTTGACCCGGCTTATATCGGTCGCGGCGTTGGACGCACGCTTATGCGTGAATTTGCGCGCCGCGTTGCGGATGCCGGCGGCACAAGATTCATGGCCGCATGCACAACTACGAACAAAGCGTACGGGTTTTATAAAAAACTTGGCGGGCGGGTAATAAAAGAAATCGACGCTGTAAAAATTCTTGATAACACGCCGATGACTATCTTTGAATTTGATGTTAATGACAAGGAGCTGACCAAATGACATACCCAAAAACCGAACCAAAGGCTAATTTTCCGGAACTTGAACATCAAGTCCTGTCCTTTTGGCGCAAAAACAAGATTTTTCATAAATCGCTGGAACAGACCAAAAACGGCGCGCCGTTCACATTCTATGACGGGCCGCCTTTTGGCAACGGCCTTCCGCATTGGGGGCACTTGGGTGTGTCTGCGATAAAAGATATGGTGTCGCGGTACCAGACCATGTCGGGAAAACATGTTGTTCGGGAACTTGGGTGGGATTGCCACGGGCTGCCTGCGGAAAATTCTGTTGAAAAAGCGACGGGACGCGCCGCCAAAGACATTGTGGCGGATGAAGGCATGGCCACATTTTGCGATATGTGCCGCGTTGATGTGCAGACATATGTAAAAGAATGGGAGCGGTTTATCGAACGCATCGGCCGCTGGGTCGATATTGGCGCCGACAAGGGTTACCGCACCATGGACCTTGATTATATGGAATCCATGCTTTGGACGGTAAAAGAACTGCACGAACGCGGGTTGCTTTATAAAGATTATCGCGTCAATCCCTTTGATTGGAAGATGGGGACGGTTTTATCCAATTCCGAAGCGTCAAGCGATTATCGCGAAGTTGTCGACGATGCAATCACCGTTTGGTTTGAATTGGCAAGCGGCCGACGCATTCTTGCATGGACCACGACGCCGTGGACTTTGCCGGGGAACAGCGCGCTTGCCGTAAATCCAAAATTGACCTATGCGGTGATGAAAGATGAAGACGGGCATGAATATATCATCGCGGAATCGCGTCTTGCCGCGTATAAAAAACAATTTACAAAAGCCGCCAAGGCCTGTGAAATAAAGGGTGCGGAACTTGTCGGGCTTTCGTACAAGCCGTTGTTCGATTATTACAATGATGAAAAGTTATACCGCGTCGTTGCGGGCGATTTTGTGTCGGATGATTCCGGAACCGGCATAGTCCATCTTGCGCCTGCGTTCGGAGAGGACGATTTTTGGGCACTGAAAGAGGGCGACCCGGAATTCCCGATTATCGTCAATGTGGATAATTACGGGAATTTTGATGAAACCGTGGAAGATTTCGTTGGAATGAATATCTTCGAAGCCGACCCGCGCATCACAGAAAAGCTTAAAAAGGCCGGTAATTTGGTCAAAAAAGAGCAATTCAAGCACAGCTATCCGTACGGCGACCGGTCAAAGGAAAAGCTTATCTATCGCGCGACGGAATCCTGGTATATCAATGTCCCGAAAATCAAGGACAGGCTGCTTGCGAACAATGAACAGGTCTGGTGGACATCCGCGGGAGAGCGCTTCCGCGACTGGATTGCAAACGCGCGGCCGTGGTCGATTTCGCGCAACCGGTTTTGGGGCGTGCCGCTGCCCATCTGGGTGCGCGGCGATGAATACAAGGTTTTCGGCAGCATCGCCGAATTGGAAAAATTCTTTGGCGTTAAAATCGACGATTTGCATCGCCCGACTTTGGACGCGCTTACCAAAGACGGATGGACGCGGATTCCGGACGTTCTGGATTGCTGGGTCGAGAGCGGCGCGATGCCGTGGGCGTCTTTGCATTATCCGTTCAACCCGTCGTCGCACAGCGGTGCCGAGGCCGGCCTGCCTAAAAATTTTCCCGGCGACTATATAATCGAGGGTCAGGACCAGACCCGCGGATGGTTTTATTCTTTGATGGTTTTGGCAACGGCATTGTTTGACAAGCCGGCGTTCAAAGTCGTGTCGGCAAACGGAATGATGGTGGACGAACATAAAAAGAAATTTTCAAAATCGGTGGGCAATTTCGTAAATCCGGAAGCGCAGATAGAACAATTCGGCGCGGACGCCGTGCGGTTGTTCATCCTTGGGTCCAACTTCATGAAAGCCGAACCGGTGCCGATGGACATGGAGGGCAAAGTTTTTGTTGAGCCTTCCAAAAACATCCTTGTCCCGCTTTGGAACGCGTACCACTTCTTTACGCTGTATGCGAATGCGGGGGGCGTGACTGCGACTGACAACGAACAACTGACAACCGGCAACTCTAATATTCTGGACCAATATGTGTTGGCGGAACTTGACGATTTGGCCGGCGTGGTGCGCGGCGCCTTGGACGATTACAAACCGGAAGTCGCGATACGCGAATTCACACGGTTTTTGGAAGTCTTGAATAATTGGTACGTGCGCCTGAACCGACAGCGATTTTGGGATGAAGAGCAGGGTGCATTCGACACGCTGTATTTTGTGCTTTCGAAATTATGCAAACTGCTTGCGCCGTTCGCACCGTTTGTATCTGAATATGTCTTCCGCGCGCTTACCGGGAAAGAGTCGGTGCATTTGGAAAGATTTCCGGCACAAGGCGGCATGAAAATCCCAGAACTGCTGACAAACATGCGGCGCGTGCAACAAGTGGTGGCGACGGGAAAGATGCTGCGCGAGAATGCGGGATTGCGCAATCGTTTGCCGCTTGCGCAACTGACCATCGCCGCAGGGGCGTGTGGAAACACACACCTGCAAGATTTCACAGGTATAATCAAAGACGAACTGAACGTGAAAACAGTTGAATTCACAAGCGACATCTCGTCCGTTGCGGATTCGTTTGTGTATCTTATCACTCCGAAAATCGGGGCGCGGTTGGGTGCAGGATTAAAAGAAATTATGGCGGCGGCGAAACAACCCGGATTTAATCCGGCGGACTTTGGCCTGTTGCCGGATGAATTCGAAACCCGCCTTACCGTTAAACCCGGTGTCACCGGCGCGGCGCTTTCGGACAATACCGCGGTCATAGTGCTGGACACCAATATTACAAAGGAATTAAGGTTGGAAGGCCTTGCGCGCGACGCGTTGCGATTTATCCAGGATTCGCGGAAAGAGGCGGGGCTTGACGTGTCCGACCGCATTGTTTTGGAATATGCCGCCGATGGCGAGCTTCTTGCCGCCATAGGGGTGCACGCAGAAATGATAAAGGAGAACGCACTGGTCACGGATTTGCAGGCAGGCGCGGCGGCCGAATTTTCGACAGAAATCGAAGGCCACAAATTAGGAATCAAGATAACAAAAGGATAAAAAATGAGCATGACAACCAATGTATGTAAAAACACCCGCGGTTATTGTTCTGCCTGGGGCGGAATTGAACATTGTCCATACTTCAAAAATATCAGGAAGAAATTAACCGCGGAAACAATCGAATCCGAATACAAACTGTTCATCGGCCGGCCGCGTGTTGATTCATGCTTGCTTGGATACTGGCATAATCTTCCTTCGTCCAATCATCTGCATTTTGTGGCGAACAAAGTCATAAGCAAGGTGAAATAGATGCCGGTAATTATACAAAAAGCGACTCTCCAGAATTTGCAGGATATTCAGAATCTGAACAACAAATTGTTCGATTTGGAACTTTCGAATTCCGACCCGGACTTAATTCCGGGATGGCCGCTTTCATTGGCGGGCGAGGCTTATTTCAAAGACATGATTGAAAGCCACTTTGTTCTGATTGCCCGCGATAACGATGAGACCGTCGGCTATTTTGCCGGAACCATCGGGATTAAAGAGGTTTATTCCACAGGAGAACTTGCGGAAATCGACAACATGTTTATCTTGGAATCACATCGCGGACGCGGTATCGGCAAAATGTTTTTTGATGCGTTCCGGACGGAATGCGCCGCGCACGGCACCACGGATATCCGGGTCACGGCGTCGGCGAAAAACATTGACGCCGTACGCTCTTATGAAAAATGGGGCTTTACGCCAAAGAATGTCACGCTGAATTATAAAATATGAGACTGACGCCTGCAATTTATTTCCGTGAAGTGCCGCCGGAATTGGACCGGCTTGTCGGACGAAGCCTTGGCGAAGTCCGGTCGGAATTGTATTCAACGAACGAGTTTACTTTTGCGGTGGCCGTAATACTTTCGGCGCAAGCCACGGACAAGAAAGTCAACGAAGTCACGCCGGCATTGTTCAAAGCCGCCGACACACCGGAAAAGATGTTGAAGTTGGGGGAAGCGGGCCTTAAAAAACACATCAAAGTCATTTCGTTTTTTAATAACAAGGCGCGGAATATCATCGGCCTTGCGCGCGCTTTGCGCGGCGGCGCGGCGTTGCCGCGGACGCGCGAAAAATTGATGAAATTGCCGGGAATAGGGCAAAAGACCGCGAACGTAATCATGAACGTCCTTTGGAATGCGCCGATGATTGGCGTGGATACTCATTTGCTCAGATTGTCACATCGGTTCGGTTGGGCGGGTGCTGCGGATAATACTCCCGAAAAAGTCGAAAAGAAATTATTAAAATTAATTCCGAAGAAATATCACGAAACGGTCAATCATGTGATGGTTTTGCACGGGCGGTATGTTTGCAAAGCTCTGCGACCAAAATGCGCCGAATGCCCGGTTGCGAAATGGTGCAATGCGCCGGACAGGGTTATATAAAATCCCCCGATAAAACGGGGGATTCTTCATAAGGAGTTCATATGCCTAGAACATATACCGTGCACCAAGCAATACGGAATACGCGTTAAACGACGTCTTCCAAGGACCATCATCCAACATTATTTGCTCTGTATAGCGCAGGCCAAGGTCAGCTGACAACCTGTCGGTCACAGCATACGCAGCGCCGATTGTAAAATTATAATTCAGGCCGCCGTATCTTTTGTCGTTCCAAGCTTTCCATTCATAGCTGTCATCAAAGTCTGCGTATTTCAGTCCTGCCAAGCCATAGCCAAGCCCGGCGCCGATATACGGCACCAACCTGTCGGTCGCACGCCAATCAAAATACAGATTCACGCCAAACGCCGGATTCAGCATACTGATGTCCACGGGACCCTCGCCCGGGGCGTCCTTGAATTTCGCGTAATTGAATGCGAATTCACCTTCGGCACGGACCGCGAACATATCGTTGATGTCGAACGATGCGCCAACTGCAAAGGCGCCGCCGGTCAAGAGGCTGCTTTTGGATTTCAAGGTTTCAGCACCAGATACTTCCATGTGCGCTTTTGTTTGACCAAGGTTCAGTTTCGCAGACACGTATGGAGTTATACCAATGGCGTTTGCGGACGTCATAACACCCATGCAGAGCGCGGATGTTAAAAGTACTTTTTTCATGTTTCTTCCTCTCTTGTTGTTGTATAAGCGAAATTTGACGCGCTGTGCGCGTATTTCAATGCAATTCTACCCCCCCCCACGAAAAGTCAAGGGATTAATTCATAAGCCATAAAAAACCGGCCTTTTGGTCGGTTTTTTATTTTAGAAACTCTTCCAAATCGTCCACAAATTCTTGCAATTTTCGCATCCGGTCCGTTCCGGTGTCAATGAATCTTATGCCAAGCTTTTTACATTGCGCTTGAAATCTTTTGCTTTTTTCCGTGCCATGGTCGCGAAGCTCCCACAATAAATCTTCATCGCTTGCCTTTGCCGACCAATCTTTGCTTTTATCGTTTTTCCGAACCGCTGCAAGCATTTCATCGGGCAAGGCATTCGGATAGCCCAAGACTATTATTTTTGTATTGTTATGGTCGATTTTATCAAACGCCGTTTGGATATACATATGGACGCCCTCCATAACATATTTTCCGTCCCCGCCGGAATATTTTGCAAGGGTTTCAAACCAATGGAAAATAAACGGGGCAAGGCGCTCTTCCGACCCCGGAATCCAGCCGCCAATGCCAAGGCCCGGAAAAACCTTTTTGAAAGCGTCCACAAGCGAATCAAGCTCTATTTTGGAAAAGCCGTATCTCTTGCGCACCATTTCGGCAAGCGTGCTTTTGCCGCTGCGCGTGGGGCCAATGATAATAAGGTTTTTCATGTCTATTGGCTCCTTATCTTCGCGGCGAATTTGCCCTCGACTTCGGCGATAATTTTGGCCTGGAATTCGGTCAGGTCCGCGTCGGACATATTGCTTGCCGGCTGCAGTACCAGTTCGAATGCCACGGATTTCTGTCCGTTCCCCATATCGAACACATCGAACACATTGGTTTCATAGACAATCGGATTGGCGGTGGCAATTGCGGCCGTTATGTCTTCCGGCGAAACCTTGTTATCCACAATAAACGCAAAATCGCGGGTGATAAGCGGAAAGTCGGGGAAGTCGTTGGTCGAGTTTTGAGTGCTGAGTGTTGAGTTTTGAGCTATTTCTTGCTCTGGTATTACAGACGCATCATCAACCAAGCCAATCACGACCTTCGTTTTTATTCCGAATTTTTTGGCGATGGCCGGATGCAGTTCGGCGAACTGCGCGACTGTTTTGCCGCTGGCAATGATTTTTCCAGCACGGAACGGATGGCTCCATTTCGGCGGACTGTCATCGTTTTGGGCAGTTGCGCCGGGGAACAGCGCCAACAAATCCGCGCGGACATCGTATATTTCAACCGGGCGGCCATGCTTGACCCCTATGTTTCCGCCGGCTATGCCTGTTCTGGCGATTATCAATTGGTCATGCTGCTCTCCCGGCCTATTGCCGTCGAATACCGCGCCCATTTCGAACAGATTCAAATTGGAACGCTTGAACCGGTCGTTGTTCGCGATTACGTCAAGCATGCCCTGGACCAAGCCATTCCGCACCGTATCAAACGTGTCGATAATCGGATTCAAAATGCGGATTTGCGGCCGGTCGGATAACAGCGCTTCCTTTTTCGAATCACCGAATTTATACGACACCAATTCGTTAAGCCCGCGCGACGCCAAAAGCAATTTATGGTTGTTGATTTTTATTTCGACTTTCGGCTTTTTACTTTCGACTTCCGACTTTATGTTTTCATATCCATAAATACGTATCAGTTCCGAAACTATGTTTTCAGGAATGACTATATCGACGCGCGCCGGTGTTGGAACAATTGTCCATGTATCGCCATTTTGTTCAACGCCAAAACCCAAATTTTCCAGAATTTCGCGCTGGCGCTCCACAGACAGTTCTATGCCCGTTTTTTGTGCAAAAAGGCCGGGATTGTATTCCAGCCTGCGCGGGTCTTGCAGAAATGCGTATTCCTGTTTTGAATATTGGCCCGGTTCGATTTTGTCCAAAAATGACACCGCTGGATTATCCTTATCCATATCACGAAAAGGTTGACGCACTTCGCCGCCACAGGCGTCTGTGATTATTGTCGCCGCCATGACGATCCCTTGAAATGCAATCGTCGGGTCGATGCCGCGTTCGAAACGATAGGACGCGTCTGTCGACACACCGATGCGTTTGGCGGTCTTGCGAACCGTAACCGGGTCGAAATACGCGGATTCCAAAATTATGTTTTTTGTTTTGTCCGTGGTGCTGCCACGTGCGCCACCAATGACGCCGGCCAGTACAAGGATTCCGTCGCTATCGGCAATTACTAAATCTGTATCGACCAAGGCATGCTCTGCTCCGAACAGGTCGGTGAATTTTTCACCCGGCCGTGCATTGCGTATAATTATGTCGCCTTTGACTTCATCGGCGTCAAAGCAGTGCATCGGCTGGCCAATGTCATAACAGACATAATTCGTCGCGTCTATGCACGCGTTTTTCGGATTAATTCCAATGGCAGACAGGCGCCCGGTTATTTTCGAATTCGACGGCGCCATTTTGACGTCACTTATTTCACACAGGAAATAAACCGGACAAGCAGAATAGTCTTCGATTTTTGCTTTGCGTTTTCCCACCGGCATTTCGCCAAACCGGCTGTAATCGAATTCTTCTTTGAATTCCCCAAGGCCCGCCGCGGCAAGGTCCCGGGCGATTCCGCGCACCGAAAGATAGTCCGGACGGTTGGGGGTGATGCCGGCGGTAAAAACAGGCACTGGGCACTGGGCACTGGGCACTGGTTGCCCGATTTGAACATCCGTCGGCAGTTCCACGATTCCATCGTGGTCGTCGCCAAGGCCAAGCTCGCGTTCGCTGCACATCATGCCGTCGGACAGGACTCCGCGGATTTTGCCGCTTTTGATTTCCATATCGCCGATTTTACAACCGGGCAGCGCAAGCGCCGACACCAATCCCACGCGAACATTATTCGCGCCGCATACGACTTGGCGAAGTTTGCCCGTGCCGTCGTCGACTTGCAAGACGTGCAGATGGTCGCTTCCTTCCACCGGACCGCATTCGACGACCTTCGCCGCAATCGGAACCAGCGGAGTTTCGATGTCTTCGACTTCCAGTCCTATGCGTGTCAGCATGCTTGAAATTTCGTCCGCCGACGCATCAGTTTCCAAATAATCTTTCACCCAATCATAAGTCCACTTCATTTTATACTCCGTTCGCTTTTATCCATCTGATGTCGCCTTCGAAAAACTTGCGGCCGTCCGGCAGTCCGTATTTCAACATAGCCATACGGTCAAGCCCAAGCCCAAATGCAAATCCTTGGTATTTGTCCGGGTCTGCCTCCACATTGCACAGGACATTCGGGTGGACCATGCCGCCGGGAACTATTTCCAGCCAGTCTCCACCTTGGCCCAATTTGCCGGCCTTTTTATCCCATTTTATGTCTATTTCCACAGACGGCTCTGTAAACGGAAAGTATGACGGGCGAATCCGCAACGGCACATCGTCCAACCCGAAATACAGCGACAAGAATGTTTTAAGGTCTTTGACCAAGTCTGAGAGAGTAATGTCCGAACCAATAACAAGTCCTTCGATTTGATGAAACATTGGAAAGTGCGTCGCATCCATATCAACCCGGTATGTGGCGCCAGGACAGAATATTTTTATCGGAACGCCTTCTTTTTCCATCGCGCGAATCTGTCCAGCCGATGTATGGGTGCGCAACAAGTTGCCGCCTTCGACAAAAAAGGTGTCCTGCATATCGCGGGCAGGGTGGTGCAGCGGAACATTCAGCGCGGCAAAATTATGCCAATCGTCTTCTATCTCTGGTCCCACGCGCATGCCATAACCCATATGTTTGAAAATCGCACCAAGATCGGACAGCGCCATAGTAAGCGGGTGCAGGCGCCCCGCACCAAAATCCGCAGGCGCATCAAACGGCGCCGCCGCATCAAGTTTCTGTGTTTCCAACGCGGCCATCATGGCAACGGTTTCAAGGTCGTCCTGGGCGACCCGAAACGCATCGCGCAAAGCGGAGGCTTCGGCATTCAATGCGGCGCGTGCATCGCCCGCCAGATTCTTCATATCCTTCAGACGCGCCGTCATGGTGCCGTTCTTGCCGAAAGTATCCGAATGCAGTTTTTGCAATTCTTCCAAAGTTTTAATTTGCTTTATTTCTTTTATCATTCCTATCTCGTTTATTCTCTGGGCGCGTTTCCACGCGCCCCTACGACAATAAAACCGCCCGTGGGCGGTTTTATTGTTGCACAAGCACCGATAAATCGCCACCGAATTATTTAGATTCCGGCGTGATAAATCGTTTCGCTTGCTCCACCAGTTTGGTGAAATTCGCGTCATTCGCATAGGCCATTTCGGCCAAGACTTTTCTGTCCAATTCTATGCCGGCTTTTTTAAGACCGCTCATGAATTTGGAATAGGTAAGTCCCGCAGAACGCACGGCCGCATTGATGCGGATAATCCACAAAGACCGGAATTCGCGTTTTTTTACGCGGCGGTCGCGGTATGCGTACTGTCCGGCTTTTTCGGTTTTTTCGCGCGCGGCGCGGTATGTCGTGCTGTGCCGGCCAAGGTATCCCTTTGCCCGGTCCAGTATTTTTTTATGTTTTTGTTTTACGGTTGTCCCGCGTTTTACACGTGCCATGATTCGCCCCCTTTTATTTCAGACCGTACGGAGCCATCAGTTTGACCTGATGTTCGTGGCTTTCGTCCAGATAGTTGACTTTGGCGCCTTCTTTGTTGGCACGTTTGGATTTTTGACGCAGAAAGTGGTTGTGTCCGCTGCGCCCGGTTTTAATTTTTCCGGTCGCGGTCATGGACATGCGTTTTTTCACGCCTGACTTTGTTTTCATTTTTGGCATTTCAAGCTCCTTGCTAGCCGCAGAGATTAGAGACTAGAGATTAGTAATCAGAACCCTGACGGTATGCCTATACCGGTTCGGGCCTGCTCATTATCGCATGAAAAATCCAAATTGCAAGAAAATTTGTATTTATAGATTGATATTTCAAAAATAGTGTATAAAATCACAGCCTGAATTTCATGCGAGCAGGTGAAGAATGGCAACAAAGTCAACGACAAGAAAAATTTCAAGCCGCGTGGCAGAAATGATACGGGCCGCGACGGTCGCGTCCCTGCTTCCCATATTTTTCCTGTATGTTCTGTTGGACAAGCCGGATTACAAGATTATGAACGCCGTCCAATTTATCGTCGTTCCGACGGCGCGCGTAATCGGCGACGGTCTTTCTTGGCCTTTGCGCGCAACCGGGCGGTTTGCCGACAATTTCCGGGCGCATACCCGGGCGCTTCGCGAAAATGAAGAATTGCGCGTGCGGCTTGACGCGGCGCTTGCAAACAGGGCGGCATGCGACATCGCGATTCTGGAAAACCAGCGGCTTGAGCGGCTTCTTGAAATCTCGCGCGAGGGGCCCTTAAAAACCGTGGTCGCGCGCGTTGTTCTTGAACACTCGGTTTTTCGCCATGCGGCGCTTACCATCAACAGGGGCACGAAAGACGGCATCCACCAAGGTCAGGCGGTCGTGTCCATGGACGGCAACCTTGTCGGAATCGTAACGGACGTTTTCGACGGAATGGCAAAGGTGCGCGGACTTGAAGACACGCGGTCAAACATTCCCGTGCGCGTCGCCGGGACCGGCGTTTACGGATTCCTGCGCGGCACCGGAACAAGCGCGCCGGTGTTTGAATTCTTCAGCGACCAAGAGTTTGTCCCCGCGCGCGGCATGCGGCTTGTGTCAAGCGGTGTGCGCGGAAACCTTCCGAACGGAATTTTTGTCGGAATCGTCGACCGCGAAGGGCAACTCTCCGCTCGTGTAAGGCTTGGCGCGCGCATTGGCGAAGTGCACGAAGTCATGATATTGATGTTTGACGGAACGGACGGGTACAGAAATTAACAATTATGAAAAATTTGAAACAGATTTTTGACACGATATTCCCGTTCGCCATAACCATCCTGTTATGGCGGTTGGCGGCTCCGGTCCTTAATCCCGGCGGAATTCTTGCAGCGATTCCAATTTTTTACTATTCGTTCATGCGGCCGCGGGCGGAGTTTCTGCCGATGGCCATCGTCGGGTGTCTTTTGCTTGATTATAATTTCGGCACCATGCTGTTCTGGACGGGTATGTTCTGCGCGGCGTACGCCGTGCATTATATGCAGACAATAAGCCGGCCGATGCTTTTGATTCACGACGGGCTTGCCGTGTTTTCGATGTTTATCGGAGGGGGGCTTTTGATATTAAGCGCGTGGGCGTTCTCATTTTCCGCAATCTTCACCGCGGCATGGATGTTCGCGGTCTCCGCGGTCGGGTATCTTGTCTGGATTAAACTGGCAAGGAAGTTCTGATGATGGACAAACACGTATCTTCGATGTTCGACAGACGGTCCGCCATGGTCATCACCGGCGGGGTGATAATGACATCCGTGCTTGTTATGCGCATGCTGCAGATGCAGGTCTTTCAACACAGAAGATACAGAACGCTTGCCGAAAACAACGCGTCAAGATTCCGCATCAATCTTCCCGAACGCGGGCGAATAATGTCGGACGACGGCGTCGCGCTTGCCCGCGACGAATCCATATTCCGAATTTACATAGTCCCGGAAGAAACGAATGATTTGCAGGGACTTCTTAAAATCGTCCAGAAAGAATTGTCCCTTCGCCCGCGGGATATGGAGCGCATAGAGCGCCGCATCGCGCGACAGCGCAGATTCCAGCCAACGATTGTAAGAGAGGCCGCAACTTGGGAGCAACTTGCCGCGCTTCGCATAAGCGGGCTTAAGGGATTGCATATCGAACGCGGATTCTCGCGCCGTTATCCGGGCGGAAAACTTGCGGCGCATGTCATCGGATATGTCGGCGGACTTGAGAGCGCGCGGCACGACCGGCGCGCCGCGATAACAAGCCCGTTCTTTATGACGGGTCAGGCGGGGTTGGAGCGCAGTTTTGACTCCATCCTGTCCGGCGTGCCCGGACGGTCCGTGATAAATGTCGACGCGACCGGAAGAATCGTCGGCGAAGACGTATCGCGCGAAGTGCCGGCAATAAACGGATGGGACATCCGCGCGACAATCGTCGAATCAATTCAAAAGAAGATGGAGGACGCGCTTGAAGGGCATCGCGCCGGGTGCAGCGTCGCCATAGAAATCGAAACCGGAAACATAGTCGCCATGGCGTCGACGCCAAGCTTTAACCCGGACAGCTTCCGTCGCGACGACGGCGCGGAAATCATGGACGAATTGCGGCGCAATCCCATGAAGCCGTTCATGAACAAAGCCATTGAAGGATTGTATCCGCCGGGCTCGACATTCAAAATCGTTGTCGCGCTTGCCGCGTTGGAATCCGGCGCGGTCCTTGCGAACGAAAGGATATTCTGTCCCGGACATTGGGAATACGGCCGGCATGTCTATCACTGTTGGGAACGGCACGGGCATGGCAACGTCGACTTCGAAAGGGCGATGGCCACATCGTGCGACGTCTATTATTATCAGATTGCATTGCGCATCGGCATCGATGCGATACGGAACATGGCGATGCGCCTTGGGCTTTCGCAACGGATTCTGGAAGACCTTCCGCGCGAGGCGGTCGGAGTCGTGCCATACAGAAGATGGAAAGAAAGGAATATCGGAAGCAGCTGGCTTCACGGTGACACCATCATCACCGGAATCGGGCAGGGCTTTGTTCTGTCCAGCTGTCTGCAGCTTGCCGTTATGACCGCGCGGGCCGTATCGAACAAGAAAGTCATCCCGCGCATCGTAATCAATCCGGACGACCCGGGGCCGCGGGAATTCGAATCCATGGGATTCCAGGCAAGCAATGTGCGCATTCTTATGAACAGCCTTGAAAAAGTTATGCAGACCGGCGGAACCGCGGTCTGGTCCGCCGTTAATGTCGGCGGCCGGCGCATGGCCGGAAAAACCGGAACTTCACAGGTGCGGCGAATTTCGGCGGAAGAGCGCGCAACGGGGATAAGAACCAACGAACAGCTGCCGTGGCACCTGCGCAACCACGGTCTGTTCGTAGGATACGCGCCTTGGAATAATCCGACGTACGCCGTCGCGACGATAATCGAACACGTCGGAGGCTCCGGACCCGCCGCGCAAACAACCGCGGCGATTATGAGAGAATTGTTAAAGTCGTGATTCGCGGCTTGCGCTGGTGATTCGTGATTTAGAACTTATGGGAAATTGTCCCCATAAGCACATACTACGAGCCACCGGCACGGGCCACCAACACGAAAAACCAAAGGTTTTTATTGTGTCCAGACAGATAAGGATTTCACGCAGCGAAAACATGCCGCTTGGCGAAAAGCTTCGCCGGTTCAGTTGGATGATGTTCGCGCTTATGGTCATTGTCCTTGCGCTTTCCATAATGACATTATATTCCGCTGGAACGGCCGATTGCCCCGACGTCATGGAGGCATGCAACCGGTTCGGTTCGTGGCGGCCCTTTGCGCTTGCGCAACTAAGCAGGATTGGCGTCGGCATGATAGTGTTCTTTATCGCCGCATTTTCCGACATTAAAATCTGGCTTCGGTCTTCTTATCTGCTTTATGCGGGCGCGCTTCTTCTTATCATACTTGTGACGCTTGTGGGGCATACCGGCATGGGCGCGACGCGGTGGCTTAACCTTGGCTTTATTACCGTACAGCCGTCCGAATTTATAAAAATCGGCCTTGTGCTTGTGCTTGCGCGGTATTTCGCGTGGATGAATTCGGTCGAGCTTGAACAGTTCCGGAACTATCTGCTTCCGGCCGCATTCGTTGCCGTGCCGTTCATGTTGATTGTCGCCCAGCCCGACCTTGGCACCGCGCTGTCCATCGCGTTCATATCAATCGGATTTTTATATATCGTCGGCGCAAAGCGCCAATGGTTCATAATCGGTGCGATAATCGCGGCAATCGCCGCACCCGCCGTATGGTCGTTCGGGCTTCACGGATACCAGAAACAGCGCATAATGACATTCATACAGCCCGGAACCGCCGACCCGGCCGGCGCGGGATACCAAATAGCCCAGGCGAAGATAGCATTCGGTTCCGGCGGGTTTACCGGCAAAGGGTATATGCAGGGAACACAATCGCAATTGGCGTTCCTTCCCGAAAAGCATACCGATTTCATATTCACGATGTTCGGCGAAGAGCTTGGCTTTATCGGCGGGTTTCTGCTTGTAACACTTTATTCCATTATGACCGGAATTATGTTCTGGTGGTCCAAGACGACACGGAATAGATTCGGCCAACTTGTCTGTTTCGGATTTATGTTGAATTTCTTTGTCTATTACTTTATAAATATCGCCATGGTTCTTGGCCTTATGCCGACGGTCGGCGTGCCTCTGCCCCTTATGTCTTTTGGCGGAAGCTCTTTGTTGTCGCTTTTATTCGGATTCGGCCTTGTCCAGAATGCAAGAATTCACAGGGATGTTCAATTATCCGCCAAAGGCGGGTAACAGGCGACAGGAAATAGGAAATAAATTATGAATCTTTTGATAGTCGAGTCACCGGCAAAAGCAAAAACAATTGAAAAATATCTTGGGTCCGGATGGCGCGTCGTGGCTTCCGTCGGTCATGTCCGCGACCTTGTGCCCGAAGACGGAAGCGTCGATACGGAGAAAGATTTCGCGATGAAATGGGCGATTATGTCCGGCAAGGAAAAGCATATCAAAGCCATCCTTGACGAAGTTAAAAGGTCGGACGCCATATACCTTGCATCCGACCCGGACCGCGAGGGGGAGGCAATCGCGTGGCACGTGCTTGAAATACTTCATGATAAAAAAGCGTTAAAGGACAAGCCGGTATACCGCGTCGTGTTCAACGAAATCACAAAAAACGCCGTTGCAGGCGCGCTTCAACATCCGCGCGAAATAGACCAGAATCTTGTCGATGCGTACCTTGTGCGGCGCGCACTTGATTATTTAATCGGATTCAAATTGTCGCCTGTTCTGTGGCGCAAAAACCTTGGGAAATCCGCCGGGCGCGTGCAATCCGTCGCCGTTGCGCTTGTCGTCGACCGCGAACGCGAAATCGAAGCGTTCAGAGCACAGGAATATTGGTCGCTTTCCGCGACATGCGCGAAAAAGGAATCCTCTTTTTCCGCAAAACTTATACAATTCAACAAAGAAAAGATTGAAAAAATGACCATCGGCTCAAAAGAGCAGATGGACAAGATTTTATCGGTTCTGGGCGAACCGGCAATCAACGCCGAAGTCATAAGCGTTGAAAAGAAAAAATCATCGCGAAAGCCCGCCGCGCCGTTTATCACATCTACGCTTCAACAAGAGGCCGCGCGGAAATTATACTTTTCCGCAAAGCGCACAAGCGCCGCCGCGCAAAAACTTTACGAAGCGGGATTGATAACATACATCCGCACCGATTCCACAAACTTGTCCGCGGATGCCGTCGCATCCATCCGCGAATTTATCGGTGCGCAGTACGGCGACCCGTTCCTTCCCAAAGGTCCCATCGCATACGCAACCAAATCCAAAAACGCGCAAGAAGCGCACGAAGCCATACGGCCGACAAATGTCGGCGCAAGCGCCGGTATCAGCGGGGACGAGGAAAAGCTCTACGACCTTATATGGAAACGCACGGTCGCGTGCCAGATGACGAACGCCGAATTCGATTCCGTCGTCGTCGATGTAAAAACAAATAAAACCGGCGCCGTGTTCCATGCCGTCGGAACAACGCGCACTTTTGACGGATTTATGAAGGTTTATATCGAAGACAAAGACGATGCGGACGACGACGATAATGAAACGAAACTTCCGCCGCTTGCCGTCGGCGACAAAATAGACATCAAAGAACTGCTTCCGGACCAGCATTTCACCGCACCGCCGCCGCGATATTCCGAAGCGTCATTAATCAAAAAATTGGAGGAACTTGGCATCGGCCGGCCGTCGACATACGCATCAATCATGTCCACAATCGTCGACCGGGAATATGTGAAAAATGAAAACAAGCGGTTCTATCCGACGCCAAGCGGATGGCTTATATCCGCATTCCTTGCAAAGTATTTTGCGAATATTGTCGATGTCAATTTCACCGCGAAAACCGAAGACACCCTTGACGACGTGTCGAACGGCGCACAGAAAAGACTTCCCGCGCTTAATAATTTCTGGGGCGCGTTTTCACCCCTTGTCGCCGCCGCGCAGGGCGTGCCGACGCCGGAAGTTATGGGGGAAATCAACAAAGCGCTTGAATCGCATCTGTTCCCGGACGGCGATAACAAATGCCCGGAATGCGCGGTGGCGCTTTCGCTTCGCGTTTCCAAATTCGGGCCGTTTATTTCATGCGCGAATTACCCGAAATGCAAGTATATTAAAAACCTTGACGCGAATCCCGTAACAGGCGACGGAAAGCCCGCGGGCGGCAATAACATTGATTTGGGTGATGGGATATTTTACAAAGTCGGACGGTTCGGCCCCTATGTGACCGACGGGTCCAAGAATGCGTCTGCAAAAAAATATTCTGCGGAACAGATTACACTTGAAATCGCCAAAGAATTATTGTCGGACGAAAAAAAGAAGGCCGAGCCCATCGAAATCGGAACAAACCCCACAACCGGAAAGATGATTTACTTTTATCCGGACGGACGGTTCGGGCCGTATCTTTCATCCAACAAGGTGAATGTGTCGGTAAAGGAACAGCCGGATTTGGAAACCGCCGCCGGCCTTATCAACAATAAAAAGCCAAGCGCAAAGAAGGGATGGGGCCGGCGGAAATAATTACAACGTCATGCTCACAAGCTGGCCTATGCCGAACGCGATAACCGAAACGCCGGCGCACACCGCAATCATTTCAAGAAAACTCTTCGCGAACGGCCGGTTCTGCACGACGGAAACGTACCCGCTGAAGGTCGCGATAATAAGCACCGCAATCGCAAACATAAGCGCAAGCGCCCGGACCATATTCGTTCCGGAAAACATAACGAACGGGGCGACAAGAAGCGCCACCGTTATAACATACGCCATACCGGTATAGATTCCCGCCTTTACGGCGTCGGGGTTTCCGTCCGCTTTCTGTGCAAGATAGTTTGATGCGCCCATCGACATGCTTGCCGTTATTCCGGCGATTATCACGGTCACAAGGACAAGGCGGCTGTCCGCCAGGGCGAACGTCAATCCGACTATCATCCCGATAAATTCGACAAGCGCGTCGTGCATCCCAAGAATCATCGCGCCGGTATATTTTTTATCTTTGTTCATGTGGCCAATTCTACACAATATTTTCGCAAATTCCAGAAAAAATAAACCTGTACATCCGGAAAATCGTGGCTATAATTCCGTCATGCCCGGATATTCCAACAATTTTAACGACGAACTACGCGCAAGGCTGTCTATTGTCGACGTGGTCGGACGGCGGGTGCCTTTGACCAAGCGCGGGAAAGATTTTTGGGGGTGCTGTCCTTTTCATAACGAAAAAACACCTTCGTTCAAAGTGAATGAAGAAATGGGAAGATTCTATTGTTTCGGATGCGGCGAAAAGGGCGACATTATTTCGTTCACTATGAAGACCCAGAATATGCAGTATCCGGATGCCATACGCGAATTGGCAAATATGGCGGGATTAAAGGTTCCGGAATACAAACCAAAAGACGCGGCAACGGTCGAGAGGGAACAAAATTATTTCGATATTATGGAGAACGCGGCAAAGCTTTACGCCGACCGACTGGATTCGCCGGACGGGGAGTTTGCGCTTTCATATATTCGCGGCCGCGGGTTTTCGGACGCCGATATAAAAAAATACCGCATAGGTTTTGCGCCGAATGGAAATACCATCGCCGCGAAGTTTGGAAATGTGAAATTGGCGAACCTTATTGCGACCGGTCTGGTGCGGGAATCAAAGACACCGGGCGGCGCGCCGTATGATTTCTTTCGCAATAAATTGATGTTTCCGATTTTTAATCCCGCGGGACAGATTGTTGCGTTCAGCGGACGGTCGCTTGACGGAACAGAGCCGAAATATATCAATTCAGCGGAAACGGAGTTTTTCAAAAAACGTTTGACCGTATTCGGATTGAACTTTGCACGAAATGAAATTTACAAGGCCAATCGGTCCATTGTCGTCGAAGGCGCAATAGATGCAATCAAGATGCAAATTAACGGATTCGGCGAAACGGTCGCGCCGCTTGGCACCGCATTATCCGAAGAACATTTACAGGTTCTTAACAAATCGAACCGCAATATCACCTTTTGCTTTGACGGCGACAAGGCGGGACAAAAAGCCGCCGCGCGGGCAATGTCGGTCGCCATGCCATTGCTGCGCCCGGAATCCGACGTGCGGTTTGCGTTTGTCATCGGCGGGTCGGACCCGGACGACATCCTTAAACAAAAAGACGGACGCGAACAGATGAAACGCATTGTCGATTCCGCCATGTCTTTGGAACGGTTTTTGTGGGATATTGCGTGCAAAAATCATCTTGTTTCAACACCGCGCGGTCAGGCGATGGCGGAAAAGTTCTTTATGGGCGAGGTTGAAAAGATTCAGGACTTTTCATTAAAAAGCCGGTTCAAACAATTCTTTTTCGATATGCGGCGGGAAAATTGGAAATTCACGCGCCGGGCTTCAATCCTGCCGGTGCCGGAAATCGGAGCGCTTGAACAAAAAACACTATCAGAAATTGCGGCGAATTTCCCGGAAACAGTCGAAAAGCATTCGGAATTTTTGCTTAAAATCGGGGCGGATTTGGGGCACGAAGGCCGGGAATCCGGAACCGGTATTTCGGCGGCGGATGCGGAAAGATTCATTGTATCGCTTAAATTGAAACATTATCTGGAAATATTGCAAAAAGAGAAAAAAGAACTTACTGCAAGAATGCTCGACCCCTTAAATCTACAGGGACAGGCTGATTCGACGCGTATGGCGGAGCTTGATGGAGAGATAAGAAAAACCACCGAAAACATACAAAAGATTTCGGAAATATAGGAGTTTTTATCTATGAACATCAAAAAACAAGGCGACCTGTGGGCGCCGGATTCTCGGTCGCTTTATTCGTCGTCAACAGAAATTAAACAACAGGACGGGTTTTCGGTGGTAAGCGGCCCCGTCGCAGTTGGCAAAGGCACCCTGTGCGACATGGTGATAACAAAGGCACAGGGCAAAGTAAAACGTACGGTGTCGTATACGACCCGCGCCCCATTAAAGGGTGAAAAACACGGCGAACATTATTACTTTGTAGACCGTGAAATATTCGAGGATATGATTTCGCTCAATCTCTTTCTGGAATATGCGCTTGTCCACGGCAACTATTACGGAACAGTGACAAAGCAGATTGAAAAAGCGCAAAAAATCGGCAAAGACGTTTTGTTGGAAATAGACGTCCAAGGGGCAATGAAGGTGAAGGAAAAAATACCGTACGCCACGTATATATTTATCATGCCGCCATCAATGGATGTCTTGAAAGACCGTCTTATCAGACGGAAAAGGGGCGACACAGATATTGAATTGCGCCTTGCCAATGCAAAAAAAGAAATAGCGCAAGCCGAACTGTACGATTATATTGTGATAAACGATGACCTGGACACGGCGTTTCGTGAACTTTATGGTATTATAATGACGCCCGATAAAACCAGATAGATGGCATTTGCTTTTTGCCGGCCTTTTTGATAAAAAAGTGTAAAAAGGCCGGGAATTAAAAAGGGGAAATCATGGGATTTAATTGCGGGATTGTCGGGCTTCCGAATGTCGGAAAATCGACTTTGTTTAATGCTTTGACGGCGACGGTCGCCGCCGACGCGCAGAATTATCCGTTCTGTACCATAGAACCGAATACCGGGCGCGTCATCGTGCCGGACGATATTTTGTTAAAGCTTGCCGATATTGCCAAATCACAGAAAGTCATTCCGACGCAACTTGAAATCGTCGATATCGCGGGACTTGTCAAGGGCGCATCCGCGGGCGAAGGGCTTGGCAACAAATTCCTTGGCCATATACAAGCGGTTGACGCAATCATTCATGTCGTCCGGTGTTTTGAAAACGACGACATAACGCACGTGTCGGGGCGGATAAATCCGTTGGATGATATTTCGGTCATTGAAACGGAACTTATGCTTGCCGATTTGGAATCAATTGAAAAACAAATTGCGAACCTTACCAAAAAAGCGCGCGGGCTGGACAAGGATGCGATTAAGCAACTGGATGCCGCCGAACAAATTCGCAAAGGCCTGACCGAAGGTATTCCGGTAAGGAATCAAGGGGCTGTTGCCGGAAACCTGTTTAATATGCTTACCGCGAAACCGGTTTTATATGTATGCAATGTCGACGAGTCTTCCGCCGCAACCGGGAATGAATTTTCCAAAAAGGTTATCAAAGAATACTACGCGGCCGCACCGGTGCTTGTTATATCAACCAAGATAGAACAAGAAATATCCGCCCTTATCAATCCCGACGAACGCGCAATGTTTTTAAGTGATTTAGGCTTGGAAGAATCGGGGCTTTCCAAAGTTATCAAAGCCGGGTATAAATTATTGGGGCTTCAGACATTCTATACCGCGGGCCCCAAAGAAGCGCGCGCATGGACAATTACATCCGGCATGACCGCGCCGCAGGCCGCGGGCAAAATTCACACGGATTTCGAAAAAGGATTCATCCGCGCGGAAATCATCCGGCCCGACGATTACATAGGATTTGGCGGGGAAGTCGCGGTAAAGGAAGCCGGAAAAATGAAACTTGTCGGCCGCGATTATATAATGCAGCCGGAAGACATATGTCATTTCTTGTGCAACAGTTGAAAGGGCTTTATCATGGACAGCAAACAATATCTTGGTCAAATCGTGAATGTTAAAATGGACCGACAGCTTGGAACCAAGCATCCAAAACACGGCTTTGTCTATCAAACAAATTATGGATTCATTCCGAATACTGTGTCCGGCGATGGTGAAGAATTGGATGCTTATGTTCTTGGTGTCGACAAACCGTTGGAAAGATTTACAGGCCGCTGTATCGCGATAATTCACAGAACGGACGATAATGACGACAAGCTTGTCGTCGTGCCGGATGGAATGAAGTTATCCGACTCCCAAATAGACGCGGCAACCGCATATCAGGAAAAATGGTTCAAGCATGTCATAGTAAGATAAAACCGGCTTTCGCCGGTTTAATTTTCGCGCCGCATGGCGGATTACTTTTTACGAAAGCCCTGTTTGGCTTTGAATTTTGGTTTATCAGGGTCGATTAACACAACCTGTTTGCCGCGGCGAATCTGTTTTATATTGCCGCGTTTTTTCCATGCTTTAAGGGAACTTAAAAATTTCATTGCATCCTCGCTTTGTCTTTTACCGGTCGATTCTATATGTTTTATTTGCAAAATCAAGTTATTTTTGAAATCAACAAATTCATAAAAAATCAAAATCCATATATATATTATTGTTGTTTTTGTTATACCGGTTTGGATTGTTGAAAACCGTTTTTACAGGTTACTAACACTGTTTTCAACAGAAAAAGCCATAAATTTTACCAGTTTTGTGAAATTGTTAAAAAAACTGCGCGAAAATAAACATGTTGAAAAAGATGTCGTTTTTAAGGTTTTCAACATACGGCATCCCGTTTATTTTGTTGTTGTTAAGAATTGTGGAAATGTCTATAATTCCATGTAAAGGAGAGAGAATCTTTTGCGTCAGCACGTATTAAAAGCTTTGGCAAATCCGGCGCGCATATTTTATGTGCCTTATTCTGTCGCGGTTTTGAACTTCTTCATCCAGTTTTCCGTCTGGATAGTGGCGTTTATGACAGAGCTTGCCATAGTCAACGAAGTGGTGATAACAAACCCGCTGTATTTTCTTTTATCCGTCATTACGGCGCATTTCGTTTTAATCGGGTTTTGCAAAAGGGAACCGCAGCTTGCCAACATAATAAACGCAAAGATACAGTTGTTCCGGCAAGACATGCCGGACAGTTTGGTGGTGTAACAGCATGGAACACATACTTCATCATTTTGTTAACGACAACCTTCCCATGACGCCGCTTATACTTGGCGCCGTGCTTCTTCTTTTGTTCATAATTCTTTTGATGTATTCCGGACTTATTTCCAAAGTTATCTTTCCGGCGTTCGGATACAAAAAGTATTTCCAGTATCTGCCTTTTGATTCGATACTTGCCGACGGCGTGACGATAAGGCTTCGCAACGGAACGATGGTCCGCGCGTTCAAATTCGAAGGAATCCAAACATCGATGAAGGACGACAAGGAAAAGGAAAAGCTTCTTGACCTTCGCGCGCAGCTGTTGAACCAGATACGCGACCCGCACGCGATATTGCGGTTTCTTGCCATCCGCGACAAGGAATCCGACAAGACCGATTACGAATTCGACCAGCCGACATTGCAAAAAATATACAACCGATGGAACAACCAGGGACTTAAAATTTTCCGGAACAACTATTACCTTGTCCTGTCGGTAAGCGGGTCGGGCGCGCTTGAAAAATTAAACCAGTATACGAACTATGTCGAATCCATCCTTGCCGCGTATCGGGCAAAGCTTTTGCGGCATGTTGACAGGGATAATTTCGCAAACCTTTTCGCGCGCATTCTGTCGCCTGTGACAAAGCCGCGCATCGCGCGCGCGGATGCGCGAATGAACGACATGATGACGGTGGATTCTGTCGAATTTCTTGATTCCGGTTTTGTGCGGTATTCAAGCGGGGGCGATAAAAGAATTGCCGCGCTTTGTTCGTTCAAGACCGCGCCGGATTATATGGACGAAACCTTTTTCGACGAAGTGAATACCATACGGGCGGAAATCATAACCATGAATTCGTTCCAAGTCCTTGGAATCGCAGGGACAGAGACCGCGGTACGCCAATCTCTTTCGGGCGCGGATTCCAACAATTCGAACGAAGGCGTCATCGCGGCGCAATTGGGCGAAGCGGTGCACGCGATGGACGAAAACATATCCGGCAACCAATCGCTTGTTAATTATTATCCGCTGTTTATTGTGTTTGGGGAAAGCGAAGACGCGCTTGCCGCGTCGGTTGCGGAATTCAAAAAGATTTGCGCCGGGCACGGCATATCGCCCGTTATCGAAAATTTTGCGACCAAGGTTTCATGGTTTGCCCAGATTCCGGGATTCGATGTATTTCCGCGCGTATTCAAGCTGCTCTCGAAAACTGCGGCGATATCGACGCCGATGTCAAGTGTTCCCGTTGGCATTCCCAATTCCGATTGGGGCCCCGGTCCGCTTGTCGTGTTTCCGACGGCCCAAGGCACCCCGTATCAGTTCCAGTTCCATGTATCAGAGGCCCAGGGCGCCGTGGCGCATACTTTGACTATCGGCCCGACGGGCGGCGGAAAGACGTCACTGTTCTCATTCCTTATCGCGCAGTCTTTGCGGCATCCGCGGTTAAAGGCGTTCTTTTTCGACCGGAATCGCGGTGCGGAAATATTCACGCTTGCCACCGGCGGAAAATACATGACGTTCCAGGGCAAGTCGAAAGATTCCGACGTCATAGGCGTCGGCGCACAGGTACAGCTTAATCCGTTAAAGATGGAAGACTCTGTAAGCAACCGGGCATTTTTACGGCGCTGGCTTTCCATGATTTCGGGGCAATCGGACCCGGCGTCTTTGGACGAAATCGCGCGCGCGGTGTCCGTCAATTTCGACTATCTGGATATAAAGGACAGAAAGCTTTCCAATCTTTGGACAAGCTGTTTCTCGTCAGACGGCGCGATGCGCCCGGCGCTTAAAAAATGGGCCGACCCGTTGCAGTTCGGTTCCGTGTTTAATGAAAACCGCGACACGCTTGATTTGTTTTCGCGTCTTACCACTTTTGATTTCACAGAAATTTTGGCGGACGATACTTTGGCGCCGGCGGTGATGTCGTATCTTATCCATCGGATTAACCAGATTACCGTGGCGAACGGCCATCCGTCGCTTATCATGATTGACGAGACCGCGCCGATGCTTCAAAACAAAATGTTCCGCGACAACTTTATCACGGGACTGCAAGAAGGTCGCAAAAACCGACAAGCGTACATGGCCGCGTTCCAACGCGCGAATATCCTTGACAAGCTTGGCATCGGCGACGTTGTACGCGGTCAGGCCCAGACGATTATATTCTTTCGCAATCCCGCGGCGGATACGGCGGATTACGAGCACTGGCGCCTGAACCCGCTTGAGATGGCGTTTATCCAGGGCAAGGCGTATCCGAATCTTAAATATGCGGTATTGCTGTCACGGCCGGTGAACGGCGAGTCCGTGGTTTTGCATACCGACCTTATCGGGCTTGGCCCGTATATGCGCCTTTTCGAATCCGGACGGTCAAGCGTCCTTTTGGCCGAAGAATTGTACAAACAATACGGCACGGAATTCGTTGAAGAGTATTTGAAAAAACAGAACGTGTAATTATGTCATAAGGCATAGGGCATAATGATATGAAATTGTTAAAAATAATTCCCACTAAAACAAGACTGATATGCCTTATGCCTTACGTCTTATGCCTTGTTTGCGCGATGCCTGCAAACGCAAGCGATTGCATTCAGTTCAAGAAAACCCCGACCGTGAATATCTCCGCGCCGATCTGGAACAAGTCCGTCGTACAGCCGCTTGCACCGATGGATTTATTGCACGGCGTGGTTATCGCGACTTTCAGTGAAGAATATTCTTTGACCATCGAAGCCAACCCGGTGTCCGGCGGATATTGCGTCGTGCTTTCGGCGGTTGATGCGAATGTCGGATATACGGAATTCCTTGTAAAGATTGATTCACGAAACAGGCCCGGGTCGTGCGCTTATGATGCTATCCTTGCGCATGAACAGATGCATATATCCGCGCATCTGTCCGTGCTTGATGATTCAGGGCAAGACATAATGCGGTCCGTCGCCGCGGCGGCGAATTCCATCATGCCGATTTTTGTACCGGCGGGCGACGGGTTTGACCGGGCGCTTGATCTTATGCAGCGGGGGATGCAGGCGCACCCGGATATAGTTTTGATGAAACGTAAAATCAACGCGGAGAACGAAATCCGCAACCGGCGGATAGACATGCAGGACGACGGCCGCGCGGTACGGGCGTGTTTGGAAAAGTAAGCGCACGTCGTCGATGGCATGTCGTGCAAGCTCCGATTTTGGGCGGTTTTATTTTATTGCTTTTATAAACAAGAGGTCCCCGCCTTCGCGGGGACACTCGTTTTTTAATTTAGTTATCACTTGATAACGAAAAATGGCGGTTGGCGGAACTGAGCAGGCTCATAGCCAACGACTTCAAGGAATTTATAAAACTGTCCCGGAATATAAGGGTTTTCAATAAAAGCTATTTATCAGATTAAAAACTTTCGTCCGTAGAATCGGCGGCATCAAGAAAGAATTGTGGTGCCGCAACAGTCTTTAAATTTGCAAAATCTTTTTCGGGTATATACTGTTTCAGTATTGGCATACATTCATCCAGATCGTTATTTCTTTTTCCAACCTTTTTATCTGTTATCAGACGAAATCCAAAATCAGAATAAAGCTTTATCGCGCGATAGCTGGACGGATGAGTATGCAAGAAAACAGGATAGTCAGATTCTGCCAAATTTTTCATTACATGTGTGGTAAGCGCGCGACCAATGCCACGACCCTCATAGGCCTCGCCAACCTTGAACCAACCCAGGGTGTTGAATTTACCATATGATTTCCAAATGACGCAAGCTCCTGCAAATTTATCGTCTTTATCGCAAACCACAACACATTTGTTAAAAAACAAATCGCCTTCTGGCTCATAAGCATTTTTATAATATTCGTCCAGCACCTTGTGATATGCCGCGCGATGTTCCATATTGTCAATGCATTGCAAATCTTTCCATTTTTCGAATTCATCAGTTCGCAGACTTCTGAAATAATACCCGTCTGGCAATAACTCAGAAAAAGCATCTTTGTTTAACTCTTCACACATCATAAAAAGGTCTTTTGACGGTATATCTGACATTCGTTTATCCTATTAACTTAGAATAGTTATAAAACAAAAGCTTCAGGATTGGTATAAAAAATTCAAAATTTAATCCTGCGCCGGATGTGGGGCAACGTCGGTATATAAAAACCGCCCATACGGACGGTTTTGTTTATTTTGGTTGCGGGAGTTGGATTTGAACCAACGACCTTCAGGTTATGAGCCTGACGAGCTACCGGGCTGCTCTATCCCGCGGTGGTTTTGGCATTCTACATCTATCCGCTTGATTGTCAAGGAAAAATAGCCGCGGGCATCAGTTCCCTTGAAAAAGTATAAATCTTTTGCTATACATGTCCCCATGGATATCAGAGTTATAAAAGACGCTTGGAAAAAAACAAGACGTTGGATTTTTTCCCTCTCTGCGGTGCAATGGACAATCGCCGTTGTCATTGTCGCGCTTATATGGTGCGCGTTCCTTACATGCCGCGCGAAATACCGCGGCGCGAACAATCTTAAAAAACTTAAAGGCAAGCCGTGCATCGCGGCATTTTGGCACGGACGGTCCATGATGCTGTCGCCGGTCGCCATGCATTTGGGACTTCGCGGGTACGGCGTGTTCAGCAGAAGCCGCGACGGACGCATGATGGCAAAGCTTCAACGGCTGTTCGGAATTCGCGGAATATACGGTTCTACCGGCAAACACGGCGCGGTAAGCGTCCTTATCGAAGGTGTGAAGATTTTGAGGCAAGGCAATATGATAATCCTGTCGCCCGACGGTCCGCGCGGTCCGCGGATGCGCGTGCACGACGGCGTGCTGTTTTTCGCAAAGATGTCCGGAGCGCCGATTGTGCCCATTTGCTTTTCTGCAAAGCACGCGTGGTTTCTTAACAATTGGGACCGGTATCTTATCGTGCGCCCTTTTAACAAAATGGTGTTCGAGGCGGGCGAGCCTTTTTATATCGGCAAAAAAGACGATATAGAAGCGGCGCGCGCAAAACTTGAACAAATAATGACAAAACAATTACAAGACCTGGACGCTGAATTCGGTCATCCGAAAATAGAGCCGGGAGAGGTGAAACAAAAATGAAGACTCCATCCTGGTTCCAGAAAAGAAATGCTGCGGCGCTTGCCCTTTTGCCGGCGGCGGTTATATATGGCGCGGTATCAAAGCTGTATTATAATTACCGGCTTTTTTGGCAAAAAACATCAAAAATACCGGTAATTTGTGTCGGCGGAGTATTTGTCGGCGGCACCGGAAAAACCCCCATAGTCCGTGAAATTGCATCGAAATTGCCGGGTTCTGTCGTAATAACGCGCGGATACAAAGGCGGGGACGAGGCAAAAATGCTTGAAGCAGCCGGGATTCCGGTCATCATCGGCGGAAATCGTCAAAAAAGCATAAAAGAAGCCGAAAAGGCCGGGTTTAAGCACGCCGTAATGGACGACGGGTTTCAAAATCCGACGATAAAAAAGGATATATCTATCCTTGTATTTGATGGAAAAATCGGTGTTGGGAACGGATTCTTGCTTCCTGCCGGGCCGCTTCGCGAATCTCTTTGCCACGGTATACGCAAAGCGGACGCGGTCATCATAATAAACGGTGAGAACAGAAAAATAAAAAGCGTTGCGGCCAGATATAAAAAGCCGGTGTTTTTGGCAAAAAGCCGGTCGGTCAATCCAGGCTTTTTCGGGCGGGCGTTTGCTTTTGCCGGAATCGGATACCCGGAAAAGTTTTTTGATTCCATAAAGGCAATCGGTATAAAACCAATCGATACAATCGGATTCCCAGACCATTACCAATACACCGCGGGGGATGTTGAAGAAATAGTCAAGGGAGCGTGGAATATGGGCGCGGACCATATCATCACTACGGAAAAAGATTGGGTGCGGCTGGCGCCGGAATATCAAGAAATGATTGATTTTATCCCGCTTGAAACAACAATAGAAAAGGGGTTTTGGACATGGCTTCTGTCAAAAAAGAAATAAAATTTTCCGGCGTCGGGATTCATTCCGGCATAAAGACTAAAATCGTCATAAAACCCGGCACGGGCGCCGGCATATTCTTCAAGCGCACGGATATAAAGGGCGCGAAGCCAATCCCCGCGTCATACGAAAACGTTTTCGACATTACCAAATTCAACACGACCATAGGCGAATATCCGAACCAGGCCCAAACCATCGAGCATCTTATGGCGGCATTGTTCATCGCCGGGATTGATTCCGCAATCATAGAAATCGACGGGCCGGAGATGCCGATAATGGACGGCAGCGCAAAGGAATTTACGGATGCGATTCTTGCGGTGCAAAAGGCCGCCGCGGTTTCGAAAAAGATAATCGTAAAAAAAGAAATCGTCGCGCATCGGCGCGAAATCACAAGAATGCTTCCGCTTTTGCCGCGCATCATGCTTTGGCTTCATAATTTGAAAATCGGCCGCCGCGAAAACGGATATGTAAAGCTGTCCCCGAATCCGGACGGCCTGTTGATAAAGGCGACGCTTGATTATCCGGATAAAATAATCGGAATACAGTCTGCGGAATTTTTCTTTGACGGTACCGGCGCCACCCGTAAAAAATTTATAAAAGACTTTGCGCGGTCGCGCACTTTCGGCCGCATCTGGGAATGGGAATATTTGAAAAAGCGCGGGATGGGGCTTGGCGCCAATCTTGACAACGTAATCGCAATCGACCAGACGGGCGCGGGAACGATAAACAAACTTTATTCTCCGGATGAATTCGTGCGCCACAAAATTGTCGATGCGATTGGCGATATGTTTACAAGCAAGGGATTTATTTCCGGCACGCTTGAATCGTACAAGGGGTCGCACGGGCTTAACAACCTTGTCCTGCGGAAACTCTTTTCGAATCCGGATAATTACGAAATCGTCAATAATAAATAAACGCGGCGAAAAAAAGAACCCCAAGAAGAATCCCAAGATTCATTCCCATTGAAAACGTCGAAAACTTTTTGTGTCGCGCGTACGGCATATCGGCGTAATTATATAACCGCAATGCACAATTTTCGTATCGGAAGCTTTACCTATCCGTCCGCATCGCGGGCGAACTTTATGCTTGTTATGCCTTAACTTTTCGCGCTATAATCCCCTGTACAAGGAAGCGAAAGAGAATGACTTCGCAGGTTATAAATATCGAACGCAGGAAATACGCCACAGGATTGTTTTGGCAACCGGTGGCCGGCGGGCAGAATGCCCGCGTTTTGGCGCGCAACCTTTCCAAATTCATCCCCGGTCACACCGGCAAGTATTTCATGGAATACCGGTCGATGGTCGGCGTGGGCGGCCGGGCGATGGGACATCGCCGCCGGATGCCGTCCGCCGCCGCGGAAGTTATGGAGGCGTTCGCCGATTATAATTCCTTCCTTGCCGCGTTTGCCGTGCGACAGGGATTCTATATAGTCGCCGCACGCAACGGAATAATAATCCAGGACAGGTTGATACCGGACGAAGCATCCGCAAAGGAAGTGTATGAACAGTTTGCAGGTCTTCCGGATTGGGGTCGAATTGTCGCGCCGGGACATTGGGATATTCCGCGCTCTGAAGAAGGCGTCATATCCGAAACCGTATCGGGCGAAGCGAGATATTACCTTGCCCCTATAAGCAAATTGGGCGGCATCGTTTTTTCAGCTGTGATTATAATAGCGCTTTTTATAGGAATTTTTTACGTTTTCCGCGAGCCGATTATGAATATGACAAAGGCAAGAAGAATCGCCGCAATCGACGCCGAAGCAGCCGAGGCGAAAAGGGAAGAGCAGAGAAGAAAAATGGAAGAGCGCGACACCATGCTTACCGCCGCAAGAATCGTGCCGGCCATCGCGCCCGCCCGGGTCGTCATGCCGTACGACAATATACCGGACCTTGTCCAGCGCGCGGAACAATGCCATGAGGCGATGGTATCGCTTATGCAGATTATCCCAGGATGGACCCAGGTCGACGTCGAATGCGGCGATGGGTATGCAACAGCGCACCTGCACAGAAGGTTCGGCGTCATTACGGACGTATACACGATTGTTGCGGACAGGATGCATGGCGTGGAGATAACGGAGAATTCCGATTCCGACCTTACGCTTGTGCTTGAACTTGATGAATTGCCCGGGCAAAGCCGCATGTCGGAACAGGATGTCGAAACCGCGGTGCGCAATATAAATTCCGCGTTCCAGCGTATGGGGCACGCCGCCGCCGTGCGGCGGTCGGTCGAAACAGTTCGCGGCGGCGGAACGACAGCCGTGGACGTTGTCCTTGTCAGTGCGGCAAGCGCCATGCAGCCGCGCGAATTTGTTGAAATTTTTGCAGATTACGACGGCGCGGTGTTATCGTCCGTGCGATGGAACGCCGCTTCGCGCAAATGGAACTATGAGGTGAAAATCTATGTTAAACAACCGTAAACATTTAATCGCGGCGCTTTGCGCCGCCCTGTTCGCAATGCCGGCGTCCGCCGAATTTGACTTTGACGATTTTCTTGACGTCGATGTGTTGGCGGGACCGACGGTTCCCGTATTTCAACAAATCGCCGACCTTGAACAGGAAAGAATCCTGTTACAGCTTGAAAAAGAAAAAATGCAGCTTGTGCTTGACCTTGACCGGATGGCGGTCGAACAGGCGCGGCTTCGTGCGGATGAAGACAGGCTTTCCGGACACGCGGACGAAGAGGTCCGCCGGCTTGAAATCGAAAATCAAAGGATAACGCGCGAAAAAGAACGCCTTGTCGACCAGAATGAAAGACTTGAAGAAAGGCTGAGGGAGGCAAGGGAACAACGGCAGGAACCCCGGGAACAACCGGTCGCCGCCGCAAGGCAAGCCGAAGCCGAAGAAACCGAACGCGTTCCGATTGCGCAACGATTCAGATTGCTTGAAATCGTCGGCGCGGGACGCCAATTACAGGCGACGGTCGAAGACCTCTCCAACGGACAAAGACGCCGGGTTTGGGTCGGCCGCGGAATCGACGGGTATGACATTAAATCCGTATCGCTTGACGACGGCGTCGTGTTTGTAAAAGACGGCGTTGCGGAAAGCCTTACCATGGCAAGCGGAAGATAACCGATGGCAAAGACAGAAAACAAATTTACCGACACAGGTGCGAAATCCATTCCGGACGGGTTGGCGCTTGCCACTCAAAAGGATATTTCCGATTATCTGTTTTCCAACAACAACAGGCTTTTGACCGCGATGGGCGCGGAATTGGAGGTGTCCAAAGACACTCAAAACCTGCTTGCGTATTTTTCCGGCGGCGAAGTCATCGTGTCGCGCACACATCGGTATGACGGCCGCGTGCTTGCGTTCCTTGAATTGCTTGCGCGCGAGGGGCGCAAGCATTTACAGCCGTTTTATTCCGACCTTGGGCTTCTTTCCGCGATATACAAAGCGTACGAAGCGCGCATTTCCGGCACAGGCGTGCGGTCGCGCCTTGATTACGACAACCAGATGCAAAAGGATTTCGTCGACATCATTGCCCGCGCGGCAAGCATGAAGGCGTCGGACGTCCATATCGAAGTCGCGGACCAGACAACCGTATACTTTCGCATAGACGGAAGCATACAGCCGGTACTTGAATACAATTCCGGATGGGGCGAATCATTCGTCCGCGCTGCGTTCGCGTCAAGTGACCAGTCCAATTCCAATTACGCCCAAAACGAATACCAGGCCGCGCAGAAAGACGGCCGCACACCGCTTCGCGGGACCCGCGACCTTTATCTTCCCACCGGCGTTATGGGCATTCGTATGCAGTTTGACCCAATCGCGTTCGGTTCGCGGTATGTCGTCATGCGCCTGTTGTATGACAATCCGGCGGACGGCATAAAAACGGAACAGGAATTCGGAGAATACGAACAGCGGCAATTATTGCGCCTTCGCGCGTATCCGACCGGGCTTGTTGTGGTTGCGGGGCCGACCGGTTCCGGAAAATCAACAACGCTTTTCCATAATATGTCGCTTTTGCTTAAAGAACATAATTACGAAATCAACCTTATCACCGTTGAAGACCCTGCGGAAAGAAAGATATTTGGCGCGCGCCAGATTCCCGTTACAAACGCGAACAACGAAGAACAACGCGAAGAAAAATTCACCGAAGCGCTTGCGGCCGCTCTGCGCTCTGACCCGGATGCCCTTATGGTCGGCGAAATCCGGACGCTGTCCGCGGCACAGCTTACCGTAAAAGCCGCTTTGTCCGGCAATTCCGTGTGGACCACCCTGCATGCGAATTCCGCGATGGCGGCGCTTACACGCCTTTTGGACATAGGGGTGGAGGCGTTTAAGTTGAAAGACGAAACGATGATGCGCGGCCTTGTTTCGATGCGATTGTTTCGGACGTTGTGCCCGAAATGCAAGATGCGACTTTCCGACAATATGAATCATCCGGCGTACGGACGCGTTGTGGACGCGCTTGGCGAACCCGGCGCGCGACAGGTTTTCGTTCGCGGCCACGGGTGCGAAACGTGCGACAAGAAAGGCTTTGCGGGACGCATAAAGGCTGGCGAAATTATCATAACCGACAACGAATTTTTGCGGCGCGCGCTTGATGGCGACCATAACGGCGCCGTGAAGTATTGGCTTGAGGAGCTTAACGGGCGCACACTTAAAGAATCGGCGATGGAGCTTATGCTTAAAGGCATTATCGACCCGTCGGAACTTGAGCGCTGGGTGGGATTGTTGGACCAGGTTAGTATTTATTAATCCGTGGCTTGTGGTTCGTGCTGGTGGTTCGGGATTTAGATTTCTGAACAGTACTGCCCACAATTTTATACTACGAGCACGAACCGCGAACACGAACGATGACCAAACTTGATATTCTTTATTCCAAATGGTATTTCCGCCTGTCCAGTGCAAAGCGGATGGACATGTATCGCAAACTGTCGTCGATGCTGCGCAACGACTTCACGCTTATGGACGCGCTTGACAGGATATGGCAAGTTGAATCGAGAAACGGACAAAAGCCCAACGAACCGTTCGCAATCGCATTGCGCGCCATTCAGGCGAATCTTGAACGCGGCCTTTCATTTCCGGACAGCATGCGCGGATGGGCGCCCGCGAACGAAACGCTTATGCTTTCCGTCGGAGACATATCCAAGCTTTCCATCGCGCTTGACAATGTGGTCCGCGTGGGAGAGGGCACGGCCCGGATAACGTCCGCCATGCGCGACGCGGCGACGTACCCGCTGTTTCTTTTGACGCTTACATTTATTATCGTCATTGCGGTCGGCGTATACCTTGTTCCGCCGCTTACCGAAGCGGCCGGAGGCGATATGGCGTGGCGCGGCGTCGCAGCCCAGCTTGTCTGGGTGTCGGGCATGTCCAATCAATATTGGCCCGTTGTTGTGTTCGTCGCGCTGTTTTCGTTCTTTATGGTGTGGTATTCGTTCGCAAACTGGGCCGGCCGGACGCGGTATATTTTCGACAGGATGCCGCCGTGGTCCATGTACAAGATTTCCATATCCGTCGGATGGATGATGACGCTTGCCGCGATGGTCGCATCGGGAAGCTCTATACCCGTCGCGATGAAGGCGCTTTCCGACAATGCCAATCCGTATTTGCGCCGGATTCTTGAACAGACAAACCGGTTTATCACAAACGGCGACAATTTGGGCCGCGCGCTTGTCAACACGAACAGCAATTTTCCGAATGACGAAATAACCGGCGACCTTGCCATATACGCCGATATGACCGGGTTTGACCAGAATCTTTCCAAAATCGCAAACGACTATCTTGACGATTCCGTGCGTCGGATGGAGCGCGCGTCGGCCCTTATGAACGGTGCGGGCATCATCCTTGTTTCCGCCATTATCGCATGGGTGGTGTTTGGCACGTTTGAAATGCAGGACCAGATTACGTTGGCATTATCATAAATCAATTATAACGGCACACCTGCTTTGCGTTTCCTGGTTTTTACGCGTACGTAAATCCAGCAAAAATCAGCTGGATTTTTCGACGTTTTTAAGCACTATTTTCTTGCAATTTTGGGGCGGATTTGCTATATTTTCAGGGCAAAAACAGCAATTCAAAACAATCCGAAATCAGCAATAAAAAGGTATCAAAAAATGTCTGTTAACAAAGAATATTCCGCCGACTCTATCAAAGTATTAAAAGGTCTGGAGGCGGTCAAAAAACGCCCCGGAATGTACATCGGCGACGTGGGCGACGGGTCCGGCCTTCACCACATGATTTACGAAGTGGTCAACAACTCTATCGACGAAGCCATGGCCGGCTATGCCGACGAAGTGTACGTATCGCTCAACCCCGACGGGTCCGCGACCATACGCGACAACGGCCGCGGAATTCCGTTTGCGATTAATACCGAAACGGGCCGGTCGGCGGCGGAACTTATCATGTGCGAACTGCACGCCGGCGGAAAATTCGACAACGAAGGCGCGGGCGCGTACAAGGTATCCGGCGGATTGCATGGCGTCGGCGTATCCGTGGTGAACGCGCTTTCGACATGGCTTGAACTTCGCATTTGGCGCGATGGCAAGGAAGTCATGCTTAAATTCGCAGACGGCGCGCCTGTCGGAGAGCTTGTCGTCGTCAATGAGAATATTGGCGACAAAAGCGGCACGGAAATCACATTTTTGCCAAGTCCGACAACTTTCACGTTCACGGAATTCTCGTTCGATACGCTTGAAATCTGGCTTCGCGAACAATCGTTCCTTAACGCCAATGTTAGAATCATATTCGAAGATTTGCGCGGCGCGGAAAAGAAATCGCTTGAATTCCATTCCACGGACGGTCTTCGCGGATTTGCAAAGTATCTTGACAAGGCAAAGGAAAAACTTACGCCCGAACCGATTCATATCATCCGGCAAATCGACGACACTTATGTCGAAGCCGTGCTTGAATGGACGACGGCGTACAACGAAACGTCTTTGTGTTTTACCAACAACATCCCGAACCGCGACGGCGGAACGCACCTTGCGGGATTTCGCGCCGGGCTTACCCGCGCGCTTAACAAATACATCGCCGAAAAGAATACAAAGAAAGACATCGCGCTTACGGGTGAAGATTTCAGAGAAGGCCTTACCAACATCATATCGGTCAAGATTCCGGACCCGAAATTCTCATCACAGACCAAGGATAAACTGGTGTCGTCAGAGGTCCGCCCACTGGTCGAATCCGCCGTGTCCGATTTGCTGTACCAATATCTTGATGAAAATCCGACCGTTGGAAAGGTCATCATCGACAAGATTATCGAAGCCGCGACCGCAAGAGAAGCCGCGCGCAAAGCGCGCGAATTATCGCGCAAGAAAAACGGTCCCGACCTTAACGTCATTTCCGGAAAGCTTGCCCAATGTTCCGAACGCGACCCGGCGAAATCCGAACTGTTTATCGTCGAAGGAGATTCGGCCGGCGGCACCGCGAAACAGGGCCGCGACCGGAAATTTCAGGCTATATTACCGCTTCGCGGAAAAATACTTAATGTCGAGCGCGTGCGATTCGACCGCATGCTTGGGTCCGAGACCATCGGCACAATGATAAGCGCGCTTGGCGCGGGAATCGGTGCGGACGATTTCGATATCGACAAGATGCGCTATCATAAAGTCATCATCATGACCGACGCGGACGTCGACGGGTCGCATATACAGACGCTGCTTCTCACCTTCTTTTACCGCCATATGCCGGAAGCCATCGACAAAGGGTACATATATGTTGCAAAGCCGCCGCTGTACCGCGTTTCCAAAGGAAAACAGGAAAGATACCTTCAAAACCAGCGCGAAATGGACGACTATCTTATGGATGCAATCGCGTCCGACGGCGCGCTATCGCTTGCCGATGGGGCGCAGATTACGGGCCATGATATAAAGCGCGTTCTTGGGCTTTGCATGACGGCGCGAAATACCCTTAACCCGCTTTCGTCCGTGATGCCGCTTCGTTTTGTTGAAGCGCTTGCGCTTAATGGCGCGCTGTCCGGCGGCGAATGGAGGGCGGAGGCTGTCGAAAAACTTCTTGATTCCCAAGAAATGGAGTTCGAGCGCGGATGGAAAGTTGTTCAGACCGGAAACGGCATCGAAGTTTCGCGCACGCTGCGAAGCGTGTCGGAATCTTATTTCCTTTCCCGCGACAAACTTGATTCGCCGGAAGTCCACGCATGGGAACGCATGGTCGGCCGCGATGAATTAATCGACATGTTCAAGTCACCGGTATTGCTTCGCGTGAAAAGCAAAGAGCAAAAAATCGCCACCGCGACACAGCTTTTGGACACCGCGTTCGAATATGCGAAAACAGGGCTTTCCATCCAGCGGTACAAAGGTCTTGGCGAGATGAACGCGGAACAATTGTGGGAAACCACGATGGACCCGAATAACCGCGCGCTGTTCCAGGTTCGGATTTCCGACGCCGGCAAAGCGGACGAGGTCTTCTCAACGCTTATGGGCGATGTAGTGGAACCGCGCCGTGATTTCATCGTGAACAACGCGCTTAACGCGAATGTGGATATTTGAATCAACGAAGCAAGCGGCAAATAACAAAGCGTGTACAACAAAGGAGTAGAATATGAAGTTCAAACTTTTATATTTAGGAGAGTTGCGCACGAACCCGAAAAAGCGGGCCCAGCATATAACCGACATCCGTATGAAGTTTCATCCACAGTTGAAAAAACTTGTGGAGCATTCGCCGTGGACAAACCTTCGCAAATATATGATGCCGAATCCGGCAAAATCGCCGGTTGTGACAAAGCATATCGGTGGTGTCGATTTCAACCCAATAATCACGCCGAATCTTAAACTTATCGCGGAGATAGACATACAGTTATTGCATCCGGAAATCGTCGGCGTTGCGCGCGCGGATGTCGACAACCGGGTCAAGACGCTTCTTGACGCGCTGCGCTGTCCGCAGAACGAACATGAAATCGGCGAAAATCAGCCAAAGAATATCGGGCCGATTTATACTCTTCTTGACGACGACCATTTGGTGACCAAACTTTCGGTGAACACATCGCACTTTCTTGCGCCTCAAATGTTTGATTGCGAAAAAACGGCAGAGCCGGCAAACGCGGATGAAGAACGAATGTTCCTTATGATTGATGTGAATGTAAGGCTGAGCGAGGGCACCCTTGAAAATCTTCCCTTTATGGTTTAGGTAAGGTACGGATATGATGCTTGATAAAAATCAAATTGAAATCGTCAAAAAAATACAAGCGGGGCGCGAAGACGGCGCCCAGTTCGCCGCATACAAATTGGGCGAAGAATTGGCCGAATTAACCAAAGAACTTTTCAAACAATTCAATGTGGGGAAAGAGCGCCGCGAAGGCGTAATAGAAGAAATGGGCGACGTTATATGCAATATGGAATTCGTAATGGTGTCAATGGGTATTTCCAAAGAAGATATAAAGCGACGCGTGGACGAAAAATTTGAAAGCATTGTGGACAAGGCCCGCCGGCAAGGCATAGACGTATAATAGAAATGAATCTATCCCGCGAAGTCTTTTTTGAACTGGAGCGGCGCTTAAAAAATGCCGGGCTGGATTCAGACGCGGAAACTTTTGATGTTATAAAAGAGCGTTTATCGTCTCCGATGCCGGTCGATGCGGACGGTTTTGCGGCGCATGCCATATATGTGATTCTTGCCGGCGGGTTTTCCCAAAAAACGGCAAAAAATAAGCACTCCGAAATTGTAAAATATATCAAAAAGGCCGGTAATTTGGCAAATACTGACGATTTGTTGAAGATTTTTAATAACAAGAATAAAATGGCCGCGATTCTTAAAATTTGGCAAAATCGGTACACGTATCGTGACGAATATTATAAACTTTCCGATTGGGATTCAAAACTTTCGTATTTGGCGGCGTTGCCCCATATCGGAAAAATTACAGCAAACCACCTTGCGCGGAATCTTGGCGAAAATGTCGTAAAATATGATATATGGATTCAGAGGCTCGGTTGTGCCTTTGCGGGGCGTGATGAATTGAAATCAAAAATCGATAATGGCAAACTGGGGCCGGATGTGAAATCCGCATGCGACGAGATGTTTTCGCATCTTGAACGCGAAACCGGTCTGCCCCGCGGGTATGTTGATGTCGTGCTGTTCAGGGCGTGCCAAAACGGACTGATAAAATTGTAAGGGTCGAATATCTTCGGCCCCTTTGGGCGCAAGATGTTGCGCCCCCTGCCAAGGGAGCAAACAATGAACGTAAAAATTGAAGAATCTTGGAAGAATGCTTTGGGTGGCGAATTCGACAAGCCGTATTTCATCCAGTTGACCGACTTTGTACGCGATGCGTATAACAAATGGGCGACCGGCGGCCCCGCGATTTATCCGAAACCGGCCGAGATTTTTAATGCGTTCAATCTGTGCCCGCTGGACAAAGTCAAAGTCGTCATAATCGGACAAGACCCGTATCACGGGCCGGGACAGGCGCACGGCCTTTGCTTTTCAGTGCGCGACGGAACGCAATTTCCGCCGTCTTTGCAGAATATTTATAAAGAAATTGCAAGCGACTTGGGTAGGCCGTCTGCAACGCGTGGTGATTTGACGCGGTGGGCAGAGCAGGGCGTGCTGCTCTTGAATTCATCACTGACTGTTCAGGCACATGTCGCCGCCTCGCATTCAAGCAAAGGGTGGGAGCAATTTACAGACGCATGCATCCGCGCATTGTCGGCGCGCGACGGCATCGTTTATATCTTGTGGGGCAGTTATGCACAGAAAAAGGCAGAATTCGTCGACCCCTTGCGCAACCTGGTCTTGAAGTCCGTTCACCCGTCGCCGCTTTCGGCGTCGCGCGGATTTTTCGGCAACAAACATTTTTCCCGCACGAACGAATACCTGGCAAACAAAGGGGCAGAGCCGATAGAGTGGTAAATCTCTACTTGACAAATTAACAGGGAAAGATAGAATGTGTATATAAAAGCCAAAGGAGGCGGATATGTTTGGTTTAAGCAAAAAAGAACGCGAAGAAAAGAAGCTCGCCGAAGAACAATTGGCGGCAGATGTCAAGAAGTTCCTTGAACACGACATGGCGGTGGCGCAACAAATCCATGATCAAGATATGGCGCGGATAAAAGAAGTCGGCGGGCAACTTAAAAGTGCATACGACCGAGTTCTGACAAAGCAAGAACATTCCATTAATGAAAAACTTCAGGCGCAGCGGGATGCTATAAATAAAGACAGCATCGAAAGAATGCTAAAGACAATTAAGGATGCGTACGAAATGCATTTGAAGGACACGAAAGAGTATGACAAATTCAAAGGCAGCATGGTGTATGAGAGAGCTGTGGAGCAGCACAATAAAAGCTTGCCCCAGTCTATAGGGTTTACGCTGAAGTTGCACAAGGTTGGCACCGAGATAAAACATCCGTTCTTGGAACAATTGTTGGCGTTGATAGAGAATAAAAACGGCCTTGGCGCCGCAGACCTTGCGAATGCCATTATAGAGGCTTGCAGAAATTATTTTTCACCAATGGGTGATGCCAACCCAGGTATCCCGGTCGGCAAAGGAAGCCGTTAACAAAAACCCGCCTTGGCGGGTTTTTGTTTAATGTTTTTTGGAAAAATATGCGGATTTCATCTTGCTGAAAGCAAGATTGCCGTTATCGCTGCCAAAGTGGCGGATATGCTCCTGTCGCAGTTCTTCGTCCAGGTTATAACCCATGCTTTTGGAAATCTTTACCGATACTTCGTTTTTGGCATCGCAGAAACGCGTTGCTCGGTTCACTTTCAATTGTTCAAAAGCAATGCGTTCCAGCGCCTGCATTGTCTCTTTGGCAAAGCCGCGTCCGCGCGCCGATTTGATAAACCATACATCGCAGAATGCGAATGAATCGGTGGCTTTGTTAATCCCAACCCGGCGGTATCCGACAAGCTTGTCGTCATGGAAAATATATAGAGAAAGCCCGTTGGTGGCACTGCGGTCATTGTCGAATTTCATCTGTGCCTGCATTTCTTGGGCGGACGATGGTAGCGGGCGCGGATACACGACGGGCGCGTATTTGTAATCCGTCGGGTCTTCATTTTTCACAGCATCGAAAACCATCCGGGCGTTTTCAAGCGTCGCGTCCAGCGGCCGCATTTCCAGGCGGCCGGTTTTGATAATCTTGTTAAAGTCTTGTATTGTTGGCATGGGTTATAAAAAATGGTGCGGGTCAATAGGCGACTATCTGACCAACGACCTCGCTGGTTTCTTAACATTATCAATGAATATTCAAGCATTCACTCAAAATAATTATTCACTTTGAGAAATTTCATCAAACGAAAAGTCTTCATCGAACCAATGTTTTTTCATTTGCACTAGAAATTCTTTTGTTATTGGATATCCGCTACTCTCACTTATCACAGAATCAATTCCGCAGTAAGGACACATTGCTGTTGTTTCGTTAGGTATCCACTCATTGATTTCATCAGGGTTAAAAATTTCACAACAATAAAAACAGCCACATATCTTGTCCTTTGCAAGCGCTTCTTTATTATTGCAATAGGCATGCGCCTTAATTATGTCTTCTGGCATGTCTTTTTCCCAAAATTTATCTTCCAACGCCATCACATATCCTTTCTGGCCTATTATGTTTCCTTTGTTTCCTAATAATTATAACAATCTATTTTAGCAAATAAAGCAAAATTGTCGGACTTATACCAAGGGTTTGAGTTTGCTGCCTTTCCCTAAAAATAGTCCGGAAACATCAAAAAGGAAAAATGGTGCGCGACGCTGTGCAGTTATCGGACTAGCAATCCCGCTGATTTCTTGAATTTATCAAAGAAAATTCAGAGTTTCAAGCAAATGTATTTAAATAATTCGCTTTGAATCCGATGCTATCAATTTCTCCGCTTTGTTTTTGTGATAACAGCAATGTAAAAAATGCTTATCATTATTCGTAATATATATTCTTATATTCTTTTTACGGCAATATTCTGGAGTTACTATATCAGTATGTGATATTGGAACTGGGTTTAGAGATACGTATTCAGGCCATGAGATTGCTTGCTTTCCGGATTCCAAATTTTGGTTGTATATTTCATCCCATCGCGCAAATAGAGATTGTTTGCACAAGGTATAAACATAGCCAATAAAATCCATTTTTTTCGGCATTTCTGAACCAAACATTACTATGCCATCATCAATGGGAAAACTCATCAGGTCATCGACAAAATTACGCAGCGCATACTGCAACGCATAATCAAAATCACTTGTGGCAAATACACCTTTAATTCCTGTATACCACGTTTCAATATACGGGTTAATAGTGTCATGCGTATCAATCTTAGTTGTAGAACCATGATAAAGCGGAATATCGTAATTTTTGTACAACTCTAAACGCGTGCTAAGAATTTCATTTATGTCTTTCATACCATAAGCATAACAACTAATTTGGCCCGATAAAACTAAAATTATCGGATTCAGCACAAAAGCCTTGGTTTTGCTCTTTTTTCCTAAAAAGAGTCCGATAATTAGTAAAAAACTTGTCCTTTATAAAGGACAACAATCGGACTAGCCCAAAGCCAAGGCCACCTTAATAAAAAGACCCGTTTTCACGAGTCTTGTAATACCTGGTGCCCGTAGCAAGAATCGGACTTGCGCCTCGTCCTTACCAAGGACGTGTTCTACCACTATACTATACGGGCATATAAATTGATTATAACGGCGCATCTGTCTTGCGTTTCGCAGGCTGTTTGCGCGGGTCGTGTACATCAAAGTACACTCCGTCGCGTCAAAAATCTGCGAATACGCGACATCTGCACCATTTTAATCAATTTCTATCCGGGTATTATAACAATCCAAACTTGAAAATCAACTTGATTTTTGGGAAAAGGGGGCTATAATCCGGTCGTTGGACCGATTTTGCGATGATGTGACTGACAACCACGGAGCAGGCGGTAAGACAAAAGAGAATAAAGCAAGGTGGCACCGCGCCGACAGGCGCCCTTGCGCTTTTATCAACCCCGGGTGCCGAAATTTCAAAATATTTTACGCGCCTGGTAAACAAAAAAGGTGTTGTCATGAAAGACAGAATCCATATAGGTGCGCTGCCGCTTGAGGCGGACGCAAAGGTCAAAATCGCCGGCCATGCCCAGGTCATACGCGCGCAAAGCGCCGTCATATTCATTATCCTGCGCGATATTACCGGCACGATTCAATGCGTGATTGATAAATCCAATCCCTTGTTCGAATTGGCCGAGAGTATCACAACGGAATCCGTTTTGGAAATTAACGGCGCGATTGCGACGACGAAAGTAACAAACAGCACGCCGGCCGGAATCGAAATCCAAGTTGAAACGCTGAAAATCATATCGCTTGCCGATGCTTTGCCGATACCCGTTGTCGAAAAGGGCGATGTGGAGGTAACGACGGAAAAGCGCCAGGATTGGCGATTCCTGACCCTTCGCCGCGAACGCGACGCGACAATTCAGAAAGTGTTCTCGGCGCTTGACCGCGGGTATTCGGAATACCTTTTATCCCAGGGATTCATAGGGGTACACACGCCGAAAATTATGCCGACCGCATCGGAATCGCGCGCGGATTTGTTCGAATTCGACCATTTCGGAAATAAAGCATATCTCGCGCAAAGTCCGCAATTGTACAAGCAGATGGCGATTGCCGCAGGGCTGGAGCGCGTGTTTGAAATCACCCCGTTGTTTCGCGCCGACAAATCCATGACCAACCGGCATTCCACGGAATTCATCGGCCACGACGTCGAAATGGGATATATAGACGACTTTGCCGATGTTATGGACATGCTTGAAAACACGGTTGCGGCGATGTTGGACGAAATCCATAAATCATGCGGCGATGCGATTGAAAAGCATTTCGGCTTTGGTGATTTTCGTCTTAAAAAACCGATGCTTCGCATAACTATACACAAGGCGCGCGAAATTCTTAAAAGCCGCGGCGTACAGACGGACGACGGAGGCGACCTTACCACCGCCGAAGAAAAAGCAATCGGTGAATGGGCAAAAGAAGCGCACGACAACGATTTTGTCTTCGTGACGGAATATCCGTGGGCGGCGCGTCCGTTCTATCACAAAAAGGGCGTATCAAGCGACACGGGCGAGGCGATTTCGGTAAGTGCGGACCTTTTGTACAAAGGGGTCGAGCTTGTGACCACCGCGCAGCGCGAAGAAAATTATGACAAGCTTGTCGCGCAATGCCTTGACAAAGGCCTTGGTCAGGAAGAGCTTCAATGGTATCTTGACTGCTTCAGATTCGGCATGCCGCCGCACGGCGGATGGGGAATGGGCGGCGCGCGTTTTATAAAACAGCTGCTTGACCTTGATTCAATCCGAGAAGTGATGTTCTTGTTCCGCGGACCAAGCAGGATGTCGCCGTAACAAATAAAACCCGCCTTGGCGGGTTTTACTTTCCTGTGAACTTGTTCTTATGGAACAAGTTTTTGTTTTGTTTATGATTAAGCCATGAACAAGACACAGATTGAACAGCTTTCGGAACGGATGGGACTGTCGCCTTATCAGTCCTATATTCTTGCCATAAACGGGCACAAATACAAACTTGATTCGCTTGTGAAGCGCGGCGATGTTTTGTATGCGCCTTATTATTGCGAACTGACCCGCGATGCGCGCGACTATTTTGGAAAAATCCTTTACGGGCCGCGCGCCGACCTGATCGGGCCCGACCGCATGCTTGTCATCGGACAGCGGGGGATAAAGCTTTACGGAACCGGATTTTATAAAGCGACGGACGATGTCGGAGAACAGTATTACGCGGACTCTATGGGACGGCGTATCGCACGGTCGGTGTTCAACAGGTTCTTTGGGATTTACGACCGTTAGAATCTTGGATTTATTCTTGTAAACTCCCGCATGAAATCGGCGTCGAACGTCCTCATGATTTCAGACAGCGAATATTCGCGCTCTCCGCCGGGCTGCAACACAAACCTTATGGGCACGGGCACCGGCGATGTCCCGCGAAGCAGTATTTGCAAACGCGCCGATGTGCGGCCGCGGCGTATCTGTACGTCACCCGCGTATTCGGCATGCCGCGTCGCGGCGGTAAGCGGTGTCGTTGTCCGGAACAGTCCGTCTTCATACCGTCCCGCGATATGCAAAAAGCGAAGCGCGGACGTTCCGCCCGAAAGCGCGTTCGCAATCGCAAATTCCGCGTTCATCCGCGTAATCCCCGCCGCATTGTCGTAAAACCCGTCGAAATCGAATCCTATGAGCGTGCCGCCGTCGAACGTCATGTCTATGTCGCCCGATATGTTCCGCCAGAAATCACTCGCCGTAAATCCATTTGTGGAAAGCGATGCGCGCGCGGTAAGCATCGTATCCGCGACGTTAAACCTTGACGTTGCCGGAAGGATGGCGCCCAGGATTTCAAACCGGTTCGATTGCACAAGTATGTTGTATCCGGCGCGGCGCCGGTCCATTGTGGCAAGCAGGCTTCCCTTTGCGCTGTCCGTTATCGACATCCTCTGGCCCTGCGGATTCAAGGAATAGACGAATCTTTCGTACATTTCGCCGCCAAATCTTATCCGGTCCGCGGTAAGCGAAAGCGAAAGATTAAGCGCGAACGGAAACGTCAAAGGCTCCGCCGTTACGAATCTTTCCGCGTCATAATTTTCGATAAATGCCGGATTTATCAAGTCGTCCAAATCCAGAAAACCTGTGTGCAAATCAAATGCGCGCCCGTCGAAATTGCCGGTGAATTCCATATCGCCAAGACGGACGGACATGCCGGACAGGAACGGCCGCCTGTATATCCCCGCAACGTTTACGCGAAGGTCGGGGCGGATAAATTTCATATCCGCGTTCGGCGCGAATGCCGCGACAAGGAAATGTGCGTCGCCCTGTAATTCCAGTCCGCCGTTTTCCGACAGCGCAAGCACGAACCATTGGTTTTGCCGTCCCGTGTGTTCGAATTCCAGAGATTGCAACTCTCTGTTTCTTATCTTTGCATGACGGACCGTGCCGGATGCGCGCCGCATGGATTCCGGTATCAATGAAAGCGCCGGATGCGCCGCCGCAATGCTTTCAAGAGTCGCGCCGGCATGCCCGCGGTATTCTATTGCAAAATTTCGGCCGGTCACAGACGCCGTACCATGGACACCGTCTTTCAGATTGAATCGCACAGTGCCGTTGTCGCGGCGAAAATGCGCGCGAATTGCCGACAGCTGGGCGCCGACATCCAGCGCAGAGAAATCATAATTATCGGAATTGAATTCAAGGTCGAACGAATCCGCGCCGACGGACAGTGTTCCGATGGCGGAGAATCCTCTATCCCTGTAACTCCAACGGGCACAGCGGAATTCGTCCCTTGTCCCGGACATAAGGCAATGCACTTCGGCATTTGCGCCCTGCATGGTTATTTCAAGGTTGTCCGCGGTCATATCCCGCACCCGGCCGCGCGCGGATATTGCCATGTCGCGCGTGCCCGCAACAAAGTTCCGGACGATTATGGTGTCGTCGTCGGCCATAGTTGACAGCCCTATGCGCTGGAACTCATGATTGCCGAACCGAAAGCGGCCGTTTCCGGAAAACCTTATATCGGAATTCATCAAAAAGGCCGGGTTTTCCTGTAAAAACGACAAATCCATGCGGACGTTATTTGCGACAAGATTTATTCTCTTCCGGTCATTCCCGAACTCCATATCCCCGGAAAAATCTCCGCCCAAAGTTTCGCCCGATATATTTTGAAACCGTACAATTCCGTTTGCCCATTCGAATTCAGACCGGAAGCGTACACGGGAATTTATCCGCGGGGTCTCGAACCCAAAAAAACGGTTCGCGTTCGATGTTTCAAGGCTTATGTTTCCGTTTGCCGCGATATTGCCGCGTTCGTCCGTCGACAATTGTCCGCGCAGATGCAACCTTGCGTTCGGATTGGTTATGGTGAAATAATTTCCAGAAGTTGAAATCGTATATCTGTGTTCCGCCGCGCGGACCGTTCCGTTAAAGGTGTTGTTTCGGAACACGCCGTTTATATTTTTGTATGTTTCGTTCCCGAAAATGACCGTGCCGTTGTTAAAGACTATGCGGCCGGGGATTTGCGGCGGCGAAAGACTTGTGATTTCCAGACGCGCATTGTCAAGGACCGCCGTGCCGTATGTCGCCACCATATTCGGACGGAATGCGGCGCGGAACGGAATCCGGAAAGACACAGCGTCCGCAAAGCCGGAATATGCCGGAATCTGTAGATTGCGCGCGCCGATTGTCGCGCGGCCAAGCAAGGATATGCGGACAGAACCGTGAATCTTTATATCGACGCCGAATTGGCTCTGTACGGCGCTTTCTATGGTCGGGCGAAGATGGTCAAGATTTATAAAAGGCGGCACGGCAATCGCCGCAACGCATGCGGAAAGCAGAGCGCCGACGGCGACCCAAAACACTATGCGGCGGTTTTTGGCTTTCATAAACTCTCTCTTGTAATCCGATTATAATGTGCTTATATGGGGATAGCAAATGAAAAACAAGATATTCGGCCTTCAATCAGACTATAAACCCACCGGTGACCAGCCGGATGCAATCGCGGAATTGGTGGACGGATTGAATGCGGGCGAAAAGAATCAGGTGCTTCTTGGCGTCACGGGGTCCGGCAAGACTTTCACGATGGCGAATATTATCGCAGAGACCGGCCGGCCCGCGCTTATCATGGCGCATAACAAGATACTTGCCGCGCAATTATACGCAGAAATGAAACAATTCTTTCCAAACAACCATGTCGAATATTTCGTGTCTTATTACGATTATTACCAGCCGGAGGCATATGTTCCCGTAACCGACACGTACATAGACAAAGACGCGTCCATAAACGACCAGTTGGACCGCATGCGGCATGCGGCGACGCGCGCCATGCTTGATTTTCGCGACACCATTGTCATATCAAGCGTGTCGTCCATATATGGACTTGGTTCGCCCGAAACATATTCCGATATGAAATTCGTTGTTAATGCGGGCGACAAGATTCCCATGAAATCGGTTGTAGACGAACTTGTCCGGCTTCAATACCGGCGGAACGACATCGGATTCAATCGCGGCGAGTTTCGCGTGCGCGGCGACTTCCTTGATATATTTCCGTCATATTCCCAAGACACCGGGATTAAAATCGCGTTCTTTGGCGAAGATGTGGAAGAGATTTGGGAATTCGACACGCTTACCGGGAAAAAGAAAAGACAGCTTGACCGGGCGGCGATATACCCGAACACTCACTATGCGACGCCGATGCCAAGCATTTTGCAAGCCATCGCGGAAATTCGAAAAGACCTTGCGCCCAGATTGGAGTATTTCAAAAACAATATGAAATATGTCGAGGAACAGCGCCTGTCATCGCGCACCAATTTCGATATAGAGATGATGCAGACAACCGGAACGTGCAGCGGTATCGAAAACTATTCGCGTTATCTGTCCGGGCGTCTGCCGGGCGAGCCGCCGCCGACACTGTTCGAATACCTTCCAAAAGATGCGATTTTATTCGTCGATGAAAGTCATGTGACGGTGCCACAAATCGGCGCAATGTCAAGGGGAGATAGGGCCAGAAAGGGAACGCTTTCCGAATATGGGTTCAGATTGCCATCTGCTTTGGACAATCGCCCGCTTACGTTTGAAGAGTGGAATCAGTTCCGCCCGCAGACAATCTTTGTGTCCGCAACACCGAATGATTGGGAAATCGAACAGTCGCGCGGAATCGTCGCGGAACAGGTTATACGTCCGACGGGCCTTCTTGACCCCGAATGCGATGTCCGCCCGACAACGCACCAGGTGGATGATTTGTTGAATGAAGTGCGGAAAATATCCGGACGCGTTCTTGTCACAACGCTTACCAAGAAAATGGCGGAACAGCTTACCGATTATCTTGTCGAAAACGATGTGCGGGCAAAGTATCTTCACAGCGACATCGAGACTCTTGAGCGCATTGAATTATTGCGCGAATTGCGGATGGGGAAATTCGACGTTCTTGTCGGCATAAACTTGCTTCGCGAAGGGCTTGATATTCCCGAATGCGAATTGGTCGCAATCATGGACGCGGACAAGGAAGGATTCCTTCGCAGCGCGCGTTCCTTGATTCAGACAATCGGCCGCGCCGCCCGAAACGAAAGGGGCAGAGTGATTTTATATGCCGACAAGATTACCGATTCCATGCGCGGCGCCTTGGACGAAACCGCGCGGCGCCGCGCGAAACAAACGGCGTATAATGCCAAGCATGGCATCGTTCCAAAATCTGTTGCAAAGGCCGTGTACGGCGAAGTCAAAACACAGGAAGTCAAAACCGACAAAGCGCGAAAATTCGTTTATAATGAAACAGGCGTGATGGATAAAGAAAGCCTGCAGAAAGAAATCGTAAAACTTGCCAAACAAATGCGCCGCGCGGCCGAAGACCTTGAATTCGAAAAGGCCGGTGAGATCCGCGACCTTGTGCGCAGGTTGGAAGACGACCTTTTATTATTAGAGTAAGAGATGAAAGAATACATATTAAAAGATATCAATGAAACGCAGGCATGGGCGCGGGAATTTGCGCGGACGTTGCGCGCGCCGGTTGCGGTCGCGCTACACGGCGATTTGGGTATGGGGAAATCGTTTATTGCGCGGACGATTATTCAAGAGCTTTGCGGCGCGGACACCGTCGTGCCAAGCCCTACGTTTACATTGGTGCAAAGCTATGAAGTTGTAAAGCGTGAGACACAAGATGACGGGCCGCTTCAACGCCTTGCGTCTTGCGGTTTTCGAATATCTCACTTTGACTTGTATCGGATAACCGACCCGGCGGAACTTGAAGAAATCGGGCTTTCCCACGCATGCGCGAATGATATTACTTTAATTGAATGGCCGGAAATCGCGGCGCATATTTTGCCGGCAGACACTATTCATCTTCATCTTGAACAAGAAGGCGAGGGGCGGATATTAAGGATGTCGACATGAAAATCAGACAGATTGAAAATTTGAGTGAACTGGACAAGGCGATTTCTTTCATCAAAGAAACCCTGTCGCCGTATGCGCTGGACCGCGACGCATTGATGCGTGAAATGAAGCAGAATCCGAATTTATTGCTATATATGGCTGATATGGACAAAATCGCGGCCGCGGTTTTCGGCACGGCCGAGAATAATAAATCCAAAATAGATTACGTGTGCACGGACAAAGCGTATCGCCGGCAAGGTTTTGCGAAAAAACTTATGGAAGAAATGCTTCACAGACTTCGCGTGCGCGGATTTGAAAGTGTCGCACTTGGCGCATCGGAGATGGGTGAAAAATTTTATGAGGAGATGGGGTTTGTCGGAAAACTTCTGATTCAGTCCGAACGTCATTCGGTGGAAGAGTTGCTGTCATTAAAAACGAAATATCCGGTCGCGTCGTCGGGCATTTGGAAACAATCACCGGAATCGCCACCGGTCAGCCAAGTCGTCCTTTCCCTGTCGCAAGTTGACCGCGATTTGCAACGTCTATATGAAAAGAAATTCCCGGATTGTTCGACCCAAATGATATATACCATGCAGTTATCGCGGCAATAAGTCTTGGACCGCGGCGGGAAAATCCGCCGCGCGGGCAAGGTAGTTTCCGGACACCACAAAATCCGCGCCGGCGGCCCAGCATTGCGGGGCCGTTTCCGGATTAATTCCGCCGTCGACCGAAATTTTGAAGTTCAGTTTGTATTTCTTCCGCGTGGCGGCAAGCGCCGCGATGCGCGCCGCGGCGTCCGGCATGAATTCTTGGCCGCCCGCGCCGGGCGCGACCGACATCACAAGCACTTCGTCAATATCGCGAAGAACGGGTTTCAAGATTGTAAGCGGACTGTCCGGGCTTATGGCGATTCCGGCGCGCTTGCCAAGCGCCCGTATTTCAGTAAGCGCCGCGCGAACGCCGTAAGTTCCGGTTGATACTATGACAGTATCCGCGCCGGCCGCGGCGGCGGATGCCGCCCAGGTAAGCGGACTTTCGGTCATGAGATGCACATGCAGATGCGTGTCCGAATGTTTTCGTATAATTTTCAATTCCTCAATCCCGCCGGTCATTTTGGACGTATAAAGCCCGTCCATTATGTCGACATGAATCATGGATATACCGCCCGCCCGAAATCTTGCGTATGTCGCCATGTCGCGCATATTGAACGCAAGCGTCGACGGCATCACCGGAACAAACCGTCGCCTTCTTTTTGGTGCGGATAATTTTTTAAGCACGCCGAATATGAATGAAGCGCCCGCCCGCCGCTTTTCGTTCCGCGCGGCAATCGCCATCGCCCGCGGCTTCATCCGCGTCCATATATGCGCCGCGCATGCGCCCGCGCCCGCGCCGGGCCCCAGGACTTCGACATCGATTCCAAAAAGTCCCCGTATGTAATCGCCGATGCCCGATATGTCCGCGCCGCCGCCGCAGAGATATATTTTGGACGGCGTGTATTTTTCGCGCCCCGCCGCCGATTCATCGTGCGCCTTGTCTATTATTTCATGCAGTATCGGAATTGCGATGTCATTGACATCGGCGCGCGAAAAGTCATGCTTTTTACTTGCCGGTGTAAACCGGTCCATATCGCCGCCCGAAAGGGCAAGGTTGTCGCGCTTTATCTTTTCGGCAACCGCCCACTTAAGGCCGAAATTGCGCGCAAGCGCGTCGGTAATCGAAGACATGCCGACCGGAATTCTTTTGATGGACATCGGCCCGCGCGAAGTCCATATCGATGTCGTCGTCTGCGATGCGCCAAGGTCCAGGATAAGCGAAGATTCTTTTTGCGGCCGCGCCGTTTGGGCAATCAGATAATGCGTATCAAAAAATTCTCGCCCCATTATATGCGCGGCGCGAAGACATTCGCGTGTGCGCGACATTCCGCCGGGGTTTGCGGAAATAATACCGAACATGGCGGAAAGGTTGGGCGACGTTTGGCCCACAGGTGTAGACACATTTGGGAAATCATCCAAATCGTACCGCAGCGGAATAATATGCAAAGGCATGAAAGCGCGCCCGGATTCCTGTATCCCGGACGCCATCGCCGCAAGGTCCGCGTCGGATATTTTATGCGGCCGGCCCCAGTCTTTGCGTCGCCTTGCAATCACGTGTTCGATTTCGCCAAAGTTTCCGGTCACGAAAGCGGCGTCGAACCGCGTATGAAGCGCGTCGTCAAGAGTGTCCGCAACCTGTTTTATGGCGCGCGGAATATCCGGCCCGTCGGCCGCTGCAACATGCTGGGCGCACAGGCGGCCGTTCGATATCCGGCACGCCATCCCACGGACGCCGCATGTTCCGATGTCAAGGCACAGATAAGATGAGTCAAACAGGTTCATTATTATGGTTGATGGCCCGTGAGTTTGGTTTGTTGTAAAATTCTTCCCACAGATTCATACTTTGGGCCACCAGCACGAGCCACTAGCGACCAGTCGTTTTTACCAATGTTCTGTCCGCGTCCCTCATATCCAATGTGGATATTCTGCGGTCAAGCACCCGGTCCTGGGCCTGCATTCGGACAAGTCTTTGAAGCGCGGCCTCCATCCCCGATTCCGGAAGCATGACGATGATGCCTGATTTCGTATGTATGTTCCACCGTCGGCCCTCTATCCATTCCATGCGACCGATAAGCGGCACAAGGCCGGGAATGCCGCGGACCGTCCGCACGACGTCTTTCAGATTTTCGGGAAGCGTTCCCGAAAACACCACCCACCCGTCGGGCGCGGCGGCAAGCGCGCGGTCAAACCGATGTCCGTCGGAAGAAAGGGGAAAAAAATTCGCACCGTCCGTCCATGCGGCGATGACTTCGCGCTGCTCTACCTTTATCGCAATTCTTCCCGACGGCATGCGCCGCACGCCCGCCCGCCGTACGGCCGACAACCCGGATATGTTGGAAAGCATTTCATTTATATCAACGGCGTGCGCGGATTGTCCCGGCTGCAAACCCGACGTGCGGTGGATGTCTTGCGCGGATAAAGGCCCGCGCCCGGGGTCTATGGAGACCGCCCGTACAATCGACGCGCCGTCCATTCCGATTACGGATATTGATATGCGCGCCGCAAAATATACCGATACAAGTATCGCGATTGCAAACGAGATCCAGAATAAGACAGTTTTGTTCATGGCAGTCATTATATCACAACGGCTGACGGCTAACAACTAACAACTAATGGCGGGTTCAGCTTCCAGCGGTCAGTTTTTTTATCGTCTTTTCCACGTCGAATTTTTTCGCCGTCTGCAGATTCTGTTTCTCTATTCTGGTGCGTTCCGACGGCGAAAGGTTCATCGCGCGCCCAAGCGCCGCCGCGATGTTTTGCGGGTTTGCCGCGGATTTAAGCCGGATGTTGGGCGCAACGCCGTGTTCGCTTTCATGCCATATTGCGGGCCGGCCCATGGCAACCGCCGACATCAAAAGCGCCGGGTCGGCATTACCCAAAGACAAAACGGCGTACGAAGAACGCAAAACGGTCGCCGCATCATAGTCGGGGCCCGCACAGACAATATGGCGTCCGGACTTTTCAATGCGCGCGGAAAGCCGTGCCGCGATTTTCCGGCTGTTCACGCCGAAAAGCGCGACGACCAAATCTGTAGAATCCAGAATATCCATAGCGCGCACCAAAGGTTCGATATTGAAGCCGGGCGGGCTTATCACCGCAACAAGTTTTTGGTGCGGCGCAATATTAAAGTCCGACAGGAATCGCGATTGCAAAAGCGTTGCGACGGATGTCGGATTAAAAACGGATAAATCAATGCCGAATTCGGGCGCGCGGTCGTCGAATTCAAGCCGGCGCGCCCGGCATAAATCGCGCGCGGCGCGGTCAAGCGCATGAATCCGCGGTTTTGTCGCCGCCACGGCATCACGAAAGGATTTGCCGGAGAATAAAAACGTGCGGCTGAAAATCTGGATTCTGCGAAGCCGAAGGTGTCGTATTCGAAGGCGCGCGGTTTCGGCCGGCCGCGCCGGCGCGGCGACCAGGACCGGGATTCCTTTGCGCTGCATAGTTGTCGCAAGGGTTATCAGCCCGCGCGAAAGATTGGATGCGATGAAGAGATATGGTTGTGCGTTCATTGTTATTGTTCGTAAGACGGAGCATGGATTATTTTATTATAATAAAAAGAAATAGCAAATCTTTTTGTCCGTGCAACCGACCGCGTCTTGCGCTTCACGCCTTGCGTCTTCGCGATTTATGCCGCCCGCAACAAATAGCCCCGCCGGAACATACATTTGCGGTACGAACCGATGGATGCCGAAGCCGTGTTCGGCGGCACGGAAAGCAGCAGGCGCTGACCCACGTCGCGATGTTCGTTCGATTGGAATGTCACCCAAAGGCCGTCCCATTGCGGCATCTGGGACGCGGAATTCGGCATGATGAGTTTCGCCGCGCGGGAACGTGGCATATGGGCCGGCCGCGTGATTCCAAGACAGGATCTGTGGTCGCGGACGAATTGTTCAAGCGTCACCTTTTCGTTTTCCCAGTTCAAAATGGTCGCGTTGTCGATGGTGCCCCTGTTCGCGCTTGAACAAGCGGCAAGGACAAGGCATAGGGCATAGGGCATAAGACACACGAGTTTTTTGCCCAGATAAGTTGTTTTTATCAGTTTCATGCTTTATTATGCCCTGTGCCTTATTGCTTATGACTTATAGTATAATTCATTTGCATAACACGGGCAATAGTTTTTATAATAGGCGAAAGGCGGAGGCACCCCATGACCAGAATCGAAAAATTCGACGAACTTGCGGCGTTTTACGAACAGATGAAAACCGTCATGGCCGCCGTCTGTGTGCGAAAGGGCGGGGTTCCCATCGAAAGCTATACGGGAAGATTTTTTGCCGCGGACGTATTGGAGATGCTTGTCAGCATGGGCGGAAAAGAGCGTGCCGGGAAATACGCCAATGAATTGGCCGCCGCAAAAGAACTTGTCACGCCGTCGGTCAAGCCGATGCACGAGATGACGCTTGAAGAATTTGAAAAGGTTATGAATATCTAGAGCATAGGGCATAGAGCATAGAGCATGGATTATTGCTTTGATGCTTTAACTTTTATGCTTACAATAAAGTACAAAGGTTATAGTAAATGAAAAAATCTATGCTCTATGCTCTATGCTCTATGCTTTTGCTTGCGTGCGCGCAGCCGCCGCAATTCGACAACATCCTTGTCATCGACACGCTTGTCGCGGATGAAAGGTCGGTTCCGATTTATCCGCGCAAAGCGGCGCTTACCACCGATGCGGCGCGACGGTTTGCGATTGATTTGCCGAAACGGTGCGCGGTCGATTGGGATAACCAGCGCGTGTTCTCGGTACTGCCCGAAGAATTCGTCGAAATGATACGGCTTGACATCGGCGACCCTCTGCCGCCTTTTGGTGTTGAAAATTACGTGTTCGAAAGACAGACCGTCGCGGAAGTATTAACCCGGCTGTTCGAAGGAACGGGCATCGCCGTCATAGATGAAGACAGCGTGGGTGACCATATATCCGGGTCCATACAGTCCGGCGAGCTTTCGGACGCGACCGAACTTATCGCGCGGCTTGGCCGGGCGTATTTTTCGTTCGATGCGGATTTGCGCGAACTGCGCATACGCCGGCGCGCGCGCTGGCTTGTCCGGATGCCGCAAGACCAGAACGTAATCATGGCGCTTGTCGATGCGATGCGCGGAGCGGATATGCGGAACCTTATGGTCAACTGGGCCGACAATACGATGATTATCGAAGGCAATCACCAGACCGAACGCGAAGCGCGGCAAATCATCGCCGACCTTGGCGCGCAGAAATACATAATCGCGTGGGACATCGACGTATACCGCGTTTATCCGCGCACCCACAACCCGATAATATGGATGAACATGCTTCCCGCGTTCGGACAGAAAAATGTAAAGATGTCGATACCGGGCGTGGTCGGCCGCCTTCTTGTCACAAGTCCGGAAATCAATACCAAGACCTTGCAAAGATTCCTTGCCCAGCAATCGAACGTCGTCCTTATATCCCAGGGAACGTTTTCTATCCCCAACGGATGGCAGGCGCGTTTCGACATAGGTCAATGCACCCGCGAAGAGCGGCTTGAAACCGACCTTGTCATCGGTGCGACCGGACGGTTCGGCGATTGGGCGGGCATGCAAAAGATAGATGCGAAAATCGCGCTTCGCACGCGAGGCGGCGAAATAGCATCGTTCAATGTCCCGACATCGCTTGGCGATAATTATGTAATCATCGGAATACCGACGCATTCGTTTGTGGAGACGCCGGAGACGCTGATTTCGCCGTTCGCGGAACTTGTGGTATTTATGAGCCCGCGGATAATAGAAATAAGAAGGAATTAGCGGTTGGTGGCTGGTATATAGCCGCGACCCACGAACCACCAGCACGAAGGTTTTTATTTTGTTCACCAGATTAGAAAAAAAAATAGCATTCCGATATTTGCGCGCAAAGCGCAAAGAAGGGTTTGTGTCCGTCATATCGTGGGTGTCGCTTCTTGGCATCATGCTTGGCGTTGCGACGCTTATCGTCGTGATGTCCGTAATGTCCGGATTCCATCATACTTTGCTTTCGCGCATCGTTGGAATGAACGGCCATGTCGTCATATATCACCAGGATGGGACGATAACCGATTTCGATTTTCTTATCGAACGGATTAAACAGAACAAGGTCGTCTCGTCGAACATACAGGGAATCATACCGGTCATGGAGGGCCAGGTGATGGCAAGCGCGAACGGCATCAATTCCGGAGCCATGCTTCGCGGAATCCGGATGTCCGATTTGGCGGCTATAACGGCGCACGGTACAAAGCTTTTCGGAAACACCTTGAATGAGATTCGTGACGGCGAATTGGTGATGGGACAGGTCCTTGCACGCAACCTTCGCCTTACCATGAGCGACCCGGTAACGCTTATCGCTGCGAATGCAAGCACGCCGACCGCGTTCGGAACCATGCCGCGCATAATGGCGTATCCGGTCAAATCCACATTCCTTATGGGCATGTTCGAATACGATTCCGGATTTATATTCATGCCTTTGGAAACCGCGCAGAGATACCTTAATTCTCCCGACGCCGTGTCGCACATTGATTTGCGCCTTAAAAACGCGAATGCAACGAACGCCGTGCGCGATGCGCTTCGCGGGGTTTTGCCGCACGGGTTCATCGTCCGCGACTGGCGCGAATTGAACCAGGGGTTCGTCGGCGCGCTTCAGGTCGAACGGAACGTGATGTTCCTTATCCTTATGCTTATTATAATCGTCGCGGCGTTTAATATCGTATCCAGCCTTGTCATGCTTGTCAAAGACAAGTCGCGCGACATCGCGGTCCTTCGCACCATAGGGGTAAGCCGGAATTCAATGATGAAAATCTTTATGATTGCGGGAACAAGTATCGGAATCCTTGGCGCGATTATGGGGGTGGCGCTTGGCCTTGCTGTTGCGATATATATCGAAGACATACGACAGTTCATACAGATGCTGACCGGGCGCAATTTGTTCCCGCCGGAACTGTATTTCCTGTCCGAATTGCCGTCGCGCATCGACCCGTTGTCGGTTGCCGGAATTGCGATTGTCGCGGTATTGCTGTCGTTCCTTGCCACGCTGTATCCGGCGTGGAAGGCGTCGAAAATGGACCCGGTTGAAGTGTTAAGGTATGAATAACGCGCCCGAACGGTTTGATGTATATGATTTGGATGGCAAGAAAACCGGGCGTGTTGCGACTTTGGATGAAATTGTGGCGGAAGAATTGCCGATTATGACGGTGGCGGCCTGGCTTGTAAACAGGCGGGGACAAATCCTTGTGCATAAGGATGGAAAGCACGAATACAACACTTTTGGGGAATGGCGGATTTCGATTGCGGGAAAGGTAAAGGCCGGGGAGGACAGCGTCGCGGCGGTGCGAAGGGAGGCTTTGGAGGAATTGGGGCTTGATATTTCAAAGGACAGGTTTCAATTCATAAAAACGGTATTCTATAACGGTCCGCGGTATCCGGCGTTTTTCAGCGATATTTACGTTGTCTTCACAGACACCGAAATATCGGAAATGACGCCCGATGCGGAAGAGATTGCCGGCCTTAAATGGTTCGGGCGCGACAAGCTTTTGAATCAAATAAAAGACGGTTTGAATGTAAGCCGGAATTTCGAATCAAGGCTGTATTTGTTATTCGAGTTTCTGGATAAAAAGAGTTAAAAAATGACAGGCATATTGAAATCTTTATCAAAACCGAAAACGCGCGAAGTCGTGATGAGCGTCCGCGAAATCGGAAAAACTTTTATCGAAGGCGGGCAGCCGCTTGCAATACTTCGCGGCGGCGGATTCGATTTGCATCGGGGCGAAATCATCGCGCTTGTCGGTCCGTCCGGTTGCGGCAAATCCACTTTGCTTCAATGCGTGGGATTATTGGAACAACCGACAAAGGGACATATATTCATAGGTGCTTCGGCGGCGCATAAAATGACCGAAGAGCAGCGCACGATGACGCGCCGCGACAAGCTTGGCTTTGTCTATCAGCGGCATAATTTGTTGGAAGATTTTTCCGCCATTGAAAACGTAATGCTGCCCATGCAGGCGGCGGGTGTGTCGGAAGACACCGCGGTATTGCGTGCAAAGAAATTATTAAAGTCTGTGAATATTCTGCATCGCGCGCTGCACAGGCCTGCGGAAATGTCCGGCGGAGAGCAACAGCGGACGGCGGTCGCGCGCGCGCTTGCCAACACTCCCGATATAATTTTGGCGGACGAGCCGACAGGCTCGCTTGACCCGAAACATGCCGGCGCGGTGTTCGATTTATTGTTGTCGCAAGCGCGGTCGCATAAAACGGCGATGCTGTTCGTGACGCATGACATGAATCTTGCCCAGCGGGCGGACAAAATTATAACCATCAAAAACGGTATAGTAGGATAAGCAAAACCCAAAGGAGGGAAGTATGAGACAATTTTTAATTATAGCCGGCATCATTGCGGTTTTCGCCGGTGGGATATATTTGGGGCAATCGGGCCGGCTGGATAACCTTTCCGGGTTTATTAAAAGAACCGCCGCGACAGAAGCAGCCGCGCCAGAGGTGCCCGCGGCGCCCGTCATGGTAGAGCCGCAAAGACTGCCCGACCGCACGTGTGAAGCGATAGAGGTGCAATTGCTTAACAGGATTGTGCCGGAGGACGAAATAAACAGCCAGGACAATTTCGCCTCGGAAATGTTTATGCACAATTCCAGAATATATTCCGATTTGATGAGGGTCGGTTGTCCGGAAAATTCGGAAAGATTCCGCGACCTTGCCAGGCGACAGCTTGACATAGCGTCCGCCCTTTTGGGAGAAATAAGATTGGACGACGGCGGTCATATTCAAGAAGAACACCGCCATATAAGACGTATGCGCATAGCCAGAGAAGTGCAGGAAGAAACCGAATTTGTGCGCGAAGCGCGCAGGATTATGGAACGGGCCAGCCGTCTGGGCGAGCCGGCGTTATGGTTTATCGGGGAAATCGAACGCGTTTTTATGGAGTAAACAAATGAAAAAATTATTACCTTTGCTTTTTCTTGCCGGATGCGCCGCGGTCGTACAGCCGGCATTGCCACCGCCGTATGACAGCGAACCGGAAATGCGCCTTGGGCAAAGCGAGCATATTGATTATTCAAAGCTGTTCGATGAATACGGATGCATGGATACCGAGGCGGCGGGCATAACGGAGAATGATATGCCGTGTCTTGACCTTAACAACGACGGGTGCGTCACGCGCGAAAACTGGGATTTGTTCATGCATTTTTGGAGCATACACACGCCGGAACCGGATGTGCCGTTGTGCCAACAGATGTGATGGTTATATCCTGTGGGGCGCATACTTGCGCCCCTGTGCAACTATCTGCTGAAATACGCCGTGCATGAGAGCAGGTTGTCGCCAAATTCTTGGCGTTGGAATGGATTGTTATATTGCACCTTGAACGATTTTGATTCGCAGCGGCCGGCCATGCGCATACTTTTTTCAAGGACGGCCGTAATCTCCGTGCTGTTTTTAATATGTCCAAATTCGATGGTAAACACGCGCACTTGCCGTTTTGTTATCTGCAAATGCGTTGCTATATCGAATTCGCTTTCGACCTTTTGGTCCAATGCGAAAAATGTATCGTCATCTTCATCCAGGCCAAGGGAACCGCTGGCGACTGGCGGTAGACCGACTTGTTCGAATAGACCCTTTACATGGTCCGTATTGTTTTTTTCCAAAAATGCCAAGAGTCTCGGGTTGTACCACGTGCCCCGGCATTTGACGACCACAGCCTGATACAGGATGTCCGCGGCGGCTTTATTGAATGCGTATGTGTTTTTTACATGGTATGGCGCAATCATTTTATTCTCCGTTTGTAAAATTATTTTCTTCTGTCGAACCATTTGTGCGTTCCGCGTTTAACTTCGTCGCCGTATTGTTTTTGATTGTTAAAAAGGCTCAGTATATAATCTTCGAAATGTTTTGCGGAACTTAACGGGTTTTCGTACGTTTTGATAGCCCCGTTCGCATGACGGACAACGTTTTCCAATTTTTTGTTTGTAATGTTGTAAAGCCGTCCCTCTGTGTAAAAAATCGGTTTGCCGCCCAGATGCGCCTTGGTGTCCAAAAAGAGCGCGTGTCTGTCCAAATCAACAATCGAAAAACCCGCGTTGAGAATCGAATGGTTCGTGTCCGCGCGCTTTATGCATATAATCGACGGTTCAATAGATTTGTCTTTCGTGTCCAGATTCGGGAATATTTGTTTCAATTGTTCGTGCGTAAAAATGTCCGCGGCGTCGCCGACGTACGATGAATACACCTCTGTCGGTGAAAGCTCTATCGTCATGCCGTGGTCGGTGACAATCTTGACATGGGCAAGAATGTTGATGTGGAATAAACGGTGAAACATGCTTTTTTGAATGGCATTAAACAAATCGGCCGCGGATTCAAACATTTCACCTGTGGATGAATTGAACACGCTTGTCAATTCACCCTGGCTTATCTCCAAAGAATCACGGATATGGGCGCGAACTCTTGAGAGTTCATAGCTGAAAATCTGGCGTGCCGAAATTTGGGCGTTCATGATGTAGTCTTTTCGTTATGCCTCTCTCGCTCCTGAATCTTGGCATTATCTTAAACCAAGGCTTCTTGGAAAGCAACTAAAAGTGCCTATGCCCAAGGTAAAAACTTGCAATCTGGAAAAATCCAGCTATAATGAACGTCCGTTGCGAGTATAGTACAAGGGCTAGTATGCCAGCCTTCCAAGCTGGAGATGAGGGTTCGAATCCCTCTACTCGCACCATCGGGTGCGCGCCGGAGTCGGAGAGCCGGGGCAGACTGTAAATCTGTTGTCTTAAGACTGAGATGGTTCGAATCTATCCGCACCCACCACCCTTCGCCTCTGCGGGGCTTCGGGTAGCAGGCCAGAATAAACAAACGCACTCAAAAGGTGCGTTCTTTTATTAGATTTTTAAGCCTTTCAGCGGGTTCGAATCTAAGAAACCCCAAAATGCTGATTTTCACTATAGGTTCGAACTCTTTGTTAGATTTCCAAGGCTTTCGGTGAATTCGAATGTTGTCTAATATATTAGACAGGTATTATTTTACTTTATTTTAACAAATTAAAAACCTATGATTATAACATGAAAAAACTTTGTATCTTTCGACATGGCCAGACGGACTGGAATCGTGAAGGTCGTAATATGGGTTGGGCCGATATTCCGTTGAATGGTACTGGTCGTGAACAGGCCAATAAGCTGGCCGAAGACCTACAAAATGTAGGGCTGGAAGTTATTTATTCTTCGCCATCGTCCAGATGTATTGAAACTGCACAAATTGTGGCAAAATTTAACAATGTGAAAATAATAATGGACAATTCATTGCAAGAAAGAAATATCTCCGGAGGCGAAAGCATGACTCGGCACGAGCAACGTGTGATTCCTGCGATAAATAACATAATCAAAACAAGCGCACATAATATCATGGGAATTTCCACCAGCAACGGGACTGCGTTGTGGATATTGGAAAATGTTCTGGGCAGGGAATTGCCGCCTTTTAATATTCCAAATGCCGGATATTATTGTTTGGATTGGGATGGAGAAAATTTGAAACTTTCCGAAGTTCCAGAATGGCTTGCTCCTCACCTAATCAATCGTAGTTCATAGCCCGAAAGCTGTCTGCCGGCTCCCACCACCCTTCGCCTCTGCGGGGTTTCGGGCAGCAGGCCAGAATAAACGCCTCGCCCGAAAAGGGCGAATTTTTCATGGTGGCCCTATCTTTCAACGAATTCGAATGTTGTCCTTTATAAAGGACAAGTTTTTATGATGCTTTCGATTAGTTCTAAAATTTTTATAGATTTTAAGGCGCAGTTTGTTAGAATCAGAAAAAGGATAAAAGGTGGATATTTCAAACAGAGAATTTATTGAAATGGCGGCATCTGTCATAAAACCCAAACAGGTGGGCAATTGTCATTTGATTGGGGATGTCGGCGCCGCACTTTTGGCAAATAATGGAAAAGTTTATTTAGGGGTTTGCGCGGACATTGGTGTCCAGTCATTTTGTGCCGAAACGAACGCTATTGGTGCGATGCTTACTGATGGAGAATGCTTAATTAAAAGAATAGTCGCAACATGGAAAGATAAAAACGGGGATGTCTATGTTATTCCGCCATGCGGCCACTGTCGTGAGTTTATGTGTCAAGTAAACATAGAAAATCTAGATAATACAGAAGTCGTATTAGACCAAAATAAAGTTGTGAAATTAAAAGACCTCTACCCATACCATGGGCGTGGAAATTTCAAAAAGCGAATTTTTAATTAATAGCCCGAAAGCTGTCTGCCGACTCCCACCACCCTTCGCCTCTGCGGGGCTTCGGGTAGCAGGCCAGAATAAATAAACCGGCCTTTTGGCCGGTTTTTATCTTTCAACCACTGTTACGCTTTCGACCAGCTGCCGGTCGATAGTGTCAAGCGGTATCGGTTGAAAATACGGGTCGATTTCAATCACCGCGTCGGAATCGTCTTCGGGGATAACCGTTTCAATCGGTGTAAAGCGCGCGGCGTCCAATGCTTCTTCGCTTGCGCCGGACAATCTGAACGTCTGGGACCGGTATTGCCAATACAGATGCGCCGGCATTGATATATAATCAAGCGCGTTAAAGCCGTCCGACGGTTCTATTTCGCGAAGCCGCGATGCGCGCGGAGACCCAATCTGGTACAATGGTGTAAGGAAGTTTCGCGCGGGCTGTGTCCTTATCCGTGGAGCGCCGGAGCCGTTAAGGCGCATAATCTGCAACGCGCGTTCGTTCGTGCCGTTCGGGCGAAGCCGCACCAGGCCGTCAAGTCCCCTGTATCCGGACGGGTCAAGAAGATGCGCCGCGGGCGGACGCCCCCCCGAAAGCGCGCCGATGGCAAGCATCGCCGCGTCATACCCCATCGAATTCATACGGTTCGGTTCGCGGCCGTGAAGCGCGGAATATATGCGCACGAATTCCGGCGATATTGCGGGAAGGGCGGAATATTCGGCACCGCTCATCGTCAAATCCCGCCACATAGAGCTTGTATCCCAGACCGCCGTGCCAAGAAAGCGCACGCTTGCCGCCGGGACGTCAAAGTACCGCAGGAACGACGCAAGGGATTTGGAATCGCCCGGACTGCCAAGAAGCAAGACCGCATCGTACGGCGGATTTCCGATAGTGTCGGCGCGGTTCAGCCGGGTCAGTTGGGCGTCCATGTTTTCATGCTCTTCTTCGGTAAGGTTTTGGGTCGTAAGCGCGTCGGAAAGGATTTCGCGCGCCCGTGTCAATGCCTGTTGCCGAGGGCGGAACATTGCGGCGCGTTCGGCCACGGCCTTTTGCGATGTCATATCGTTTTCTTTGTAATAATAAAGTCCCGCCACGCTTACCCCGTGAATCCGCGCGGAATCAAGCGCCGCATTGGCAAGCATGTGCCCCGCGCGTGTGTCCGGCGCAAGTATCATCATCCGGCTTGCGCCCGTGGCCGCAGTGTTTTGGACGATGGCCTCCACGCTCTGCACGGGCATAAGCGCGAATGTAAACACCCCGTCGCCAAGGACATTCGTGTCCGAAGTGAATGTAAGCGCGGGCGTCGCAATGTCTTTAAGGTTTTTAAGCATCGCGACGTCTTCGCTGAAAATCGGGCCGATTATCAAATCGGGATTGCGATTAAGCGCGGCGCGCATCCGTTCAAGCCGTTCGCTTTGCGTGCCGGAAATATCGTTAAACAAAACAATTATGTTCGTAGGCTGTTTCTGCAAAAAGGCGATTTCAATCGAATGCTGAATCCCCATGCCAAGCGCGGCGTTCGTCCCGGAAAGCGGCAAAAGCACCGAAATCGTCCTTACATTTTCGTCCATTGCGGGTATCGCGCGCGGCGTCCCGAAATCAAAACCGCCGTATTCAAGCGTATGAAATCCCGGCGCCATTTCCAACGGCGCGGCGGATGCGGGGATTTCTCCGTATTCCCTGTGCCAGTCGCGGGGCGGCATCTGTCTTGCACAGCCGGCCAAAAAGCCAAGACATAGAACAAAAAGCGATATTCTTTTGATAATCATTGAAATTTCTCTCCGGTAAGGTTATCATTCTATTATTAAAAATCAAATTATAAAAGAAGAAAAAATGACAGCCGGACTTTATATCGTCGGAACTCCTATCGGAAACCTGTCCGACATGTCGCCGCGCGCGATTGAAACTTTGCGCCGCGCGGATTTAATCGCCTGTGAGGATACGCGGACAACCGGCAAACTTGCCGCGCATTTTGATATAAAAACCCGGCGCATAGCATTCCATGAACATAACGAACGGGATATGGCGGACGAACTTGTCGCAAAGATTCTGGATGGCGCGGCGGTCGCGCTTGTATCCGATTCCGGAATGCCGGGGATAAGCGACCCGGGGTTTCGTTTAATCCGCGCGGCGCGCGCCGCCGCCGCGCCCGTATTCGTCGTGCCGGGGCCGACCGCGTTTGCGGCGGCGCTTGTCCTTTCGGGATTTCCGACCGACCGGTTTACGTTTTGCGGGTTCTTCAAAGATGAAAAACACCTTCGTGAAGATAACAAGATTCGGCATACTATCATCTATTATGAATCGCCGAACCGCGCCCGCGAAACCATTGCAATAATGGCGCGCATAATGCCGGAACGACGCGTTGCCATAATTCGGGAAATCACGAAGATTCACGAAGAAACGATTATCGGGTATCCGGCGGAGCTTGCCGGCGGCGCGCCATTAAAGGGCGAGATTGTGTTGGTTATAGAGCCCGCGCCGGAACAAAAAATGTCGGATTCAGAAATCAACGAGATTGTGCGCGAAGTTGTCGCCGCCGGACACAAGACCAAAGACGCCGCCGCAGAAATTGCACAGCGGACGGGTATAAACAAACGTGACGCATACGAAAAGGTGATAAGACATGATTAAGTTCATAGGTTCATTTGACACAGTAGAATCGCTGCCGCGCTGCCGCGCTGCCGAATACGCGTTTATCGGGCGGTCCAATGTCGGAAAATCGTCGCTGCTTAACGCGCTTGTCGGTTCGCGCGCCGCGCGGACGTCGAATACTCCCGGCCGGACCCAGATGATAAACCTGTTCGATTGGCGTGGCGTCACGCTTGCCGATTTGCCGGGATACGGATATGCAAAGGCATCCAAAACCGACAGGGAAAAATGGGCGGCACGTTTGGAAAAATATCTGCTTTCGCGCGAACAGTTAGAGGTGCTTTTCATCCTTGTAGATTCGCGGCACGGGCTTAAAGATTCCGATATTGAAATGATGGATTTTTGCGACGCGAATGCAATCCGGTACCAGGTTGTCCTTACCAAAGTCGATAAAATATCGAAAACAGCCGCCGCGGAATGCAAGACGCAAGTGGAGGCCGAAGTCGCAAAACGCGGCGCATCCTTTGGCGCGGTCATCGCGACAAGCGCGGAAAAAAAGACAGGTATCGAAGAATTGCGCGATGAAATCGTAAGGTGTGAAGCGCCTGTCGCGGCGCAGCGGAACGAAGACGGATGAAGCGGAAAGCGAATATCTTTTGTGCGTCGAATCCTGCGAAACTTGCCGATGCGTTATGGGCGATTCTACCTTTCGGCGATTTATCCAATCTTGTTATTTTCCTTCCAAGTCGGCGCGCGGTCCGCACAGTTGAACGCATGATTGCCGATAAAAAGGGTGGGGCGGCGATACTTCCGAAACTTGTCGCACTTGGCGAAGCGAACGACGAAGAATGCGATGACCCGTCCGCTGATGCGGCCAAGGCTAATACGCCGGGCACGGTGTCCAATCTTGAACGGACGATTGTTTTATCAAAAATGTTATCTGCGGCGAACGGCTTCGGCATCGGTGCAAACATTACAGTTGCGAAAGATTTAATCCGGATGACGGATTATTTGGAGAATGAAAAAACAGAGAACAAAAGAATAGAGTGGCAGTCTTTGGTTGACGACAAATATGCCGAACATTTCAGAGAAAAAGCAAAATTTTTTGATTTGGCTCAGAATGCTCTGCCCCTTGTATTTACAGGGCGCGAGACAGTCGCAGAGCGCCGCAACAAGGATATTCGGTCGTGGATTGGCGCCCTTGAAGCGTACGACAAAGTCATCGTTTGCGGGTCCACGGCATCCGTTCCCGCGACGGCGGATCTGATGAAATATATCGCATGGCTTGACAACGGATACATTATTCTGCCCGGCGATGTAAGGCATAAGATTACGGCGCACAACGCGTGCGACCCTTATGATGCCGAATTGAAATTTTTGGAAAGCGTAAGCGTCCGTCCGGCGGATGTGCGGTTGATAAATGTCGGCGAAAGCGCGATTGGTTTTTTGAACGGCGCGTTTGATAATCCCATGTCTTTCCGGAATGACGCAGAATTCGTGCGCATTGATTGCGCGCGCGAAGCGGAAGAAGCGGAAGTGGTCGCGGAAATCGCAACCGAAAAATCGGCGGCGGGAAAGTCGGTGTTAATCGTGTCACCGGACATTTCCGCCGCGCAAAGGCTTTCCGAATCATTGCTTTGCCGCGGCGCGTCATTTGATTTTTCCGGCGGAACCAAAGGCGGTTCGACACAGGTCGGACGGTTCATTTTGAACCTTCTTGACGGCGACAATGATTTCGGTTTTCACAACGAATACAAAAAATCGGGTTTGTTTGACGCGGTTGTGAAAGTTGCGGAAGAATTCACCGACGAAGAATCAATAACGGTGATAGAGGCCGTGCGCGACCTTTCCGACATTCTGTCCGCGAACGGTTTGGAATTATCGCCGGGCGATTTGCGTGCGGCGATCGCCGAATGTCTGAACGGTGTGTCAATCCGGGGCCCGCGGAACGAAGGTGCGCTTATCTCCATCGTCGGCACGATTGAATCGCGCATGCAGACCGCGGATGTCGTGATACTTGCCGGGCTTAACGAAGGCATGTTTCCCGCAACAGGGTATGAGAACCCTTGGCTTCCGCGCCGCGCGGCGGAAGCCATCGGATTGCCCGCGCCGGAACGCAAGGTTTCTCTTATGGCGCTTGATTTCATCAATTTGTCATGCGGACCGGAGGTTTATTGGACCCGTTCGAAAATGTCCGGCGGCGCGGATACGACCGAGTCGCGGTTTCTTTCCAGAGTTAGCGTGGCCGAAAAGTGTGCAGTGTGCAGTGTGCAGTGTGAAGTTGATGATAAAGATGGAAATCTAAATGCCGGCGAAGGTGACACAATAACTGCACACTGCACACTGCACACTGCACACTATTGGTTAAACAAGGTTCGCGCGCTGGACAATATTCCGTACGAACCGTTGGACGCATCGCCGCCGCGGCCGCCTTCGACCAATGACGATGTGTATGTTACGGGATTGGAATTATTGATACACAATCCTTATGCTTTTTATGCGCGGCATATATTAAAGCTTCGCCTCAAAGACGACCCGGAGCGCGAGGCGGACGCACGCGATTTCGGGATATTGGCGCATGAGGCGATTGAGCGACTGGCAACCAACAACGAACAGCTGACAACTGATAAAATTGTCGCTGATTTGGATGCGCGTGCGAAAAAAAAACTTGGCGACAATTCCGTTCTGTTTCATTTCTGGCATAAACGGTTTCAAGAGATTGCGCCGGCGGTTACGGCATTGTTGCAGCAGAGCATAGAGCATAAAGCAAAGGGCGCAAATGATTTGTCCGGCATCGAGGTTCCGTTGAATTGCGTCATAGCGGGCCGCACTGTCCGTGCGCGGGCGGATATGATTATCGGCGATGTAGTTTTGGATATTAAAACCGGTTCTGCGCCAAGCAGAAAGCAATTGGAAGAAGGCAATATGCCGCAACTGCCGTTGGAAGCGTATATGCTTGGCACGACCGTCATGCGGTTCCTGCAATTAAAGAACAGGGATATCCGAACGATTGAGTACAAGGGTAAAGAGGCGGCGGCGATGATTGGCGCCGCGGTACAGAAAGCGTCCGAGTTATTCGGCCGATATGCAAAGGATTTCGAGCCCTATGAACACAGGGTAACGTCCGATGAAAAATATAAAGAATACGACGACCTTGCGCGGGTCGCATAAATAATCAAGCCGTTTTCCGCTTTTTTAACCGTGCCGTTTATGGTATAATGTTCATACAAAAGGGGAAAGAAATGAAATACTTCGTTATAATTATGTCGTTGGTTCTTGTTGTCCCGGCGTTTGCCGACCAAGAGGCCGAACTTGCAGAAATGACCGCCATTCGCGACCAATTGCGCGCCGACGTCGCGCATATGCAGCGCGAACACGAACGCTGTCGCCAGGCGCGGCGCAATTGGGAAGCCGCGACATGGGTCGGCGCCGTCGGTACTGTTGCCGCCGGCACGGGAGTGATTATCCAAGGCCGCCGTGTACGCGCGGCGGGTGCGGCGCAACGTGATGCGGAAGCCGCGGCAAGAGCAACAAGATAACAGTAAACCGGAACACAATATAAAAAGGTGCCGATATGAAAAAACTTTTAACCATTGCGCTGGCATTTGCGTTTGTCACGGGCGGCGCCCGTGCGGACAACCTTGACATTCAAATAGAAATAATGGCAAGGGAGATTACGCAACTTGAACAGGAATTGCGCGACCGAAAAGCCCAAGTGGACAGATGCTCAAGCCAGGTTTCTACGTTCCGGGTTACCGGTATATCTCTTATCGGCCTTACCGTAATCGGCGGCGGAACGATGATATATCAGCAAAGCCTGATACGCAACCGCAGAACGGCGACGGCAGGCTTCCTTGGCGAAGCGTGCACAAACACTGGCGGAACATGGGCCAATAACAGTTGTGCATGTCCCGCGGACAAGAATATAAGATTCGATGACGACGCCAATGTGCGGGCGTGCGTATGTATGGACGGGTTTGCTTGGAAAGAAAACAGGGCGGAAGGATGCGCGCGTCCGGACGGAACCTTGCGCCGGCCCGAGCCGCGGCAAGAACAACCCAGAGTGTCGGGCGATTCATGGGAAACCAAAGTGGAATGTGACGCTGTGCGCGAAAGAAGGTCGAACGCCGATGAATTGGAATGCGAGCTTGGCGAAGATGGCAGATGGCGGATAGTGCCTATAGAGGAAGACGATGCCGATGATAATGAAGAGGGTGCCGAAGTGCCATACTCGAATTGTGTGGGGACGGTGGATTGGAGAGCAGGGGACCAGCATTTCAATGTGTGCCTTCGCTTTGCCGACGGAACGTTCCGGAAAGGCGGATTCCGTGAAGGCATCGTATGCCGCGGGTCCGATGACGCAAGGACAACTCACGTTGACTATGCGACGGCAAAGGCCGCGGGACGCGACAGTCGTCAATGCCCGACCATGCGGTCGACCAATTTCAGACAGCTGTGCCGTCCGAATGGCACCAATTGGATACAACCCGGTGACCCGGGCGCAGGCAGCACGGGCTGTTGGGCAAGAGCTTGCGACGATGGGTTTGAATGGGACCCGACAGTGGGGAATGGAAATGTAGCATGCAGACGTATTGGTGGAGCTGGTGCTGGCGCCGGAGTAACGCCCGCCCCGGGTGAGATTGATACCAGTGGCGAAGTGGGCGACCCAGTCGCCATTGCGAGGGTGGAGAGCCAGTTGGCTGCCGCCGCCGGACCGCTGGCGATTGCCGAGGCTAACTTTGCGCAGGCAGGCAGGGCTTATGATGCTGCCATAGAGGCCAGAACCGCCGCGGGAACCGCACAGGCGGGCGCGCCTGGGGCTGTCATTGCGGCAGAAGCCATAGTGAATACGGCAAGGACAGCTCGTGATGAGGCGCAAGAAGCGCTTTATACCAAAACCAGAGAACTTACAGGATTGCAAGGCGCGGACGAGCCGGACCAAACAGCCATCGCGACCAAGCAACGCGAAGTTAATACTGCGCAGGGAGAACTGACAACCGCTCAACTTAACCTCAGCCAGGCGGAAACCGGGTTGACACAAGCGCGTGCCACCATAGGTGCCGCCGGTACGGCTTGGACCGCAGCAGATGCGGAAGTTGCCCGGACCAGAAACGAAAGGGACAGACTTGAAGTTATTCGTGATGCAGCGCAAAAGACATTTGATGACCTTGAAGTCGAACTTAAAAGACTTAAAGAGCCGCAGGGTTAAATCAAACAATAACAAAACACCCGCCCCGGCGGGTGTTTTTTAATATGGCAATATGATATAATTCAACCATGCCATACGACAAAGGCGTTCATCATCGGCGGAGTGTTCGTTTGCCGGGATACGATTATTCCGCGAAAATCATAATTCGTAGGGGCGCCCCTACAATTAAGGGCGCAAGCACCCCTATATTTTCATTTCCAAAACAAGGCCGCAATGGTCGGTTGGTTTATCCGCTGTGCGCGGGCGCATGTCTATATGACAATCTTTTATTAATTTTGCGGCCGTGCGGTTTGCCAAAAAGTAATCAAGGCGAAGGCCGTGGTCCTTTTCAATCGACCCGCCGCGGTATCCTATCCATGTCCATGCGTTCGGTTTGTCCGGATTAAATCTTCGATAACAATCTTCCCACCCCGCATCCAGCCATTCCCGCATTATCCGTCGCGCGGCTGGGGCGGAAATCGAACTTCCCTCGTATTGTTTCGGATTCCAAACATCGCGGTCTTCAATCGCGACATTAAAATCGCCGCCGATAATTACCGCCTCGTCGCTGTGCAAATATGGCGCGATATGTTTTGAAAAATGGTTCATCCATTCGATTTTCGGCGGGAATTTCGGGCTGTCCTCGCTTTCTCCGTTCGGCATATAAACATTGATTATTCGAACGCGGCCGTCAATCACGCACTCCATCATCCGCGCCGAAGGCTCCGGGCAGCACGGCAGGCCGCGCGACACATCTTCCAAAGAAAATTTGGAAAATACCGCAACGCCGTTCCACGATTTCTGACCAAATGTTTTTATATTATATCCAAGATGTTCGAACAATATGTGCGGAAACGCGTGGTCTTCGACCTTGGTCTCTTGAAGCAAAACCACGTCCGGATTAATCGCACGAAGGCTTTCAAGAAAACTTTCCGCATGCGCGCGGATGGAATTGATGTTCAGGGATAAAATCTTCATTTTTTATTTGCCCCTTTGTCTTTTGTTTATTATAATAGCCGTCGTCCAATATAAAAACAACAAGAGATTGCGATTATGAATATGTACAAGCTGCTTGAAAAGGCGGCACAGACCTGGCCGGAAGATGTCTTCATCGTCCGCGAAGGAATAAAATACCCGGACTTTGCCAAAATGGTGAAAGCGCGCGCGACAACCCTGCGCGACTTGGGCGTCGAAAAAGGCGCCGTCGTCGGCATCCTTTCGCGCAATATAATGGAATTCCCGCTTACTATGTTTGCGGTATGGTATTTGGGCGGACGCGTTCTTTTGCTTGACACCAACCTTACACCTTTTGAATACGACAATATGACGCGGCTTACCGATTGTCGTCTTGTCATCGCGGAAAAGTCGTTCTTTTACAAAGCGGCGGATTTCAAGTTCCAGGATATACAGGCAAAAGACGACGAAGCCGACCCGGACCTTAAACCCGCTTCGGTGGAATCGCTTGACATCGCGACGCTGTCGTTTACATCCGGTTCTACGGGCAATCCGAAAATCGTGCCGCTTTCGCACTTTAATATAACCGAATGTGCCGCGTCCCTTTCCGATATGCAGGAATTCATCACCAACGGCGACATAATGTACGGGTTTTTGCCGCTGTACCATATATTCGGATTCGCGATTGGAATATGCGCGCCGCTTAATTTCGGCGCAGGAATCCTGTTACAGCCGACGGTCGACCCAAAGGCCATTCTGGCGGACTTCAAAGATTTTCGCCCGCATATCATCCCGGCCGTGCCGCGTGTGTTCGAATTGTTCCGCGCGAAAATCATCGACGGAATGAAGCAAAGGAAAGTATGGGACATCGCGCGCGTCGTGCTTAAATACAACAAAGTCTTGCGCGCGGGCGGTCTTGGATGGCTTGTCGACAGGATTCAAAAACCGGTTCTGGAAGTGTTCGGCGGACGGGCGCGCCTTCTTATCGCCGGCGGCGCCGCGACAAAGCCGGAAGTCGAAACGTTTTATAACAACCTTGGGCTTGTTTTCATCCAGGGATACGGCCTTACCGAAACTGTCGGTCCGATTTGCATCTCGTATCCGTGCGAAGCGCGCATGCCGTTTTCCATCGGAAGAGCCGTCACAAACAACGAATTCGAAATTCGTGAAAAGAACGCGGACGGCGTCGGCGTGCTTTGGCTTCGCGGACATCAGGTGTTCGGAGGATACCTTGACAATCCGACCGCGAACGCGGAAGTATTCGACGACCGCGGATTCTTTAACACAGGAGACCTTGTGTCCATAGACACGAACGGAGAACTTCATTTCCACGGCCGCAAAAAACAAATCATCGTTTTGGATTCCGGCAAGAACGTATATCCGGACGAGTTGGAAGGATTGTTCATCGAAATCCCGGGCGTGAAAAACGTCGCGGTGTTCGAACACGGCGTCAAGGGCAAGACCGTCGCGTACGGCGTGTTCCAAGTCGAAGACGGCATGACCATGAAAGAGCTTGCCGCCGGCGTCGCGGCCGCGAATAAAAAAGTGGCAAGCTATAAATGGGTCACCCATTTTGCAATCACTACGGACGAGCTTCCTCTGACCTCTACCAAAAAGGTAAAGCATCATATCGTGCGTGAAAAACTTATGGCCGGGGAATATCCGGTACGGAAAGAATAAAAGACGGCGCGTATGCGCCGTCTTTTTATCCTATGTTTATCCGGGTCAAAAAATGATATAATACAGGGTATGGCGGCCGTGCCGCACAAACAAAAAGGAACAAACATGAAAGATAAAAAAATGGATGCAAAAGACATCAAAGATATGATGCGCCATAAACTGTGTAAGCTGCGCATCCGACGCAACGTAAGCCTTCGCGGGTTTTTGATAAACTATGTTTCGGTTTTCGTCTTGTGGATTATATCCATGACGCCGCTTTATGCGGGACTGCTTGCGCATTTCGCATCGCACCAGTCGGCCGCCGCCATGGAAATGTACATGCTTGCCGTATTCGGCGCGTGGAAAATACTTGCCGTTGTGTTATTCCTTGTCCCTGCTTTGGCGATGTGGTGGGAGATGAACTGGCTTAAACGTGAGCATAATCTGTAAGGAGAAAAAAATGAAATATATGAGAATGACAAAAGAGATGCGGGAAGAAATCGAACACAAATACTGGAAGCTGCATACGACGCGCGGGATTTTGTTTCGCGCGTTCGCGATAAACTATGTCAGCGTTTTCGCCGCATGGCTTGTGTCGATGACGGGGTTTTTCGATTGGTCGATACGCATGTTCACGCGCTTTAACCCGGCGGACTCGTACGAGTTCATGATGAACTGTCTTGCCATTTGGCAAATCTTGGGCGTGGCGTTATTCCTTGTCCCCGCGCTTGCGGTTTGGTGGCAGATGTGTGCGATAAGAAAATGGATGGAGTAAAAAAATCCCGCCAAAGGCGGGATTTTTATGGATTATTTTTTAATCGTTATTTTTGCAACCGCGTCGTAACCGAAATATTTATTTACCAAGCGGATGATTTCGTCTTTGCGATAGGACAGGGCAAGCGCGCCGGCGGGGTTGAGAGATTTTATTGTGAGGGTTCGTGAAGCGCGAGGCGCAAGGCGCGAGGCGGGTTTTGATATTCCGACAAGGATTGCCTGACTTGCGATATCTGCGCCGACTATTTCATCCCACCTTGCGGACAGGTCGGCATCGGATGCCGAGCGTCCAAACGCGCGAAGCAGATTTCCAAACGCGCCGCCAAGCGATGTCGGGCGGGAGACTCTTTTAGAAAGGTCAGGTTTTTTATCCATAGTTCGTAAGGCGCAAGGCGTGAGGCAATGTTCGTCTTACGCCTCATGCTTTACGGCGTTATCGTCTGACATGCGGTTTCGGTTTGAAGATATATTTGCTGCCTTGGGCATGCTGGCCCTTTGCAAACTGGAATGCCTCGTCGCCTTCGCCGAAATACAGGTCAACGCGTATCCATCCGCGTATCGCGCCGCCCGTATCCTGAGCAATCGTAAGGCGTCTGAACCGCTGTCCGTTCGACAATGTCGTATCCACCCATACCGGAAGCCCAAGAGAATAAATCGTATTGTCGATTGCAATTGAACGGATTCTGGAAAGCGGCACGCTCATCGCGCCGATGACATCGCGGCTTTCCGCGACCCTGAAAAACACGTACCGCGGATTGTTGTTTATAACTTCGCGCGCAAGCCCGGGGTTTTGTTTCAAGTGCTCCCAAACTGCGTCGGCGGACATTCCGCCCGCGGGTCTTATTCCCCTTTCGCGCAATTGTTCGCCGATGGAACGGAACGGCATGTCGTTGACGCCCGCAAAGTTAAGCTTTACAAGAGAGCCGTCTTCAAGCCGTATAGTGCCGGAACCCTGAATCTGGATATTCTGAACATCGACGATATTCGCCCAGAACAAAGGCCTTCCGATTTGCCGACGCACGATTTCTTCGCGCGGGATGCCGCGGAAATTGCCGTCTGCAGGTGGTGCCATCAAAGGTTCGTTACATTCGGCCGTACGTTGCCGGCATGCCGGGATAATCGGAGAATAGTATCCGGTAAACAGGCCTTGGGCGCTTCCATTCGGACAGCGGACCTTGTACGGCTGAAAGTGCGCTTCGAACCAATTGCGCACGGTTGCGACATCCGCCGAAGAAGGGGGCATCAGGCGGCATTTTTCTTCCAGCAATGCGCGGTCCGCAACAACTTGGCCGGAATAATTTATCGTCGCGCGGCATGTTTGGCGGAACGCCTGCAACGCGTACCGGACGTCGTCGTCGCGCCATCCGGGAAGGTCGCGGAACGCAACGGGCGTGAAATGGTGCGGGCGCCGTGCGGTCGTTTCACGCTGTACCGTGCCGGTCGGAGGCGGTTGTTGGGTCGAATCGGGGCATCCGGTCAAAAACAGGGGCAAAAACAAAACGGCCAAAAATTTATTATTCATAATTTATCATCCATGGCTTGAAAAAGTGATTCCTGTGCGCTATATTACACAAGACGCCAAAATAAAAAAAGGATAAAATCATGGCAAACTTCAATATTATCTCTCAATTCTTAAAGGACTTTTCATTCGAATCGCCGAACGTGCCAGAACTGTTTTTCAAACAGGAAAACGGACAGGCGAAGATGGAAATCAATATTGACCTTCAGGTCAAGGGCGCCGAAGGCGGACTGTACATGACCGATTTAATCGTCAAACTGCATTCCAAATTGGAAGAAGGTGACAAAACGATATTCATGATTGATTGCACTTTCACCGGACTTGCCCAAATGGAAAAGGACGCGTCCGAAGATGCCGTCAAAAAGGCGACGCTTATCGACGTTCCGACATTGCTGTTCCCGCATGTGCGCGCGCTGGTCGGCCGCATCACTTCGGAATCGGGATTCCCGCCGTTCACGATGCAGACCGTGGATTTCAAGGAAATGTACGAACAAAAGAACGCGAAATAAAAAACAGTTCCGCGTGAATTGTAAAGCCCGCAGATTCAAACGGTCTGCGGGAGATTTTTTCAAGTGCGGAATCCCATGTCCGATACACGTCCTTTACAGGTCCCATTCGGCTTTCCATTCGATGCCAAATCGTATAAATTCATTTTTTAATTCGGCGCGAACCTGATTTATAATAGGGTTCATTTCAGGAAGCCAACCGTATCCTTTCATGGAATGCCTGGCCACCGCTTCCGGGGATTTGAAATTCTTCACCCCCATGTCAATCATATGGTATGCGCATTCCAATTTGTCCATAATTTTAACAAATTTCGCCTCTTGGGTTTTATTTTCGGAATATTCCAACCACAGGTCGAAAATTTCTTCGCCCAATTCCGGCGGCAAGATAGAAACCAGTTTTCGCATGGCAATCGGTTCGGCGCGTTCTTTTTGCAGCAACAGTTCCGGCCTGTTGATAATCTTGTCGAACGCGATGTCCCGGGTTAATCCTTCGGGCAAATCGTGGACCAAAGACATCTTTATGCATTTGTCTTTGTCCAGTCCAATATTTAATTCGTGTGCCAGCAAATAAACAGCCACAGTCGTCCGCCAAGAATGCGCCGCGACATTGTCGGCTTTGTCCGGCGCCAATTCCGAATCATCGTCTGTGTCCGGGCGCGCGCCGCGAAATCTCGATTCGAACTTTAATTGGTTTATTGTTTTTATAAATTCAAGAATTTTTACAAAATTTTCCATTTTTTCACACTGTGGCGGATTTTTATTTAAGCATAGGATTAGTATTGCTGTGCGCAAGCGCGATTGCAAGCGCGTCGGATTCGTCCGCAGATTTCGGCGCGGCGGCGGGAAGTAAAATCTTCACCATCCGCGCGACCTGTTCCTTGTCCGCATGCCCCGCGCATGCGATTGCTTTTTTTATCATCGTCGGTTCGTATTCGTATGTGGGGATATTCTTATGACCGGCCGCCACCATCGCCGCCGCCCGCGCATGGCCAAGCAACAGAGTGCTTGTCGGATTTTTATTCACAAAAGTAATTTCCATAGCGCATTCTGTCGGCGCCCAAGTATCACAGATTTCTGAAATCCCGTCGAATATGACGGCAAGCCGGGCGGAGAGGGCGGCCTTTGCCGGCGGGCGGATTACGCCGGATGTTATGTATCGGCGCTGGGAACCTGTGGACTCTATTATCGCCCATCCGGTGTGCAGCAATCCGGGGTCAATGCCAAGGATTCGTTTCATGCGGACATTATATGGGATAAATTATAAAAAAACAATCCCGAGATTTAATCCCGGGATTGTTGGTTTTTTGACATAGCCGTTACGGCGTAAGCACCGGGCAGAATCCACCAGAGCATGGATTGCTGGGGCCGACGATTATCGTGCCGCCTCCCGGGTCTCTGAACTCGACCGGGGTGCCGCCTACCGATGTGCTCACCTGATGAACCGCGTCCGCTACAGCCCCAATCTGGTTGAGCAAATGAGTCTGCAGCGCAAGGATGCTTTGCGTTGTCGCCAGTCCGGACGTCGCGTTGCTTATGGCCGTGTTCATGGCGTTTGTCGTCGCCAGCCCGGACGTCGCGTTGCTTATGGCCGTGTTCATGGCGCCTGTCGTCGCCAACCCTGATGTCGCATTGCTTATGGCGGTGCTCATCGCCGCATTTGTCACCAGGTTCTGCGTAGCGTTGGTGACTCTTTGGTCCACCTGGTTCAAGGTTACGATTTCAAGTTGTCCAATCTTGGCGTCAACCCTTTGGTCCAGCTGGTTTGAGGTTACGATGTCAAGTTGTCCAATCTTGGTGTCAATCCTTTGGTCCACCTGAGCGGGGGTCATGATGTCAAGTTGGTTGAACCTGTTCTCCATTTGACCCGAAGTTACAAGGTCATGCTGATTCAATCTTTGGTCGAACTTATTGTTGAATTCGCTATCCCTCAGGAAGTCCTGTTGATTCAGTCTTTGGTCGAACCTTGTGTTGAATTCGCTGTCCCTCAGGAAGTCCTGTTGATTCAGTCTTTGGTCGAACCTTGTGTCGAAATCGCTGTCTTTGAAGAATTCTCCAAGTTCAAGCGTGACGCATCTGCTGGCCGGGATGTTGGCAATGTTTGAAGACATATCCAAGAATCCGTCGGCATTGCGCGGTCTTGTATTAACCGCAAACTGCATCGCGGCTGAATCGTTCGACCGCAAGACAAGCGTTCCAACATTTCTGTTATTGTCGATGCACGGCACCACAATCTCTTCATCTTCCACGATACAGTCCGCGGCGGCTATGCCGACCGCGCTGAGCCCGGATGCCGCCATATTGACGCGGCCCGTGTTTGCGTTGCGCGCGGACAGAAGGGCGTTATGTTGGGAAGTGGTCGCGTGAACGACGGACAGCGTGCCCTGGCGCGTACGGCCGTGTATCACCCTGTCGCATGGGAACGTGATGTGCGGAGGGTCGGAAATCAGTTCGACTTCCAATCTATTGCAACGGCAATTCCGCGCCAAGCCGGTCGTGCCGTCTATGGTACAGGTTATTCCTTCGGTTGCGATACAGTTTGCCATCGGGCATCCGCCGACAGATATCGCCACGTTCGAATAGTTAATGCCAAGATGGATTCCGTTATGCGCCATGTTTCCGTTGCAGTTGGCGAACCTCATTTCGAAATCCGTCACAACGCATCTGTTGTTTGCGGAAACGTGAGAGGATGTCGTCAATCCAAGAACGCCTTCGTTCGATATGTTGGCCCTTGTAAGACCGGCCTGAAGCCCGTCGGTTGCGACAAACATCGTGCCTTCGCGCGAAACGGTGTTATTGCCCGCGCTTCTGTCGATACGGCACGGTATGCTTACGGCGTTACAAGAGCAATTCGTCGCAAGGCCGTTCGCCCCGATAATCGTGCATGTGATGGACGCCGGGCAGTTGGTCGGACAGACCTGACCGACGGCCATTCCCGTGCTTATCGCCATTACTTCTATACAGTTTTCAAAGCTCATCGTTATGGTCGGCCGCTGCGGCTCGTCGATAAGCACGCAATGATTGGCGGTTATGCCGACGGCGCTTAATCCCGCCGCCGCCATGTCCACGACGCCCGTGCTTGCGTTGCGCGCGTTATGCACGGCGTTCCGCTGGGCCGCGTTTGCCGCGATAATCGACAAGTTGCCTTGCCGCGAAGCCCCGCTTACAGCCCTTACGCAGGGAAGCGCGATGTCCGGGTCCGGGCCCGTTGTGCAAAGTCCGCGCTGCGTGGCAAGAGAATTCGGATTATTGCAGTCGATGTCCGGGTCACGCACCATTTGGGCAATTCTTGCGTCCACAATATTTTCCACTTGGGGAACCGTTGTGCGCGATACAAGGGCGTCTTCGCCGACAAAGCCGGCGCTTTCAAGCGCTCCTGTTATTTGTGTCGCCACTTCGGTCTGGGTGCGAAAGCCCCTTGTGTTAATCTGTGTGTCTATCATCGCGGGAACAGTGGTGTCAACCCGGGCGTCTATGGCCGCGGGAAGTTCGTTCTGACGCACGACGCCGCCAAGCCATTCGTCCACATCAATCATGTCTTCGAAAATTTCCATGGCTTCGGCTTTCGTTATGGCATTGGCGATGATGGTGTCTTCCACTTCGTCGATGCGAACGTTAAGGCCGGTCTCCACTCTGTTCAAATCGCCGTGTGTGGCGAATGCGGACAAATCGACCGGCGGCATGGTTGTTATCGGCCTGTTGCCGGCAAGAGCGACGCTTCGCACGCCCGCGGCGCGTGCCGCGGTGCCGGGGGCGGCCGGCTGGGCCGCGGGTGTTGCCGCGCCGGCAGAGGCCGCGCGCGCCTGGTCGGCGACGGTGCCGGTCCTTATCACTGCGGCGGCTTGCGCCGCGCCGACCGCCAACGCAAATATTGCAAAAACAGAAAGTATTGTTTTCATAATTCCCTCCTATGAAATTATCAAAAACCGGCCTGTCTTTTAAGACAAGTCGCGATTACACCCGTAATTATATCAAAAATCGTAAATTATAAAAAGCCCAAAAACTTAAGCCGCCGCAGTGATGACTTTCTGGACATCGTCGTTGGCTTCAAGCGCATCGACAAGCTTTTCCAGTTTTATATAGGTATCGTCGTCCAAATCCATCGGCATATTCGGTATCCATGTCAATTCCGCCCTCTCCGGTTCGCCAAGTTTATCAGACAGCGTTTTCTGGACCGCCATGAAGTCGTCCGGCTTTGTCCTTGTTATATAACCGTCCGCGCTTGACTCTAAATCATCCGCGCCGGCGTCCATTATTATTTCGGTCATGGCGTCTTCGTCCGTTGCGGCGCCAATCGGATAGAATATAAGCCCCGCGCGCGTAAACATAAACAGCACCGAATTTTCGCCGCCCATTTCGCCGCCGTTCTTTGCGAACGCCGCGCGGATTTCCGGGACCGTCCGGCGCGGGTTGTCCGTTAATGCTTCGACAATCACCGGAACGTTGCCGGGGCCGTATCCTTCGTACCGGACGGCTGTAAAGCTTTCCGTGTTTTTATCGGCCGCCTTATCAATCGCGCGCTTTATATTGTCGTTCGGCATGGAATTCTTGCGCGCGTTCATTATCGCGACACGCAGACGCGGATTGTTTTCAGGATTCGAATCACCCATTTTGGCCGCAACCGTGATTTCCCGCGCAAGTTTGGTGAACATGCCGCTGCGCGCGGCGTCCGTCGCCGCCTTTTTGTGTTTGATATTGTGCCACTTTGAATGTCCCGCCATTTTAATTGCCTATTTGTGATTTATGATTTATGATTTGTGAAAAGGATAGCAAATGATAGGCAAATTGCAAGGCATAGTTGACCATGTCGGGGATGGTTGGGTGATTCTGGATGTGAACGGTGTCGGGTATAAAGTATTCACGCCCGACATGCCGCAAGCCACGGGCCACGAGTCACAGGTCACAATGTGGATTGAAACCGTCGTGCGGGAAGATTCCATCCGGCTGTTCGGGTTTGCAACACAGGCTGGGCTTGAGCTGTTTAATCAGCTGACCACAGTGTCGGGCGTCGGGCCGAAGGTTGCGCTTGCCATACTTTCCACATTAAAGCCGGATGTATTATTGCCGGCGATTGCCACGGGAGACAGCAAGACCATTTCGTCCGCGCCCGGCGTCGGCAAAAAAGTCGCGGAAAAGATTATTGTGGAATTGAAGGGCAAGACGGTGGCCGGTGGTTCGTGGCTGGTGGCTGGTGATGATAAAGGTTCAGCATTATCAGACTTATTATCCGCATTGGAGTCATTGGGGTATCGGCGTGCGGATTCTGCAGAGATGGCGCAGACGCTTGTCCGCGATAATCCGGATGCGGACGTCGGGACCTTGGTCCGGTTGGCGTTAAAGGATATTTCAAAATGACCGACGCTGTCTTCGCATTGTCATCGGGGCGGGGAAGGGCGGGTGTCGCGGTTGTCCGCGCAAGCGGACAATCTTTGCAAGATATTCTTGCAACGATTGTAAGGCATAAGGCATATGGCATAAGGCAAATAGAACCACGGGTTGCGACTTTGGCGAATCTGGTTGACAACACCGGCGAAATCATCGACCGCGCTATTGTAATCCATTTCCCGGCGCCGGGGTCCTTTACCGGCGAAGATGTGATTGAATTTCATGTTCATGGTTCGGACGCTGTGATTCAGAAATTGTTCGACGTGCTGCGCGGGCTTGGCGCAAGAATGGCGATGCCCGGAGAATTCGCAAGGCGGGCCTTTGGCAACGGCAAAATGAATCTGATAGAGGCCGAAGGTTTGGCGGCGCTGATTGATTCGCGCACCGAACGTCAAAGGCGCGCGGCCATGCGGACGGCGGCCGGCGCGGACAGCGCCGTATACATGCGCTGGCGCGATTCGATGATTGAAATCGCGGCGTATGCGGCGGCAATGCTTGATTATCCGGCCGAAGAATTGCCGGCGAATATAGGCGAAACATTGTTAACGCGGACACAGGCGTTGCACGACGAAATTGCGGCGGCGCTTGCGCGCGCATTTGCCGCAAGGGCGGTTCGTTCTGGATTTAACATAGCATTGGTCGGCAAGGTTAATGCGGGCAAGTCGTCTTTGTTCAACCGTCTTGTCGGCGAATCGCGGGCGATTGTGTCCGACATCCCCGGCACTACGCGCGATGTGGTGTCGGCGGAAATTGATATTGACGGATACCTTGTCCGGATTCTTGATACCGCCGGACTTCGAGATACAGATGACGCGGTCGAAAATCTTGGCATTGAAAGAACGCATGCGGAGATAGAAAATGCGGATTTGGTGGTCCGTGTTTTGAATGCTGAATGTGGAATGCTGAACGTTGAATCGAAGGACAATGAAATATTTGCCCTTAATAAATCGGATTTATTAAAAGATAACTCCATACTTCACACTCCACACTTCACACTTGTTTCAACATTGACCGGTAAGGGTATTCCGGAATTGCTTGAAATTATAAAACGCGAAGTGCATTCGCGGCTTGATGGCACGGAATCGGAAGTCGTTGTAAATGAACGGACGAAAATATTGCTGGAAGATGCGCTGCATGAATTAAAAACAGCAATTACGGGCCGCAAGCCACAAGCCACAAGCCACGAAATATTCGCCGAACATATCCGCGCGGCGGCGGATAAAATTGGCCAATCCCTTGGAGTTATAGGGGCAGATGAAATCATGGATTCCGTGTTCGGACAACTTTGCTTGGGGAAATAAAATGAAAGAAGTATATTTGAAAGTGCCGGAATTGAACGAAATCTGGTTCAGAAAACAGATGCTTGCCTGTTCGGAGACGATGTCGTACAACGCCCGGTCCGGCGATGGCGGCGGCACCATAGATTTTAATGAATCGATGTGGGATTCATGGTACGCAAAATGGATAGGGAATAAGAATCCGAAATTCTTTTATGCCTATGTTTATGATAAAGACACAAAGGAACCGGTCGGGCACGCGTCGTATAGATTCAAAGACAAGTCCGGTTGTGCGGAGTTGGGGCTCAATATCTATGCGCCGCACAGAAAGTCCGGTTATGCAAAACCCGCCCTGTGCGCGTTGGTTGAAACAGCGTTCGAAAACGGATATGACGAATTGCGGGATGTAATATGGGACGACCAGGTGGGCGCGCACGCGTTGTTTGAAAAAGTCGGATTCAAACGCGTGGCTTATACAGACGGCGCTTATGATTATCGATTGACTTCGAAAGAGTATAAGGATAAAAAATGAAAACAGGATTTCGCCCGCTTCAATTAAATGAATCAAAATGGGTTTACGATATGTTTCAATCAATACCGGCGGAGGAAAACGGCTTCAAGAATAGTGCCGCGGGGCTTTCAGAATCCGAATTCGCCGAATGGATAAAGAATAAGATAAACGAATCCAATGGCATCGGCCTGTCTAAAGGATACGTTCCGCAGACAATATATCTGCTGTTCGTCTCCGATGTTCCGGTTGGGTTCGGAAAGTTGCGTCATCACCTTACCCCGGCATTGGAAAAACTTGGCGGACATATCGCCGTCGGCATCGCGCCGGCATACCGTGACAAGGGGTATGCGAAAATAATCTTTACGGAATTATTAAAACAGGCGCGCGTCATGGGGATTGAAAAGATTCTTGCGACCCGCGACGGCAGGGGCGCCCAAAGCCACGAGATGTCCGTCCGCGCCGATGGTACTCTTAAAAAAATCGAAAATAACGAAAGATATTATTGGATAAATACTTAGCCGTTCTGGTTCTTTTTCAGTAAGTGTTGGACAAGCTCTTCTTGCGGGATTATAGTGAATTCAAACTTATCCGGATCGCCGCCGGTGGACATGTTCATCCCCCTTTCGTACGAGGTTACATTATTGAACCGGTATTCCGGTGTGGTGACTGCCACGATAAGATATGGCGGGTGGCCGCTTACAGCTTTGATGCGATTTCCGACTTTTACTTTACCGTCTATGAACATTATTTCGTTCTTGCGTTTTCCGTCGGGCATTTTTATGGATTCCAAACGACCAGGTTCAAACGCGCGTAATGTCCCATCAGGCATTTTGACCGCCATAAGCTGGTGCCCGTTCATATGTGTATCTTTGGTATACGGTTCCGCGCCCATTGCAAACCTTGCCCGCGCCCGTACCCAGTCTGTCCAAACTTTGGTTGATACGACAGAAAGAAGGTCTTGCAGGCCAAGCTGTTTAGCGAAATAATAAAATGCTTGTGAAACGCCGTTACAACCTGCAACGGGCCCGGTTATATCTTCATTGTTTATTATTTCTTCGGCGGTAATGGACCAGAACTTTCGTTTGTATTTTCGTTCCCAAATGCCGCGTTCGCCCGCGTCAACCTTTGCCTTGTCGCCGGCTTGCCTGTAACTTTCGAGAATGGCATCATACTGCCCATGGCGAGAGCCAAACAATTTTTGCGTTTGTTTTATGGCCAGTTTAATTTTATCTTGGATTTCTTGTTCTGTCATGCGGACATTATATCATAAAAAGATGTCGCGTTAAAGCCGCGACGGCATAATGCGACCGGGTCGCCCTTGATTTCAAAAGTCTGCCCGTCGCCGTTAACGAAATCCGTCCCGCCCCGCAAGCGGGGCAGGAGAATCATAAATCAGAAATAGGAACAAATTCTTGTGTATAAAAACGGCCGGCGGGGTATAATGGGCGTGTCAGTTCCTTAAAAAAACTGGCTGTCGGAAAGGTCAAACACGCTTGGTCTTTCCGATTATTTTTTATAATGCTTTTCCAAGGTTTTATACGCCGTCGAAATCTCCGCGAATTTTTCCGCCGCGGATTTCGCATTCAGGCTTGAAGCCGTATCGGGGTGGTATAGTTTGGCAAGCCGGCGGTATGCCGCGCGCACGTCGCGAAGCGTAGCTGTCGGCGAAAGCTCAAGCGTTTTCAACGCGGCGACAATGCCGCGTGTCGCGGCCGCCGGGCGCTTCGGCGCGCGGTCGAAATCGCCGCGGCCGGTTAAAAAACCGTTAAGGAAATTAAGATAATCCGCCGTGTCGATTTGCGCCGCCGTCTTGTCCTTTAATGGCGTGCCGAAGACGGTGCGTTCCCAGTCCGCCTCTACTTCGTCATTTGTCATGCCTTGGTAAAAATTCCAATTCTTGTTATATTCCGCGGCGTGTTCGCGGCAGAAAAAATGATACTCTTTCAAATCGCGCGACTTTGGCGCCCGGCAAATGCCGGCTTTATCACAGCCTTGAAAATCACATTTTTTAATCATTTCTTTGCAAGCGGATGGTGTTGCATTACCGCGTCCACAAGGGCGGCCGGTTGCACGTGGGTGTATACTTGAGTCGTCGCAATGTCTTCGTGGCCAAGCATAGCCTGAATCGCGCGAAGGTTCGCGCCGCCCGCAAGCAGGTGCGAAGCAAACGAATGACGAAGTACGTGCGGGCTTACCCTTTCCGGCGATATGCCGGCAAGCACCGCGCATTTTTTTATCAGTTTGAAAAATCCGAATCTTGTTAGATGGCCGTCGGCGCCGGTGCCGGGAAAGACGTATTTGTGACTGGTGGGGCGTAGCGGTGATTGGTGGCGGATGAATTTATCACGGACTTTCATATATTCATCCAATGTCTTTTTTGCCGTATCGTGAATCGGGACAAGGCGTTCTTTCGCGCCCTTGCCGCGGACAAGAATCTTGTCGCCAAGCAATTGCCCCATCTGCAATTCGCAAAGTTCCGAAACGCGAAGCCCCGACGCGTACAATAATTCCAACATCGCGCGCATGCGGATTTTATAACGCAATTCGCCCGCGCATGAAATCAAAGATTCTATTTCGTCGGCGGTCAGATACTTTGGAATTTTTTTGGAGAGCTTCGGAAGCTCCAGAGATTTTGCCGGATTTTTTGATATGATTTTTTCAAGTGCAAGAAACTTGTAAAACTGACGAAACACGGATGTCTTGCGCGCGATGGTTCCCGCCCCAATCCCTTGTTTTGATAGGGCGGCAAGGTATTCTTGAATCCGGTCGCCAGAGGTTTCCGAAAGCGGCCCCAATTCTTTTTCCGCCAATTCCAGGTCCGAGCGGTACGATGCGACCGTCTTTGCGGCGCGGCCTTTTTCCGCAACCATGGCTTCCAAAAAAATGTCGATATAGCCCGGCATTATGGGAACAGCACGACTTCCATTATATGTTGATTCGGTTCAAAATACATGACCAAAAGCGCAACGAATATCGCCAAGACTGCGACGACGATGGCAGTGTTTCTTGCTGTATTTTTCTTTTTTAACGGCATGCTGCCCCCCCTTATAAAGTATCAAATGAAACAATAAATATCGCGGCGCCGAACAGCACTATCAAAGGTGGCGCCGCAACGGCAAGTATCGGCGGCAGCGCCCCGCTTACCCCAAGCGCTCCGAATACATTAATTACGAAATAGAGTATAAAACAGGTCAGGACCCCGGCGCTGAATTTCGGGCTGAATCTGAAATTGCGTCTTTGCCGGGTTTGGGAAAACGCGGTGCCAAGCGTCGTCATCGCAACAAGCGTAAGCGGAAGGAAAAGCAACGTCCAAAGCTGTATCTTGTGTCCCCGTGAATTAAGACCCATCTGGTTCATGTTTCGTATAAAGCCGGGCAGCCGCCAGACGGACACCTGTGTCGGGCGAAGGTGTCTTTCCAAAACGCTTTCCGGCGTCATAAGGGAATTAAGCGTCCAGCTTTGCCGAATCCTTGATTGTCCGTCCGGCGAGAATATCAGGACGTTCCGCCCGCTGAAGCCCTGAGGAGAAAGGATTGCCCGCTCTGCCTCAACCCTTGATACGAATCGTGATTCGCTGTCAAGCAGGAACCCGGTCGCGTCCTTGAATACAAGGTAATCGCCCGCACCGCGCGACATGCCGGTCGCCCGCATAGTAAATGTCCGGCCGCCGATGGTTTCGCGAAGCCATATCGCGTCGTCGGTTAATTCTATGTATTCATGCATCCGGTCCCGGTGGGCGACGGACACTGCATAAGGGTTAAGAGCGCCGACCGCGAAAACACCCACAAGGAACGCCGCGATTAAAAACGGCCGCGTGCTTTGATACGGCGACAGGCCCGCGCCGGAAATTATAACGCTTTCAGAAGAGCGGGTCAGATTGTAATAAGCGACCAGGGTCCCCATAAACGTCACAAGCGGAAGAAACAGCGGAATATATTGCAAAAGCAAAACCCAGCTTGTCCAAAGCGCGTCGGTCGTCGTCGGCGCCCCCGGCATCTTTTCAACAAAGGTGATGGAGAATATCACGCTGCAGACAATCAACAGCACAAGCCCAAGGCCGGATAAGAACCGACGCATCAAAAACCGGGTTAAAATCTTGGGCTTTACTTGCATGATTTCTCCATTATAATGGGGAAAAGGACGATTTGCAACTATGGATAAAAGACCAATCTCGCGCGCCGGGTTCGACGCGCTTGCCAAAGAATTAAGAGAGCTTAAAGAAGTGGAGCGGCCGGCAATCCTGCGCGCCGTCCAGACCGCGCGTGAATTGGGCGACCTTTCCGAAAATGCGGACTATTCGGCCGCCAGAGAGCGTCAGCGCCATATAGACAAACGCATCGGATATATCGAAAGCGTCATAGGGAACGCCGAAATCATAGATATAGGCAGCCTGTCGGGCACCAAAGTTGTTTTCGGCGCCCATGTCACCGTTGAAGACGAAGACGGGCATAGGATACAATGCCAATTGCTTTCCGATATAGAAGCGGACGGCAAAACAATCGTTGCGTGCACGTCCCCTTTTGGCCGCGCGATAATCGGAAAGTGCAAGGGCGACAGCTGTACGATTCGGACGCCGTCCGGCGAAAAAGAATATGAAATTTTGGAAGTGGAATTTAAGCCATAAGGCACAGGACATAAGGCATGTCGGTAAGGATTTTACCCAATAACTTGATAGACCAGATTGCCGCCGGAGAGGTGGTCGAAAGACCTGCGTCGGTTGTCAAAGAATTAATCGAAAATGCGCTTGACGCCGGGGCGGACCAGATTGTCATAGACGTCGCCGACGGCGGGCGCACATTAATCAATATTGTCGACAATGGCGGCGGGATGAGCCGCGACGATTTGCAAAAATGCATCCAAAGGCATGCGACGTCAAAACTTCCGGATGATGATTTGCTTGCCATAAACTCCATGGGCTTTCGCGGCGAAGCATTGCCAAGTATCGCAAGCGTCGGCGACATGACCATTGATACGAATGGAATGCAGCTTGATTGCTCAACCGGCGAAATAAAGCCCAGCGCGTGGGAAGGCGGAACGCGCGTTCGCGTAGAGAATCTTTTTTCCAAAACCCCGGCGCGATTGAAGTTTTTGCGAACCGACAGGGCGGAAATGATGAGCGTTGTCGAGGTGGTGAAAAAGCTTGCCCTTGCGCGGCCGGATGTCGGATTCATCCTTAACAACAAATGGCGGTATCCGAAAGGCCGGCCAATAATGGACCGCATTGTTGCAGTAATGGGCGACGATGCCTGTGAAAGAATGTTGAATGTTGAATGCAGAGTGTTGAATGACGGGGAAAACAATATTAAAAATTCAACATTGAAACTGACAGGGTTCATATCGGAGCCAACCTTGCGCCGTGCATCAAGCATCGACCAGTATCTGTTCGTGAACGGCCGGCCGGTAAAAGACAAGGTTTTGGTTGGGGCGCTCCGCGCGGCATATATGGATGTCATGAGCGCGCGGGAATTCCCATTGTGCGTTTTGTATCTGGAAGTGCCGCCGCGCGAAGTCGATGTCAACGTGTCTCCGGCAAAGACCGAAGTGCATTTCCTTGAACCTTCAAGGGTGCGCGCGTTTATTATAAAGACTTTGCGCGATGCGCTGGCGGTGCCGATGGCGCGAAACGCAGAGCATAGAGAACGGTTGTGGCAGCAACCGACTGAACAGAGCTTTAATTCAAATAATGATATTTTGAAAGTTTGCGAACAGGCAATAGGTATTCGGTATTCGGATCCGGCATTCGGGCAGGGTCCGGATTCCGAATACCGAATACCGTATCCGGATGCCGATGAACAACCATTGGGCCGCGTTATCGGACAGGTTGGAAACAAATATATCATTGCGGAATCGGCAAAGGGCATGGTCGTCGTCGACCAGCATGCCGCGCATGAAAGAATCGTATATGAAAAATTAAAAAACCGTGAAATAAAAACACAGCCTCTGCTTTCGCCAATTGTTGTAAAATTAAAACCGGAAGAAGTTCAGGCCCTTGAAACCATAGGGGCAGAGCTTTCCGCGTCCGGATTAAAAGTTTCCGAATTCGGGCCCGATGCGGTTGCAATTTATGAAAAACCGGCGGATTGGGACATGGATTGGGCGGCGCTGTTTCGCGACATCGCAAGCGAGGTTTTGTCACATGGGCATTCGTCGAAGCTTTCCGAAAAACTGCATTTGAAATTGGCGAACCACGCGTGCCATTATTCCGTTCGCGCGGGTCAGAAATTGGATTTGTGTTCTATGGACGCGCTGCTTCGCGATATTGAAAAAACAGAGCGCGCGGGGTCTTGCAATCACGGCCGCCCGGTGTATAAAATCATCCAGATTTCGGAAATTGACAGTTGGTTCGAGAGACTGTAAAAAAATCCGCACCTGGGCGCGGATTTTTTATGAATCTGTTCTTTGCCTTGCCTGGTCGGTCAGTTTTTGCTGTTCCGCGGAATATACTTTTGTACACATTCGGAAGATTTCCAGAACCGCTTCTTCATCCATGCTTGCGGAAATGTCGACCACGTTATAACTTGTGCTTTTTTTGTCCGAATTGGTTTTGTAATGCAGATGGAACCTTTTTGCCGATGAATTGAAAATTGGCGTCAAGATGTATGTAGGTTGAAAAGTACGGTAAAATTGCAGAAGCGACGGATGATTTTTGAGCGCGCCTTCAACAAGCTGTATCATTTTCAGCCCGTTGTCGCATTTGTTTGTGGATATTTCCTGCGAGTTGTCCATGGTTTGCCTCTTATTGATATTGATGTTGAGTGTCAAGAAGGTCGTGAATAAACTTTGTATTCATGGGTACAGCCTTTTGTTGCGTTCCGCATTTTAATTGCCAAGATTTTGTTTGTCAAATTATTGTTTGGATTATTTACTTGCGAAAATGGGGTCTAATTGCTATAAATTCCGGGAAATCAAAGGAGAAATCGATGGAAATTGTCGACAAGATTACAGACGTCGCCGCCGCCCCGCAGGGTGATATGATGAGCACGCTTATTTTTATCGGCGCTATGTTCGCAATTGTGTATTTCATGATGATTATGCCGAACAGAAAGCGAATGAAAGAATACAGGGCGATGCTTGAAAAGTTAACGGTCGGAAGCAAGATATTGATGGCCGGCGGAATCTACGGCGTCGTTCGGAAAATCGACGACAAGGATTTGGAAGTAGAAATCGCCAAAGGCGTCATCGTTAAAATCCCGCGCAGCGCGGTCGCGAATATTGAATAGGTGGTTGGTGCTGGTGTCTCGTAGTATGCATTTTGTGGGTGTTGTTGTCCCGGAATCAAAACCACGAGCCGCCGGCACGGGTCACCGCCCACGAAAACCGAAGGTTTAATTAATGTTAAAAAAAGCTATTATAATATCTGTCGCAATCATAGGATGCGTTTTGGCCGTGCCGACTTTTTTCCCAAGCGCGGCGCCAAGTTTTCCATCGTTCATACAGCCTATCAATTTGGGTCTTGACCTTAAGGGCGGGGCGCAGTTGTTGCTTGAAGTCGATACAAACGCGATGTTTCGGGAAAAGACCGTGCAATTGTACGAAACCACGCGCGCGGCGCTTTTGTCGCGCAGTCGCGGTCTCATCCGGTTTTCAGACCTTCGCGTCAGCGGAGAGCGGGTATCTGTCGTCATACGCGACCCGGCCGATGTGTCGCGCGCGCGGGGCCGTCTTCGCTCTGAATTCGGAGACGCGGTCGATATAAGCGTAAGCGGGAACACATTAACCGTTTCGTATTCCGACCGGCAAAAAGCGACGCTTGTCGACGATGCGTTAAGCCGGTCTGTGGAAATCGTGCGACGGCGCATTGATGCGCTTGGCACGCGCGACCCTTCGATAAATACACAAGGCGGCCGTTTCATAATGGTGCAGCTGCCCGGCGTTGATAATCCAGAGCGTATAAAAGAGCTTATCGGGCAGACCGCAAAGATGACTTTCCATCTTGTGAACGAAAATATCACGCCGGAACAGATGATGACCGGCCGGCCGCCGGCGGGAACGGAATTCCTTCCGATGATGGACGACCCGGCGCGGCTTATCCCCATCTTTACGCGTGTCGAGGTTTCCGGCGAAAATCTTCGGGATTCACAGGCGACGTTCGACCAGAATCATATGCCCGCCGTGACGCAAGTCTTCGATTCCGTCGGCGCGCGCCGGTTTGCGCGGCTTACCGCCGAACATGTCAACGAAAGATTCGCGATAGTATTGGACGGCAAGGTTTTGTCCGCCCCGGTAATACGCGAACCCATACCGGGCGGCCGCGGCCAGATTACCGGAAACTTTACGGTGCAAGAGGCGAACGACCTTGCCGTGCTACTTCGCAGCGGAGCCTTGCCGGCGCCACTTACCGTCATTGAAGAACGCACGGTCGGCGCGGGGCTTGGCGCGGATACCATACGCGCAGGCTCAATCGGTTCCGCCGTCGGCGTTTTGTTCCTTATCCTTGCCATGCTTGCCGTTTACAAGGGATTCGGCATCATCGCGAATATCGCGTTAATCGTCAATATGATGATGATTATCGGCATATCCGCATTGCTTGGCGCAACGCTTACGCTTCCGGGAATTGCCGGTATTGCATTGACGCTTGGCATGGCGGTTGACGCGAACGTGCTGCAATTCGAACGATTGCGGGAAGAGCTTCGCGGCGGGTCAAGTCCGCTTCGCGCCATAGACGCCGGGTTCGATCGCGCGCTTAAAACCGTTATCGACGCGAACCTTACCACGCTTATATGCGCGCTTGTTCTGTTCCAGTTCGGCGCGGGGCCGATACGCGGGTTTGCCGTCACGCTTTCCATCGGAATCCTTACCACGCTGTTCACTTGCATCCTGTTGTCGCGGACGATGGTTGATTTGTATATGGGCGGAAAGAATAGGAAAATTGGGTTTGTAAAGATTTAAGAGTCAGCGCACGGCGCGAGCAAGCAAATAAAAAGGTTTATATCATGCAATTAAAGTTTATGAAATATCGCAAATTATCGTACGCCGCTGCGATTGTGGTGGTCGCGCTGTCGGTTTTATCTTTGGGACTTCGCGGGCTTAATTACGGAATTGATTTCGCGGGCGGAATATCGATGGAGGTCGCGCCGGTAAGCGCCGATTTCACAATCGACAAGATGCGTTACGACCTTGCCGCGTTTTCGCCGGAAATACAGGAATTCGTCGAAACAAGGACCGTGCTTATCCGCGTGGGACTTCAAAGAGACGCCACAGAGGAACAGCAGAATCAGGCGACGCGCGAAATCCGCGAGATACTTGGCGACCGCGTGACATACCGACAGATACAGATAGTCGGCCCGAAAATCGGCGGCGAACTTATCCGCGGCGGAATCATGGCGACAATATTCGCGTTCATTCTTATGGCCATATACATCTGGATACGGTACAAGGGAGGGTATGCCGTCGGCGCGTTCATAACCCTTATACTGGACTTCATCATAATGTTCGGGTTCTTTTCGCTTGTCGGGCTTGAATTCAATCAGACGGCCATCGCCGTCATATTGATGGCAATCGGGTATTCGACCAACGACAAGGTTGTGAATTACGACCGGATTGAAGAGAATGCGAAAAAATACCACAAGATGCCGATGCCGGACCTTGTCGATTTGTCCATAAACGAAATGCTTGGCCGTACTGTTATAACATCGACGACGACGGCGCTTGTCATGCTTGGCTTGTACCTGTTCGGCGGGATGGTGCTTCGCGAATTCTCGCTTGCCATGATGTTTGGCATACTGCTTGGCACCACTACGTCGATGTTTATATCCAACGCGCTTCTTTTGAACTTTAATTTAAGGGAAGAGAAATAATAGAGCAAAGAGAATAGATAAATGTTGAGAGAGAAAGACAATTTCACAGTTCTTAAAAAGGCATCCATACTCTGTGCTTTGTGTTCTATGCTCTTGTTTGCGCCCGCGGTGCAGGCATCGCAACTGTTCGACCCGCGGTATCCGGTTCAGGACAATCTTGACGTTTTTGAAATGTCCCGAACATTTGCCGAGATATTTGAACGGCTTGACACGGTACAGTGGGGCGGCCGCGATATTCGCGTCGCCCTTGAATCTTTGGAAGCAATCGACCGACATGCGCATATAGCATTGACGGACAATCGCGCGGTCCTTGTCTGGCGCGAAGACATCATCGGAAACTGGCCGCGCCCGCGCGCCCGCGATTGGACGGCGTACGGCGAAATCACGACCGCGATGATTATAAAGCTTCGCGAACAGATGCCGCTGCTTCGTCGTCTTGACGAAGGGTCGCTTTACGAAGTCATTGTAAGCGCGCTTATGCGCGGCATTGATGAAAACGGCCGGTATGTCCATTCGCGCCGCGCCGAAATTATGAACGACGGCCGCCTTCTTACGTCCGCCGGGGTCGAAGGCATTGTCGACGAACGCGGCAATTTCCGGATAACGGGCGTGTACAAAGGGTCGCTTGCCGCCGATAACGATATTCGCGCGGGCGATTTGATTTTCGAAATAAACGGACGCCGCGTGACCGAAATGAAAGAGGGCGAAATAGCGGCCGAACTTGCCGGATTCAATTCCGGGACGGTGCGGATGGTCGTCGGGTCAGAGGCGGGGATGCGCAACGTGACCCTGCGCCGTGCGACGGTAATCATAGCCGATGCCGACGTGATTTGGAAAGACGGCATTTTGGAAATCGTGGTGACAAGGGTGTCAAGTTCCGCGGCGAATATTATCAACGAAGCGCTGGCAAGGTTTCCGGCGACGGGCATAATCCTTGACCTTCGGGCGGCAAAGGGCGACGACGAACGCGCGGCGGCAAAGATTGCCGGCTTGTTCCTTGGGCGCGTGCCGGTATTGCGTTCCGTGGAAACCGCAAAGGAAGAAACAGAAGTCACCCCGGGCGGCGACAAGGTTACCGACGCCAACATGGTTGTCGTCGTATCCGGCGGGACAAGCGGCACGGGCGAAGCAATCGCCGCCGCGATGCATGAAAACAAACGCGGAATTCTTATCGGCACGCCGACCGCGGGCCGCGCGCGTTTGGCGACGCGCCTTGACCTGTCCACAGGGGGGCAATTGGAAGTCCTTAACCGCACCATAAAGACGGGGCTTGGCCGCGAACTTCACGACCGCGGAGTGTTTCCGGTGGTATGCCTTTCCAATATCCGCAACACGGCACAGCAGAACGCATTCTTTATAAATGTCCTTAACGGTCAATTCGGTGCGCGCGATTTTAACGCCGAAGATGTCGACTCTGCGGCAATCCGTCGCGGTTGCCCGGCGATAAGGTCCGGCGCGGACGAAGATGCCGTCGCATTGGCGGTGGCGACGAAATTGTTGACGGACGAACAGTTGTACAATCGGTTAATGGAATAATCGGTATCCGGTATTCGGATACGGTATTCGGGTCAATAAGGGCGCCGTATCCGTATACCGAATCCGAATGCCGACGCGAACGAAGCGAGCAGACGTGTCAGACAAATACATTTCCATGCATCAAAAACTGTCCGGGTTTTCGTTCGCGAACCTTGGCATATTCACCGGTCTGGCAAGCGGCATCATCGGGGCGGTGTATTCGCTTGTCCTGCTTGACATTCTTAAAAACCCCGCGCTTGTCGGCGTGTATGTTTCGGCGTATTTCGCATTCGCAATGGCGATAAGCCTGTTTGCGGGCGAAATATTCAAACGCATATCGAAGGCGCGGCTTTTTTATATCTGTTTGCTTGCCGCCGCGATAATATACGCGATGATGGGGTTTTCCATCCGTCCGGCGACGTTTATCACGCTTGACTTTACCGGCGGAATTTTCCAGGTGCTTATCGGTTTGCTTATCCCGCTTTTCATGGCCGATTTTTCCAGAGAAGTCGGGATGGAAAAACTTAACGCGCGGTATTGGTTTTGGATTAATGTCGGCGCGCTAATTGCGCCGCTTTTGTCGCTTACCGTTGCGGATTATTTCGGAATCCGCGCGCCGTTCTTTGTCGTGGCGGTCATTTACGCCATCGGGCTTTTGGTGTTTTCAAGCATGAGGATAATCCAAGAAGACAAAAAGGCGGCCGTCATACAAGCCCGCCGGACGTTAAGGTATCTTTGGCGCGCCGTCCTTGTATTCTTTCGGCGCAAAAGCTTCGCGCGGGCGTACGCCGTGCTTTTTGGAAATTATGCCATGGTTGCGCTGCGCGGCATTTATGTGCCGATTATAGTGATGGAAAACGGTTTTTCAAAAGAAACGCTTGGGCTTGTCTTGACGCTTGGCATAATTCCGTACGTAATCCTGTCGCAACCGATGGGGTGGCTTGCCAAGAAATACGGCAAGAAATTATGGCTGTCCATCGGGTTCTTTTCGTTCGCGGCGCTTGCATTCTGGGCATCCGTGGCAAGCGGATGGACCGTGCTTCTTATATTCGTGCTTTGGCAGATTCCCGGCGCGTTTATCGAACCGCTTCGTGATTTGCTGTTTTTTGATGCTGCAAAAAAAGAAGAGCGCGCGCGGTTTATGGGCATATTCAGAACGGCAAGCGCAATCGCAAGAATCGTAATCCCGATGGTCGCCGCCATTGTGATATTTGCGTTCGGCGCGACTTCATCTGTGTGGATTGTGGCGGGGATTATGGCCGCCGCTACCGGTCTTTTGCTGTTAAAGAAATAGCAAAATCTTTTGCCGTAATTTTGGGAACCGTCCATTTTCTGTCGGATTTTTTCCGGCACACCACAATATCCGGAAGATTGCCCGAACGCTCTATCTTTCGGATATTATCGGCGCACCGCCGATTGAATTCCGTCTTGTCATTCGGCAGGAATATGTGCGCGCCGCAATATATGCCTTCGCGTATGTACCAGTCTTGATTGCCGCCGCATTTGACGGACAAATCGGCGGCTTTTGCGACAGCCTTGATTATTCTGGTGCCTGTTATAAAAAAGCGATTTATAAAGCTTCGCGTCACAAGATTGCGCCCCATAACATACGACAGGTTTTTCGCCATCGGAAATATTCGGACGATTCCACCGGGCTTTGTAACATACATGGCGCGATATACGGACAGCCTTACCGCGTCCATGGTTTCGCAGTATATAGGCAGCGAGCGCTCCATCCAAACCTGGTCTGCGGAATCCGGCGGGATGTCGGATTTTACAAAATCGCCCTGTATGGAAGTGACCTTTTGTCGGTAATTCTTCTCTTCTTTGTGGAAATGCCATCTGTTGCTTGGGTGTTTTTCTTCCGCGGTGCCTATGCCTTCGGCGCCTGTGCATAAATCCATATTTATGAAGTACGTGTCGGGGAACGACGCGGACAAATGGAACATTCTTTCATAGCTTCCGCCGCCGGGGAGCAGAATCGTTTGGCCGCGCAAATCATCATCGGCGGAAATTTGCAAATCCGCCATGTGTTCGTGCAATCCTTCGAAACGTTCCGGTCCGTATAGATATATCATAGAGCGATTATTATACGCATGGCTAGATTTGTCAATTACAAAACTGTGGGCCTGTTGAGGTGCGTTTTTATCAGCGGGCCGTGTAATTACCAAAATACCCGTTGATAAAATTTGCCGGACTTGCTATGGTTGGCGTACCAACCAAAGGATAAAAATCATGCCAAAAAAGACAGAAGAAAAAGTGGTCGCAAAGGTAAGCGGCGCGAAAAGCGCGGCGCTTGAATCCGCATTGGCCCAGATTAAAAAAGAATTCGGCAAAGACGCGATCATGTCCATGGGCGACGGCGCGGTTCAGAATATCGAAGCGATTTCGACCGGATCGCTTGGGCTTGACATTGCGCTTGGCATCGGCGGATATCCGCGCGGACGCATCGTCGAAATATACGGTCCGGAATCAAGTGGCAAAACGACGCTTGCTCTGCATGCCTGTGCCGAAGCGCAAAAGAAAGGCGGAACGGTCGCATATATAGATGTGGAAAACGCCCTTGACCCGTCGTATATGAAAAAGCTTGGCGTTAATGTTCAAGACGTGATTATTTCCCAACCGGAATCCGGCGAACAGGCGTTGGAAATCGCCGACACGCTTATCAAGTCCGGCGCGGTAGATGTTGTCGTTGTCGATTCCGTCGCGGCGCTTGTTACCAAAAACGAACTTGAAGGCAATATGGGCGACACTCATGTCGGCACGACCGCGCGCCTTATGTCCATGTCGCTTAAAAAACTTGCCGGGTCCGTTTCGCGTTCGAATACTTTGATGATATTCATCAATCAAATCAGAATGAAAATCGGCGTGATGTTCGGAAATCCGGAAACAACGTCCGGCGGCAACGCGCTTAAATTCTATGCATCCGTGCGCCTTGATATTCGCCGCACCGGCGCAATCAAAGACAAAGAAGACGTGGTCGGAAACGAAACCCGCGTAAAGGTCGTAAAGAACAAAGTCGCGCCGCCGTTCCGCACCGTTGATTTCAAAATCATGTACGGCGAAGGAATTTCGCGCACTTCGGAAATTCTGGACATGGGTGTGAAATTCGGACTTATTGAAAAAGCCGGCTCGTTCTATTCGTACAATTCCGAAAGAATAGGTCAGGGCGAGGCAAACGCGCGCGAATGGCTTAAAAACAACGAAGCGGCGCAAACGGAACTGCTTTCCGCAATCATGGCGCGGTCGGCAGGTATCGCCGAAGAAATGACAACCGGTCCGGATGACGAAGAAGGCGGGGAATAAGGCGTGAAACAACTTATCGACGTTGCGTATAATTTCGACAACTCGCGGTGGAAGACGGCGGCGGTGTCGATGCTGTCGATGCTTTGCAACCGCGGCGATTGCCATTATTTCATAAGGTGCGTCGTAACCGCGGACATGTTCAAAAACGCAGATGCGAAAAAGCAGATGACAGAGCTTGTCGCAAAACAGGACCCGGAATCCAAAATAGAATTCATCAAATTCGATACGAAGATTGCAACAATCCCGTATGACGGCAATATGGCATTCGGCGGTGGAATATGTTATTGGAAACAGGATTTCTGGGCCGTATTTCCAAAGCTTGACCGCATCATATATCTTGACGACGATACCATCGTCCTGCGCCCGCTTGATGAATTGGCGACGACCCATTTGGGCAAGAACTATCTTTTGGCGTTCAAGACGGGTCAGGCGTTCAAGACGCCCGTAGGCACAAAAAAATACGGCGAAATTATTCAATACAACGCCGGCGTTATTGTCATGAACCTTGCCGGAATACGAAAGTCAAAGATATATGAAACGTTCGCGGAATATTTCAAAGACAAGAATCTGTCGTTTGAACAGGGGCTTCTTGCCGTGGCGTTTCGCGGCAGGCTTGCCATGTATGACGATGCCTGTACGCTGTACAATTACCGCACGCATGCGGACTATGCAACCGGCGGCCGCGATATAGCAATTATTCATTACACCGGCAAAAAGCCGTGGTCGTTTCCCGTGCGCAAAGGCGGCGTATGGTGGAAGTATGCGAAAATGTCGCCGTTCTATACGGAATTCAGAAAGAACTGGATATATAACTTTTTGTTGTATGTGGCCGTTATGTTTCTTCCCACGCGCAAAATGCGGCACGCCATCCGTAAGAAATACAGCAGGGTTTAGTAAAAATCCCGGTGCGCGCCCGGGATTTATTTTGAACAAAATTTGACAAATCAGCAGAGAAAGAGGTAGAATTAACCGCAACCGGGGGCGAGGGGGCATATAAAGGATTAACAGTCATGAGTCTTGGAAATTACAATATCTTTATCTGGGGGCCGATACTTTCTTCTGAAGTCAAAGGCGCGCTGGAATTTCACGTGGGAATCAGCAAAGCGGAAAAGGTAAAAATGGTATGCACTTGCGAACATCCGGCCGAAGGCGGAACACCACACTTTGCGGTTGTGCACAACCATAATACCGGTCCCAATGGGTTCAAGGTTAATTTCCCGGAAGACGATGTCAACAATATCGAAGACGTTGTCGCGGATATGGGCGATTACGGGCTTTACGACGAATGCAGACGGTGCATTTTGAAAACGTACAAAAGAAAGCCCAGATAAAATGTTTCTGCAGAAATTTAAACTTGACGAGCCCATATCTTTTGTTTTGGTTTGTCAGGGTGATGAAAATGGATGCGGCGATGTTCCGGTCATGCTGAAAGTCATGTTTCCGCTTAATCCGATAGGCAAGACGTTTCCTTTCCCAAGCGAATATCAAGAAGAAATGACTGCAAGCATGTCCAAACGCGGCCTTTCCGAAAAATGCCGGGAATGTCTGATTAAAAATGCAAACGCAAATTCCAAGTAAAAAATACAGAATATGAAAATATCCGAAAAGTATGAATTAAAGAACCCGCCGATACCTGTGCGGGATTGGGCAAGGAAGACCGCTTTAATCGCGACTTCGCCGGTCTGGGGGCCGGTCGTACTGGTCAAGGATTTTACGGTTGGCGTCATCGCCATGGGCGATGCGTGGTTCAATTGGAAAAATCCGTGGGATTCCAAAATTGCCAAAGATGCGGACAATTATATGTGGCACAGGGCGGTTAAATATTTGGAACGTAATCAATATCCGGACATGAGCCCCGTAAGGCGGACATTCGCATATATCGGAGTGAGTGTCGGATATTATGCCTTTGCAGTTCCCGGGGGGATATTCGCAATCGTGAAGAATTGGAAGCATTTTTCCAAATAAAAACCCGGGCGCCGCCCGGGTTTTTATTTTGCCGTTCCAATTTTTTTACGGCCGCCCATCAATGGGTGCAATGCTTTTGGAATATTCACACTGCCGTCGGCGTTCTGATGATTTTCAATCACCGCCGCCAAAGTGCGCGGCAAGGCCATCGCGGTATTGTTCAGCGTCGCGCAGAATTTAACCTCGTTCGTTCCATTCTCGCGATACCTTGTGTTTGTGCGGCGCGATTGGAATTCGCCGATAGCGCTGCAGGACCCAAGCTCTACATATTTGTTCGCAGACGGCATCCATGCCTCCATATCGTCCATCTTGATTTTATTGAATCCCATATCGCCGGTCGATGTGGATAAAACATGATAAGGCAATTCCAAATCCGTCAAGATTTCTTCCAAGAGGCCCAGCAATAATTTATACATCTCTTCCGATTGTTCCGGTTTGCAGAATATGAATTGTTCTACCTTATGGAATTGATGTACGCGTACAAGGCCGCGCGTATCGCGGCCGGCGGCGCCCGCCTCTTTGCGGAAACACGGCGACCAGCCGACGTATTTAAGGGGCAGCGCATCTTCGGGCATTGTTTCATCGCGGTGCAGGGAATTGATTACAATTTCGCCGGTTCCCGACAAGCATTTATCCGGCACGTTAAGATAGAACACGTCGTTGTCCATGACCGACAAATCTCCGCCCGGAAAATGCCCGGCGTCAAAGACCATTTGCGGCCGCACAATCGCCGGAACTTGTATAAATATGAATCCTTTTGTAATCATTTTCTGAATCACAAAAGTCTGTATCGCCAAATCCAATTCCGCCGCCGCGCCCATCAGGCAGTATGTGCGACTTCCGCAAATTTCGGCGATTTTTTCCGGCATCCACCAGCCGTTCATATCCATGATTTCATAGTGCGCGCGCGGCGTGAAATCCAGTTTTGCGGGTTTCCCGACGATTTTGGTCACGACGTTGGCGGTCGCATCCGGGCCCACGGGCGAATCGGGCGACGGAATTTGCGGCACGCGGTGAAGCAGGTCGGACAATTCGGCCTCAAGGGTTTTCAGGGCGGCTTCGTCGTCGGCAATTTCGGCGCCTATTTTTTTAGATTCCGCGACAAGCGGTGCGCGGCCGCAAGTATCGGTCGCGGCGATGGCCGCCGTTATTTTATTCTTTTCGGCCGTCTTGGTTTGAGTGCTTGTTTTAAGCGCGCGGACACGGACATCCAGTTCAAGTATCTTATCAATAACATCATCGAAGTTCTTGACTTTACATGCGTGACGGACGGCATCCGGATGTTCGCGAATGAATTTTAAGTCTATCATTTTTAATTCCGTTTGGTTAAAGCGCGTTGTCATGCGCTTTTATAGTATTGGTTTAATTATATCAAAATTGTGAACAAAAATCTATACCCCAAACGGGGATGACATGGATGAAAAAGAGAAAAAGCGTTTCAACATTGCGGACGCATTATATTATGTTTTTATAAAAGTTCAACCGATTTATTAAGCCACGGCCGCCAATGGCAATTGCGTCGCAAGTTCGTCATGGAACAGTTGCGGCTCTTCAACGGCGCGTTCGAATGTTTTCACAAACAGAAAATCGGACAGGCGGTTCAAATACTGCATAATCGGGTCCATGTTCATATATCTTTCGGATTCCGGCTTTGCGCGTTCCGATTCCGCGAATTCCACCACGCTGCGTTCCGCCCGACGGCACACCGCACGCGCAAGCGACGTTGGGCCGCGCGGATTGACGAACCATGTCGGAATCGAATTGTTGTGCGATGTTATATAGAGTTCAAGAAATTCAACCTGGTCCGCCATTCTTCGGACATCAATATGGCGATAGTATAAATAGCCCATAAGTTCGGACAGAAACGTTTGAATCGAATCGAACTTGTCCCCGGACATGCCAAGCACACAGGACAGTTCGTCAAGCTCGCCCATTATGGCGATTATGGGGTGCGTCTTGCTGCTAATCCTATCCGGATTCAGCTGCGTCATCCCGCGGTCGCCAGTCTTGGTTGTTATCTGTGCCATTTCCGCTCTCTTCGTTCGCAGGCACTAGGCACTTGGCACTAGGCACTGGAATTTATCTTTTATTCAATCACTAGTGCCTAATGCCTAGTGCCTAAATCACCTCACAGCTGCCGCCGTGACATGCGGCTTCGTGCGTAAAGTTCACAAAATTCTGCTCTTCCTTTATTTTGTCCAGTTCGAATACGTATTTCTTTGCTTCAAATTCTTTATAAACATCTTCGTTCGTGTCGTCCAGCGGCGCCTGTTGATAACTTGCATCGGAATAGGGCAAAAGCGATATGCCGGTATAATTGTCGCGATTCGTCCACATCCATTCGCGAACGTCATCCCATTCGTGGTTCTTGATAGATACGGTGCAGGATACATTATTATAGTTGTCGCCCTTGTTATGTCCGGGCGTCACCCAGTTTTCATAGACATAACGCACGCGTTCCAAAAATTCCAACGCCGTTTCGTTGCGCCTTGTGATGGCGCCGTCGGGAGCGCGCACAACCACTGACAAAACCGCGCGGTTGTCCGGTTTCATAACGTCGTCTTCGACAAGTTCGGGAAAATTTTCCATCATATAGTTATAAATAGGCTCTGTCTTTACGATTCTCACGCGGCGGATATAATGTTTCGCATGCCACGCGTGTATGCCGGAAGACGTACCAAGAAGCAACGAGCCGGTGCCGTCGGGCTTTACAGTGGTAAGGCGTTCGGCGCGATTGATTCCGATTAAATCCGCGACTTCGTCGTTTGCACGGCGGACTTCGGCGACGGCCTGTTTGAAGTCGATTTTGGAAAGGTCGGGGTGCGACGCGATTCCGGTAAGCGACACGCCAAGCAGCGCGGCCTTGTCCGCGTTCGTCTTCCACCCGGGCCGGATGTATTTCAAATCCGTATAGGCCGCCTGCAAGGTTCCGATGACAGACGCATAATATGCGCGTTCGTTAAAATCTTCTTGGGATTCCACGGTGCCAAGATTGATGGACGTAAGGTTGCAAAAACCCATCGACGGCATGGAAATTTCCGCACAAGGATTGATAAGCCATTCTTTGTTGGATGTCCAGACAACGCCCGGCTCTCCGCAATCGGATTTTTTCGCGACATCGAATATATAGTCGAATTCTTCCTTGGTAGTGGCGTCTCTGTCGAATTGAACCGAATTGTTGGCAAGTCCGCGCTGTGGATTTTCTTTCCACCATTCGCCTTCTTTGGCGTGAAGCATAAGCTCGTCGTCTTTGTCGAACAGCGCAATCATGGCGCTTCGCCGGATCCCGCCGGACATAACGGCGTCGGAAAAATAACAACACATGTCGTAACAGTCAAGGGTCGAAAGACGCAAATCGCCCGCCGCCAATTTCCGGTCAAGAAGCCGCTTTACATTGTCCATGGATTCCTTCAAAGGACCCGGTCCCGGCGCGGCGCACATGCTTGACTTTATAATAGCGCCTTTTGGACGAATCTTTGAATAATCGAATTCAATTTTCGCGCCGATGTGAAAATATGCGGAAAGTATGGCGCGGACGCAATCGGACCAGCCTTCGATGGAATCTTCGGGCACAAATATAATCTTGGAATCGGTTTGCGGACTTATAAGGGCCGGAAGCTTTTCAACAAAATGTTTCCGTATCGAAAAGCCGACGCCGTTCCCGGCAAGAAGAAGATGAAACAAATCGGAAAAGGCCGCAAGATTGTCAATTGCGACGGCGCTGCAATTATACATGCGGTTGTTGCAGGCAATCATTCCCGGGCCGCTGAACTGCATAGAGCGCATAGATGGCAGAATTTTTTTATCAAGGACAAGTTCGTAAGCTTTCTCTATCAAAGGAAGAGCGGCCGGAATATGCGCAAATTTGGCAAGATGCATGTTTTTATTGCGCGCGACGGTTTCGGGATATGTTTCACGCCGTTTCTGGTCCGGCATGTATCTTGCATACTTCATATAGTATACCAAATCGGACAAAGCGCGTGTCGATTCGTTCATTTCCCCTAAACCCTTTGTTTTTACACCTGTCTATCAATATATAGTGGCTCCTGCCCCTGTGCGGACACAATATATAGTATTTTTTGGTGATTCGGGATAAAAAAATTTCACTGAATCGGCATTTTTGCGCTTGATTTATTTTGTGTCCCAGAAATCTGGGATTTTTTTCAAAAGCGATTCGCGGGATTATTGACAACTAGCAACTAACAGCTAACAACCAACGGCTGGTTCGGGTGAATCGGCTTGATTGAGTATAAAAAAGTATGTATTGTTGAGTAAGGATAACTCCTAGCTGTTAGTTGTTAGCTGTTAGTTGTTAGTTAAAAAACGGAGTTTTTATTATGTACGACATTATTATACTGGGAAGCGGGCCGGCGGGATTGACAGCGGCGCTGTATGCCGCGCGCGGCGGTAAAAAGACGCTTGTCCTTGGCGGGGACCAATTGGGCGGCCAGATGGCGACGATTCATTCGCTTGAAAACTATCCGGGGACCCCGGGGGTTAATGGCCTTGCGCTTGCCAACACCATGAAGGAACAGGCGGAAACGTTCGGCGCAGAATTTGTCTTTGCTTCCGCAAAGACAATAGGGCATAAAACATACGGCATAGGGCATATATATAATGTGCTGGCCGATGACGGGAAAGAATACGAATCGAAGAGCGTCATCATTGCGACGGGCGCAAAGCCGCGGCGGCTTGACACAAAGGGCATCCGCGAATTCACCGGGCGCGGCGTGTCGTATTGCGCGACTTGCGACGGGTTCTTTTATACGGATAAAGATGTGATAGTAGTCGGAGGCGGGAACAGCGCGCTGAACGACGCTTTGTATCTTGCCGACCACGCGCGGTCTGTGCGCATTTTGTATCGCAAGGGCGCTTTCTCGCGCGGCGAAGCCATACTTGTCGACCGCGTTCTCGCAAACGAAAAAATATCCGTGATGTTCGATACCGAGATAACGGAAGTCGGCGGCCCGTCCCCACAAAGCGGGGCCGAGGCAAGCGGAGTTGAATATGTCATAACAAATAAAGGTGAAAAAATAGAATGCGCGGGCGTCTTCATCGCCATAGGGCACGAAGCGAATACGGACTATCTTTCCGAATCGGTTTTGCGCGATGAACAGGGGCGCCTTGCGCCAAAAAATCTTCCCGACGGAATGTATGTCGCGGGCGATGTGCAGTCCGAATTGAAGATGCAGGTGGCGACTGCGGTGGGCGCGGGTTGCGACGCTGCGATGGATTGCATAATCTATATAAATTCAATGAAATAATTCCTGTTTTTTCGCCGCCGCGAAAGCGGCGTTTTTTTGGTCGAAATTTTAGACTTTCTTGAAAGGCCGTTTTATGGTAAAATGGCGTACACAAAGAGAGTTATCAAATGCATAAACCAACAGCATTCTTTATGGGGATATTTGGGTGCGTCGCCAGCTTCGCTGCGTACGGCCAATTTTCTCCGCGTCCCGTATACGGTCAATTCCCATCGCACGCCGCGCCGCCGCAAAGACATATTGTGGCGTCGTCCAGGCTTCCGGAACGGAATTGGTACATCGGTGCGCGGTTTATACAGAACTTCGCATTCTTCACCGAAGACCACAGCGCAATTGAAGACGGCGACCCGGTAACGCCCACAAGCGTGAATCATAGCGCCGCCGCGCAATCCGGCGGGTCGGTGTTCATCGGACACAGGTTTGACGATAATTGGCGCACGGAATTGGAAGTCGGGTATACCGGCGTGTACAAGGATACGACCGACGGTTTCTATCTGCATATGTCCGCGCCGTTCGCATCGATTAACGCGACGTATAATACGGTCGAACAGAATTGGGGCTGGCTTTACATAGGCGCCGGGATTGGCGCCGCAGTGCCGCAGATTGAGGAAAGGAGTTTATCGAACAAACGCGAAACCGCGTCGTCCATATCCGTCATGCCGTCGATTTTGGCCGGATGGCGATTCCGCGCCGCGGATGCGTGGTTTGTCGACATCGGATACCGGTTCAGCGTGTATGACGCGGGAAGCATCCAATACGACTATGAAATTGATGGAATTGACGGGGTATTTACAAACGACATCGGATGGGTTATGAACCATGCGGTGCAAATCGGACTGACTTTCGAATTCTAGGGATTGACATATGAACAACAAACATAGAATTTTGACAAAGATAATCGTGCCTTGCGCGTTGCTTTTGCTGCCGCTGTCTGCGCATTCATCGGCGGCGGTGCGCGTCGGCGGGGGGACACAGGGCGGGGCGGGACCACGCGTGACGACTCCGGCGCCTGTGCCGCGTGCGGCGGCGACACCCGCGCGTATGACGGGGGGAGGCGCGCCCGCACAGCGAAGGTCTTCGGTTTTGGAACATATACATACCACCGCGACCGGCGGAATTGCGATAAATCGCGACCCGGGCGCCGGCCCCGGAAGAATTGGGGAATTTGTAACTGAACAAGAATTGCGGCAGATTGAGAACCAGCTTCGCCAATGGCTTGAACGTCTTGAAGACGACATAAGATATTTGGAACCCGGCGGTGGTGGCGGCGAGGTCACGCGCGCGGAATTAAAACTGGTCGAGAGCGAACTTTTATCCGCAATCACCGCGGTAGAACAACGGATTATAGACTTTGAAGGCACACCGGGACCGCAAGGTCCGGCGGGCGCGCAAGGCGCAGCGGGCGAGCGAGGTGAACGCGGGGAACAAGGGCTTCTGGGATTGCCGGGCGCGCCGGGGGAACGCGGTGAAGACGGATTGTCTGCGTATGAGCTTGCCGTGCTTGGCGGATTTATAGGAGATTTGAACGAATGGCTTGCAAGTTTCCAGGGGATACAGGGCCCGCAGGGAGAACAGGGCATACAGGGTGAGCCGGGTCCGCAGGGCGCCGCGGGCGCACGCGGTGAAGACGGATTGTCCGCGTATGAAATTGCCGTGCTTGGCGGATTTGTAGGCACGCCTGTTGAATGGATGGTAAGTCTTCGCGGCGACCAGGGAGAACAAGGTCCGGCGGGCGAACGGGGAGAGCGGGGCGAATCCGGTGAACTTAGCCTTGAATGCCCAAGTGACGGCGATTACGCGCTTGTCCGGCGCGCAAGCGGCGCGGTTGAATGCGTGCTTATCATGTAACAACGAAATTTGAAAATAAACAAAAGCAAGAAAGGAGCGGCGCATAGACGGACCCAAGGAATAAAACAAACAAATTCGAAAACAAAACAAAAAACAAACGGAGAGAAACCATGAAAACAAAATGGACGATTGCTATGACTGTCGGCGGCGCAATGCTTGTCGGACCAGCAATGGCAAACATCGCATCGACGGACTTTGTCACGCAAAGACTTGGCGCCGGAATCGATACAACCACAACGGTTACTGCGGAAGTTGCTCGGCTTGACCTTGCGATTTCACAGCTTGACGGCGGAATTACCGGCGATTTGGCGGACCTTGAAGGCCGAGTGGACGATTTGGAAACCAATAAATCAAATATCGCGCCCGGAGCCGCTGTCGGACAGATAGCTGTTGTCGGTACAGGCGGCCATCTTGCGGGTTCAGGAATGACACCGCAACAGATGATGGTCCATGTGCAAGACGGCGTTGAAGGCTTGATTAACGAGATGGTCGGAACAGAGGTTGACGCAGCCATCGGCGTCGTTGCGGGCCGTGTGGATGGGCTTGAAACAACGGTCGGAACGCTTGCGACCACCGCCACTGTTTCCGGAATCAACACCCGCGTTGGCATAGCCGAAGGGGATATCGAAGCATTGCAAACAGCGGTCGGAACAATGACGCAAGCCGGCATCGACACCGCGCTTGACGGCAAATCAAACATTGCACCGGGTACAGCGGTCGGACAAATCGCAGTTGTCGGAACGGGCGGCCACCTTGCTGGCTCGGGCATGACACCGCAAGCGATGATGCAGCATGTACAAGAAGGTGTCGAAGGTCTGATTGACGAAATGGTTGGCGAAGCGGTTGCCGGAGAAATTGCCGGAATAAACACCCGTCTTAATAATGCGACAACCGGTCTTGCCGCGGCCCATACCGCAGCAGGCGCCGCACAGGCAACGGCCAACGCCGCGATTCCGCGTCCGGGCGACGAATGTGACAACGCGGCAGCTGGATGCGCGTTGACATTCCGTAACGGCGACTTTGTCTGGGAAGTTATCGGCCGATAAAGAACTGTGTCATCCCGGAAAATTGCATTGCAGTTTTCCGGAGATGATGCAACATAAAAAAACGCTTTATCTGGATTTAATTTTTTGCTATATAGTGTGTCGAGTTGAGGAAAGTATCAATCATTTTTAACAACGGAATCGTCATCGCCATGGTCGCGGGTGCGCTTGCGTTGGTGTTCGCCCATCCCGCGGCGGCGCGAATTGCGTCGACGGAATACGTTGACTATCGTCTTACGAATTTTTATACCGCCGATGAGGTTGACCAAATAGCCGAGGCAATAATCGATGCAATATCGGTGATTGAAGGCCCACAAGGTCCGGTTGGTCCGCAAGGTGAAATTGGTGGACCAGGTCCGCAAGGCCCGATAGGTCCGGCTGGCCCACAAGGCGAAACTGGTGAAACAGGCCCGCAAGGCCCGGTTGGCCCACAAGGTGAAACTGGTGAAACAGGTCCGCAGGGTCCGATAGGTCCAGAGGGTCCGCAAGGTGAAACTGGTGAAACAGGTCCGCAGGGACCACAAGGTCCTGTTGGTCCGCAGGGCGAAACAGGTGAAACTGGAGCGCAAGGTCCGATAGGTCCACAAGGTGAAACAGGCCCGCAAGGCCCGGCTGGCCCACAAGGTGAAACTGGTGAAACAGGTCCGCAGGGTCCGATAGGTCCAGAGGGTCCGCAGGGCGAAATAGGTGAAACTGGAGCGCAAGGTCCGATAGGTCCGGCTGGGCCGCAAGGTGAAACTGGTGAAACTGGAGCGCAGGGTCCGATAGGTCCAGAAGGGCCACAAGGTCCGCTAGGTCCGGCTGGTCCGCAAGGCGAAACTGGTGAAACAGGTCCGCAGGGTCCGATAGGTCCAGAAGGTCCGCAAGGCCCCACAGGTCCGCAGGGTCCCCAGGGAACCGTGGCGGCTGTCAATCAAGACACTGCGGCCGGAACGCAAGTTGTAACAAGCGTTGTGCGAAATGTGACGAATCCGGAACAATTGGATGTCGTGTATGGCAATCTGCCCATAGCCACGACAGAGGCTGCCGGCGCCGTAAGACTTGGCAGCGCAACCCAACAGGATACCGCGGCGAACGCCGTCACTGCAACTGCGCAAAGAACTTATGCTGTGCAAAGAAATTCAAATAATCAAATGATGGTCAATGTGCCATGGACCGACACTGATACCGTGACAAATATTTCTATGAACAATGTTGCCGCGACGACGACGCCGCCGGCATTTTTTGCACCGACCGCGGGGGGCGCCGCGGGACAGGTATTGCGTTCGGGCGGCAACGCCGCGCCGACTTGGGGCAATTTGTCCATTCCTGTGGGAGAGCCCGGCACAGGGGGCGCTACTGGAAATTTCGTAACGATTTGGGTGGAATAAGGACACGTCATGTTTCTTATGCACGATAATAAAATCAGCTGGGCAAGGCTTTCGTTGGGCATCGCCGGTGCCGTTGTAATTTGCGGCGCGCTTGTGATTTGGTTCGACAAGCCTGTGTTCGCTTTTATCCGCGAATTCGACGGTTCGTGGGCCCGCGTTATTTCCGCGGTTTCGAATTTCAAGTTTCTTGCCGCTTTGTTCGGCGGCGCGTTCCTTGTCACTGCCGTGATGCGTATCTGGCGGCGGTATTTTGGAAAGCCCCCCCGGAGATGGTTGCGCGATGCCAACATCACCGCGCTTTATGTGGCGTCGTCCGTCGCGCTTGCCGGTATTATCGCGTTCGTTCTTAAGGTATTCATCGGCCGCATGCGGCCCGTATTATGGGAGGCGTTGGGGCAAACCGGATTTTATCCGCCGCGCGCGGAATGGGTGTTTAATTCGATGCCGTCGGGACATACGGCGGCAAGTTTTGCCGCGCTTTGTATATTCGGATTACTTTGGCCGCGGTATAGAATCCCGGCATGGATTGCCGCAACAATAATTGGTGTGTCGCGTATCGCGGTCGGCGCGCATTGGCCGTCGGACGTTGTTCTTGGCGCCGCGGTCGGCGTAATTTCCGCCGCAAGCATAAGGACAATTTTCGCAAGGATAAGCCGAAAATACGCGGTATAGGGGCCAATACCGAAAGTCGTGCGCTTTGCGACTTAATTCTTGCTTTGCGCTTTATGCATTTTATGGTATAATCCATTGTATTAGAAAGGAAAGGTCTGACATGAAAAAACAGATGTTGTTGTTTGTCTCTGGCGCGGTCGCCTTTGGAATTTCCGCGCTGGTTTCCGTTGCCGCCACGGCGGACGGCGAACGTTGCAATGGCGGCGCGGCTTCGCGACCGGGTATACATATTCGAAACAACATAACTGTTAACAATCATGAAACGCAGATTCATGTGGCCGGATTCGAAGCGGAACGCGGCCCCGACATGTTCTATATGATGCCAAGCCGGCGCGCCGGAATGTATCAAGACTTTAACGCCGCCCGCACGTTCGTGCCGCCGCCACCGCCGCCACCGCAATTCCTGCCACCACCGCCACCGCCGGTACAGGTTGCGCCGCCCCCGCCTCGGCCCGTCCGGACCACGCCGCCGTCGTCCATGCTTGACCGCGACACGCATCTTGCGCATCCGTTCTTTCAACCGATACGCGGGAGATTCGCATCGGTTTCCGACATAGGCATTACACGGAATTCGTTCGATTGGCATCTGCGTGATGTATTCATAGAAGACCCCGTCGATACAGACCCGATAACGGGCGACAAAGGAAACTGGAGTTCGGGTCAGACATTCATTAAACAGGATTTCCTTTACGGTCTTACCGATGAACTTTCGGCAATTGTAAGCATAAAATACGCAAGCAACCGCGCGGCGATGGATTGGGATTTTCCACGGCCCACACCGCCCGCCGGTTCCGGCCTTACCAACCCGTTGCCAAGGGTGTCCGACCTTCGTTGGTCCGACAGCGGCATAGACCAGGCGGGCGCGGGCTTTATATGGCGCTTTTACGACAGCGGCGATTGGGTCGCGAACGCTGCGGCGTACTATATCTGGACCGAATTTGCCAATTCGATTGCCGCCGAGGCAAGGCTTGGGCACAATATCGGAGACACGACTGTTTACGGACTTGTACGTGTTATGGGAACCTCTTGGGACGGCGATTCATACGGACCGTTTATCGAGGATTTGGACATAGCGTCGTACTATATACCGTTCAACCGGAATATATCGGCCACCACAAATGCGGAAGTCGGACTTGGCGTATTCTCCGCGCTTGATGATTCATGGTCGGTGGGCGGACAGTTCGTTATCGGCGATTACGATTGGCATTCCCAGGCGAACATATCGGCGAGCGTGAATTTCCAACCGACTCCGAATATTGCAATCGGACTTTACGGACGTATGTCGGTTTGGAACACCGCAGAGGACCAGGATGACGTGCTGTTCTGTACCGGACCGAATGTGAACGACCTTGCCTGTGTGTCTTTCATCGACATATCCGGCTATGCCGACATGGCGTTCGGGGTAAGGGGAATGTTGTATTTTTAGAGCACAGAGAATAGATGGAGCGTGAACAAATGTTAAAATTGAAATACAGTTTTTCGGGCTTGAAAAAAACATCTGTGCTCTATGCTCTGTGCTCTGTGCTCTTTTGCGCGCCCGCGCTTGCCAATCTGCCGGAAGAAAGGTTATCAGGGTCGTCGATGGCATTCCACAGTCCTGCCACATTTACAGAGCCGGTTTCGGAACAAATCCGGTTTGATACCGAAGACCCCATGTTTTTCGAAGCGGCACAGGATTTCGTATCATGGTCAAGGGTTCATGGCGGGAATGAATCGATTGGCATCATGCAAAGGTTTTCATACGGCATAAACGGCAATATGGCGTTTGCCGCCGACATAAGCCTTCAAAATAATTATCGCGGGGAAAGCGGGCTGTCCGATGTCGGCCTTATGCTTATGTACCGCACGCCTTCCGCGCGCGCAACCAAGACGGACGTATTCGCGGGAATTAATTTCGCCGGCGCGGGCGCGGCGGGATTGCCAAACCATACAAGCACGGTCTATGTCACCGGCGCACGCATGGGACGGCAGTGGGCGCGGCTTACCATTGCCGGAACTGTTCAGGCAAGCTGGATATTCCATGAAACGGAAGGAATGGCGTACATCGACATGTCGCCCGAAATGTATGTCCGCATAGCGCGCGGATGGGCGGCGGGCGCGAATGTCATGTTCCGCAAAGCGACCGACCCGTTATATGACCAAGAATGGGCCGGCGGAAAAGTCACCGCAAGATTCGGCCGCACCGTATACGCCGGAACTTTTGATTATGAATTCAAGAATGACGAATGGAGAATCGGGGGCAGGTTGAATTTGTTGTTCTAGAGTTTTGATATAAGCTGTGCAAAATTTGGAATTGGTTACAGGGCGTGAATTTCCTTGTGTCATTTGATTGCTTTTATGCTATAATCCCGCTATGAGATTTGTAGAACGCATCACACGATTTGCAGGGGTCGGCTATCGAAGGTCCCATGAGGCCGAGGATATTCGTTCCCTACAGGCACACCGCGTTGAAACCCGCAGAAAGCTACACACACACACACACACACACACACATGTAAGTTACTTCGCGAGCCGCGCCGGAGCGGAGCGAAGGCGGGTGGGATAAAAACGTTCCGCCTGGTGATGGGTG
>WRCO01000002.1 GCA_009783855.1 Alphaproteobacteria bacterium
GCGGGCGCACATACGAATTAAAAATACCTAAAACGGACGCCGAACAGATGATGAAAAAATTGAAAGCCCTGCTGGATGAAAAGTATGTTTGCGACAGCATCAAAAACAAGGCGTTGGAAAAAATCGCCCGTATAACCGATATACCGCTTTGACGATTGATTATGATGTCATCATTATCGGCGGCGGACATGCGGGGGTGGAAGCCGCCGCGGCCGCGGCCCGCCGCGGGGCGACGGTCGCATTATTCACCAAATCTCCCGATGATTTGGGCGCAATGTCGTGCAATCCGTCCATCGGCGGCCCCGGAAAATCCCAAATGGTTGCAGAAATTGACGCGCTTGGCGGCATAATGCCCCGTGCGGCGGACATGGCCGGGATTCATTTCCGTATGCTGAATATGTCGCACGGACCGGCGACGCGTGCGCTTCGCGCACAGATTGATAGAAATTTGTATCGTGACGCGATTAAAAAACTCCTTGTGTCTTACGCCTTGCGCCTTACGATTATTTTCGAACCGGTCGAAACCTTGGACCTTGAAGACAAAACCATCAACGGGAAATACAAGGCCAAAGCAATCGTAATTACGACCGGGACCTTTCTTAACGGGCTTGTCCACCGGGGGGAGGAAAAGATAGAATCGGGCCGCCTGCAAGACGACGGAACGTACCAATCTGCAGACAAAAGCATATCAAAAACACTCGAAAAGACCGGCTTTTCGTTAATTCGACTTAAAACCGGAACCCCCGCCCGACTGTACGCGGACAGTATAGATTTCTCCAAATGCGAAGTTCAGCCGGGCGACGAAAACCATGAATGGTTCAGCGGCGCGTTCGCTCCGCAGAGTTTAGAGGCAAGTAACCTCAACCCTGTTTCTTGTTTCATAACAAGAACTAGCGCCGAAACGCACGCCGTCATCCGCGACAATATAACAGACGCACCGATGTACAACGGCGAAATTACGGGAACCGGGCCGAGGTATTGCCCATCCGTCGAAGACAAAGTCATGCGCTTTCCGGAACATGAAAGCCATCATATCTTTCTTGAACCGGAAACGGCGGACGGCAAAATCATATACCCGAACGGAATATCGACAAGCATGTCGTCATCGGTCCAGGATAAATTCATCAAAACCATCCCAGGCCTTGAAAATGTGCGGGTTGAGCGTTACGGATACGCAATCGAATACGACGCGATTGATGCCCGTGCGCTGAAATCGACTTTGGAATCGAAAAATATTCCGGGCCTGTTTTTCGCGGGGCAAATCAATGGCACATCCGGATATGAAGAAGCCGCCGCCCAGGGATTGGCCGCCGGGGCAAACGCGGCCGCATTTTCGACGGATGCCGAGCCGTTGATTCTGGACAGGACAAACTCGTTCATCGGCGTCTTGATAGACGACATAACGACGCTTGGCGTTGACGAACCCTACCGGATGTTTGCGTCGCGCGCGGAATACCGGCTGTCGCTGCGCGCCGACAACGCGATATTTCGTTTGGGCGACGCTGCGGTCGGGCTTGGCTTGTTATCACAAGAACGATTTGAAAAAGTTAAAAATCAAAAATCAGAAATCAGAAACGCAATCGACACGATGTACGCAGGATACGTTGCGCGCAACGAGCGTGAAATAGAAAACTATCGCCGGGACAAAAATATAAAGATACCGGTTGGATTCAATTACAAAGGTCTGGCCGGACTTACAAATGAATTGACCGAAAAACTGACGGCGGTGCGACCCGAAAATATCGCATCGCTTTCCAAAATTCCCGGTATGACGCCGGCCGGCATAATGGTCGTGTTGCGACGTATCCGAAATGTAAATTCATAGACAGTACGCCACAAGTTTTCCAATCGTGAAGCCCAGGAATCCGCAGGTCCACGGCGACTTTTTTGAAAACATGCCGGGACACATTGCCGTGTCTGCAAGTTGACGGAAAATATATGTTTGTCCCTAAAAGCGCATCATCCCGCCATTAACATGAAGTGTATTGCCATTTATATATGATGCTTCGTCGCTTGCCAGAAACACAGTTGCGTTTGCGATGTCTGCCGGTTCACCAAAACGTCCCGCCGGAATTTGTTTAAGGTATGTGTCTTTGATTTCATCCGGCAAAACATCGGTCATTGCCGTTTTGATAAATCCGGGCGCGATGCAATTTGCCGTAATGCCTCTTGATGCGACTTCGGCGGCGATAGATTTTGTCATGGCGACAAGCGCGCCTTTTGATGCGGCGTAATTTGCCTGGCCCGGTCCGCCGATATATCCGACGATGCTTGATATATTAATGATGCGTCCGAACTTGTTTTTCATCATAGGCATGACCGCGGCGCGGCAAAGCATAAACGCCGCGCGAAGGTTTACGTTCATAACCTCGTCGAATTGTTCGTCGGTCATGCGCATGAAAAGCGTATCGCGGGTCAGGCCGGCATTATTGACCAGAATGTCGATTTTGCCGGCTTTTTCGGTAGTTTTGGCAATCAAATCGGCCGCGGCGCCGGGAGCTGCCAAATCCGCCGGGATAACAATGGCCCCCGGGATTTGTGCGGCAAGTTCGGCAAGTTTTCCCTCGTTCCGTCCGGTAAGGACGACAGTCGCGCCCGCATCCGCAAATCTGCGCGCGATTGCTTCGCCGATTCCGCCGCTTGCGCCGGTTATTAATGCAACTTTGTCTTTTAATGAGAACATGTTAAACCTCCAATTTTGTCGCGGTCAATTCCGGCATGATGCGCGGGATAAGCCCGGTAAGTATGTTGCCCGGACCGCATTCGATTGTTTCCGTTATGCCAAGCGCCGGCAAGGCAAGGACGGTTTCGCGCCAGCGCACGCCGTTGGTTATTTGGAAAACAAGCGCGTCTTTGATTTCATCCACGTCGGTCATCGGCGTACAGGTCCGATTGGAAATCAGCGGCACAACCGGTTCCTTCATATTGATTTTATAAAGCGCGTTGTGCATTTCAATCGCCACCGGCGCCATAAGCCTTGAATGCGGCGGCACGGAAAGCGGCAACAGCATCGCGCGCTTTGCGCCCGCATTGGTGGCAAGCTCCATCGCGCGTTCTATCGCGGGTTTGCTTCCGGAAATGACAATCTGTCCCGGCGCGTTGTCGTTCGCGATGTCGCATATTTCGCCATGTTCCGCAAGGGCGCATACTTCGCGCACCTTGTCTATATCCAACCCCATGATGACGGCCATCGCGCCCTGTCCCACCGGGACCGCGCGCTGCATTGATTCCCCGCGAAGACGCAAAAGTTTCGCGGTGTCATGAACCGACAAGGCGCCCGCGGCGCAAAGCGCGGTATATTCGCCCAAAGAATGTCCCGCGACAAATGTCGGCCGTCCCACCAATCCCTTTTCCTCTGCGACGCGAAGCATCGCCATGGATGTTGCGAATATCGCCGGCTGTACATTTGCGGTAAGCGTCAATTCTTCCATCGGTCCGTTGAATATGGTGTCGGAAAGTTTCGTGCCGACGGCTTCGTCGACTGTTTCGAACACTTCGCGCGCGGCCGGATGATTGTCGAACAATTCTTTGCCCATGCCGGCCGATTGCGAGCCCTGACCCGGGAATATAAATATAGATGACATATATGACTCCTTTTCGTGATTATAGGCGTCCAAGTGACGGTTGTCTAATTAAAAAACGGATGGAATTACCCATCGGTCTTTTTCATCGAAAATTCACAGCCACAGTAACTTTGCCGATAAAAGCCGGCCTTTTTAATGATTTCTTGGTGCAAATCTTCGTCCCAGTCTGTCGGAATGTATCGAACACCCTGCCCCTCTGCCGCTTTTGCGACCGCATCGACTTGACATTGGTCTTTATGTTTCGAGACGCCGAATACGGTTGCAAAGGCGTCGTATCCGTTGTCCCTTGCGTAACGGGCGCCCCATTCAATCCGATGCCTGAAACACGCGGCGCACCGGCGTCCGCGCTCTGGCTCATCCTCCATCCCTTTGACACATTGGGCCCAAGCGTCGCGGTCGTATTTCCCAACGACATATTTCACACCCATTGATTCGCACAGCCGTATCTGTTCGGCAAGGCGTTTTTGATATTCGGATTCCGGATAAATGTTTGGGTTATGGAAAAGGACGCAAAAGTCCGCGCCCTGCTCTCTTAATTGCGTGGCCGCGCCGACGCTGCACGGCGCGCAACAGGATAAAAGGACAAGTCGCGGATTATTTTTTGACATATTTACCGGTCATTTCGGCAATTTTTTCATCATCAATGCGTTCAAACAGGTTTTCCGGAACGATGAATTCCGTGCCGTCTTCGACGCGCCATTCGTATTTTTCGGGCCATGACAAATCAAGCTTTGCAGCGGGGAAAATTTGTCGCATCTTTTCGCTGGCCGCCGGAATAAAAGGGGCGGAGATGCGCGCAAAGAAATCAATCATTTGGAAACATTCGTTCAAAATTGCGCCCGCCTGTTCCATGCGCGCCTCGGCGCAGCCGCCAGGCGAAGACGGGTCGCCGTCTTTGACAAGCGTCCACGGCGCCTTTTCGGACATATATTCGTTGGCAATCGCCCACATAGAGCGCAGCGCTTCGACCGCTTTGCGAAATTCACAGGCATCAAGCGCGGCGGCCAAAGCGGCCAGATGACCGTTCATCGCATCAATCGGGGTTTCGAATCCTTTTTTGAATGGGGGCACTTTGTTTCCGAAATTCTTTTCGCACAATTTGCACACGCGCGACACAAAATTGCCAAGCATTCCGTTAAGGTCTTTGTTCACAATATCCGCGAAACGTTGGACGGTGAAATCCGTGTCGTCTGTTTCCGGCGCGCTTGAAATAAGGGCGTACCGCCACGCGTCCGCCGGTGCATCTTTGATGGCGTCTTCCAAAAATATCCCGTTGCCGGTTGATTTGGAAATCTTGGCGCCTTCGAAATTCATGAAATTCACGGCTTTAAGGACGTCGACCATTTTCCAATTATTATCCACCGCAAGTTCCTGGGCCGGAAAGATTACGGCATGGAACGACACGTTGTCTTTGCCCATAAACTGTGCGTAATGACAGTCGTTGCCCGTTTTCCACCATGTCTGCCAATCATCCGGCCGCGCGGCCTGTGAAATCGAGACATATCCCCACGGCGCGTCGAACCAGACATAGAAAACCTTATCTTCATAACCCGGTTTGTTCACCGGAATTCCCCATGACAGGTCGCGCGTGATGGGCGTGTCGTGCAAACCCTCGGCAAGCCATTTGTTGGCGATGCTTGTTGCGGTTTTCGGCCACCCGACGCGGCTGTCAATCCATTCGCGAAGCCTGTCCTGCATTGCGGACAGTTTAAGATATAAATGCTTTGTTTCGCGCATTTCGATATTTTCGGACCCGGATATTACAGAGCGCGGATTGATAAGGTCGCACGCGTCCAAAAGCGCGCCGCAACCGTCTTCGCATTGATGTCCGCGGGCGGATGCAAATCCGCATTTGGGGCAAGTGCCCTCTATAAACCGGTCGGCAAGGAACATTTTGTCGTCAACCGAATATGGCTGTGACGATATGCGTTCTTCGATTAATCCCGCATCGTCCAAGCGTGTAAAAAGAGATTGCACAAGTTTTTCGTGCAGTTCCGTATGAGTCCGGCCATAAAGGTCGAACGATAAATTGAAATCTTTAACGGATTGTTCGTGCATCGCGCGGTATTTGTCGACGTATGCAAGGGTCGGCATGCCCTCTTTCAAAGCGCCGATTTCATTGGGCGTGCCGTGTTCGTCCGCGCCGCATATAAACAGAACGTCGCGTCCGCGCGCGCGGCAAAACCGCGCGTAAATATCGGACGGCAAAAGACAGCCGACAAGATGCCCGATATGAAGGACATTATTGACGTAAGGCAGGGCCGAAGTGACAAGGTATTTGTTTTTCATAGGAAAAGTCTAGCAAACGTGATTTTTATTGCAATGAAAAAAATGTTTGTTATAATCCGGCTCACGGACGCGTAGCTCAGTTGGTTAGAGTATCTCCTTGACATGGAGGGGGTCGGAAGTTCGAGTCTTCTCGCGTCCACCACCATTTTTCGTTATCGGGCGATAGCGAAATTAAGAGAAATAAGTGCCCCCCAAAGGGCAAAGGCCGGGCCGGATGACATTCACCACCCTGTTTTATGGGTGTTTTTTTATGGAATTTCGTGAAAGACCGACTATAATGCGCTTGAATCGGGACAAGAGAACAGCATAGGAGTCTTAGAATGAGTGCCGACTATCAGACGAAATACGAATATCATATCAAATACAAAATCGACAAAAGCTGCAACAAATACGGATGTATAACGCGCTGTCCGCACGGAGAGGAAAGAGAGGCATATGCTGGAATAAAAATTCCGATTATGGTCGGCTCGGCCCATTGCATCCAATGCGGTTCTTTCCTGGATATGTCCATAACAAGCCAAGCGGTTATATGCGCAAAAGGAAACGTGAAAAGTTAAGGGGACTAAAAAGAGGGACGGAAAACATTCCGCCCCCGCGTTTAATTAAAATTTATAAAGAAAAACCGGACCAAAAGGTCCGGTTTTATTTCTTACGGCCTTACGGTCGTATGAGCATTACGATTCCATTTCCAAACCGCTTCGCCTGTGCCAAGCACGGCCGGGCGTTCTTTACCGAACGAAATGGTGGATACGCGGTTGGCTTCGACGCCGTCATCCACAATCACACGTTTCGCCGCTTCTGCACGGCGCCAGCCAAGGGCAAGGTTATATTCATATGTTCCGCGTTCGTCGCAGTTGCCGGCAATCCGTATGTTTGTCGCCGGGTTGTTGCGAAGATACAAAGCCTGGCCCAAAAGGTTCGCACGGGCTTCTTCGGTTATTACATAGGAATCGAACGCAAAGTAAACCTTTGGTTCTGTTCTTGGGTCAATTTCGGTGACTTTGCTGGTTCTTCCACAGGCGGCAAGAACGCCGACCGCGGCCAACATCATCGCAAAATTTGTCATTTTCATAAAATACTCCCTTGTATTTTTGTTGCTCGATGTATATATTACCGGAAATTTAGCGCTAACGCAAGGAAAAATGATGCCAAAAACAGAGATGGGAAATTATTCGCTGCAAGACCTTGTTCTGGTCGGTGTGAAGTGGGAGCTCTCCGAAACACCGCCGCCGTTTCGAAAAGAGAATCTAGAGCTTAAAACTGAGAGTTTGGATAATAACAAATCTCAAATCTCAAAGCTCTCCGCGACCGAAGCCGCGGCGGCGCCCGTCACGCCGGTTGTGAATGCTTCCGATGCGCTGGACGCAGCGCGCGCCGCGGCGGAAAACGCGAACAGCTTTGAAGAACTCTGCGCCGTGATTGAATCGTGCGACCATCCGTTGAAAAGTTTTGCAAAAACTATCCGTCCGCAGATTTCAAATCTTAAATCTCAAATTACGATTATCACCGACTCTCCGTCCGGTGACGATGATGACGCGGGGCGGATTTTATCCGGCGCCGCCGGGGATTTGTTGGACAAGATGCTTTCCGCCATCGGTCTTTCACGTGAAATAGCGACCATAGTTCCGTTGGTATTCTGGCGCCCTGCCGGGGGCCGCACACCGACACGCGAAGAACTGGACCTTTGCCGGCCTTATGTCGACCGCGCGATAGAGCTGTCCGGACCAAAGGTTGTGTTAACGCTTGGCGTCCTTGCCGCCGCCGAAATCGCTAACGCGAAATTACCCGCCCAGCATGGGGAAATTTTCCAATTATCCGAATGTTCCGTTATCCCCATCTTCCACCCCAATTATCTGTTGTTAAAACCGGACGCCAAAAAGCCGGTTTGGGATATATTGCAAAAAATGCAAAATTTGTTGCAAACTTGCGAAAAATGATTAACAATCGGTACTGTTAATCCACAATTAAGGAGCCGGATATTAAACCTTTTAACAATCAACGCGATACCCGCCGCGACACAGGTCCGCGGATAAACAGCCGGATTTTTGCCAAATCCGTTCAATTGATAGACCAAAACGGCAACAACGCCGGCGTCATGCCGACGCCCCAGGCATTGCAGATGGCAGAGACCGCCGATATGGATTTGGTGGAAATTAATGCGACAAGCATACCTCCGGTCGTAAAAATCATGGATTTCGGCAAATTCAAGTACGAACAAAAGAAAAAGGCGAACGAGGCCCGAAAACACCAAAAAGCGGTCGAATTAAAAGAAGTCTGGATGAAGCCGTTTATCGAAGAAAACGACCTTAACATCAAAATGAAGAAGGTTTTGGAGTTCCTTGCCGAAGGAAACAAGGTAAAAATTGCCGCCATGACCAAGGGTGGGAAAAAGGTCCTTGCCCGCGGTCGGGACGTGGTTCCGGAATTGTTCGCGCGTGTTGTCGAAATCATCGGAGACAAGGGCACGGTGGAAACCAAATCCAAGCCGGACGAACGAACAAAGTCGATAATCGTCGCGCCCGCGAAATAGAAACCGCCCATCGGGCGGATTTTTATTACAGGTGAGGGCAGTCGTATATATTCGCGTCAAGGATGAACGAATTCTTTGGCCCGAATATAGCCCCCGGGTTCGGCCGGCTGCTTTGCGCGGTGATACGGAATGCGTTTCCTTGCCGCTGCTGCGCGATTATACGGTTGCGAAGAAACTGTTCCGCATCGCGTTGCGCGTACGCGGACACATCGACTTCAAGGCGATACACAAAAGTGCACCCCGTCGGTTCTTCGTTAAATCGCACAAGAGCCTTTGACCCCTGTTCCGGTCTTATCATTCCGCCGCACGCAGAAAGCAAAAGTGCAAACGAAAACATGGTTAATTTCTTCATGGCATATCCTTTTATTTTGCATCCGTATTATATCATATTTTTCAATTAATTCACAAGAATGAATCGCATCGCAAAACAGGCGGATTCATGCGCCGACAAGCCGCCTGAAACTGGACAAAAAGCGGCGGAACCGATTCCTGCAAACGCGGCAATATGTTCCAGGATGAATTTTCTTAAAAGCGCTGTAACATGCAGAAATTCGCGGAATTATTATCCGTGCGTATGCCCAAAAATGCAAAGATGGCCATGTAGACAAAAAAGCTATTCTGGTAAATATGGCGCTCCGGCAGATATGTGAAGATTATCATCGCGCGCGGCGTAATTTGCGTCGCAATTCGGGTAAATTTGTAAGACCGTCGGATGACAGGTCCATGGCTTTGCGGTATGCCTCGCGCGCTTGCAATCTGTTCCCAAGGTCCATGTGTACGTCGCCCAAAAGTTCGAACAAAAATGAATTCGATTCCGCAACGCGACCGATTCTTTCAAGGATGACAAGCGCCTCGCGCGGGCCTTCGTTTCTTCTTACCACCATCGCCGTCGTCGCCCATGCGTCGATGTCGGACGGATGCTTTTTTACAAGCGCCATCGCGATGATATAAGCGTCGTCAAGGTTCTTTCCCATGCGTGTCCAAATCTTTGCCTGTTCCGATAATATGGCCGGCGTCGAGGGCATCAAATCGCCCGCCCGCATGATGTCGTTTTGTGCTCTTGAAAGGTCCCCGGCCTGTCGGTTTATGCGCGCCCGCATTGTGAATAGAATCGCCGCCGTGCCGTCCGACAAATCAGGATGCCTTAACGCAGAATCTATGCGCCCGCGCGCCCGCGAAAAGTTCCCGTCCTGTACATCCGCGTTGACAAGCCTTAAAACCGCGGGCAGAAACACCGGGTGCGCCCGCAAAGTGCGCTCAAGCGTTGCCATCATCTTGCGCTTTGTAGGGGCCCGTTCGGCCTCTTTCATCATAATAAACGGTCTATACGGGCTGTTTTGGGCAATTTTGGCAAAATAGTCGGCATACCCGTCAATCCCGGCATCAAAGAAGAACGACCCGATATGGAAGTAAAGCGCGTCGCTTGATGACGCGGCTTCGGCCGCGCGAAGCAAAAGAAGCGCTATATTCGTCATGGACAGGAACGGGCTGTGCGCCACATTTTGCACCATACTGAACGCAAAAGCGTTCCGAAATCCCGAAAACTGTGAAAAGTCCGATATTTCGTCGAAATTTTGCATATAAAGACCGGCGGGCAGGGCGGCGAATTCCGCCTTCAAATCATCCGCATCCGCATAAAACCCGGCATGCGTATAGAACGACATGACATACATGTAATCGTTAAGGGTCATGAAATTCGCCGGAACTTTGGCGAATTCTTGGCGCGCGCGTTCGTTTTGTCTTGTTTCCGCGAACACCATCCCGCGTTTGAAGTGCCGCCAATCGTCGCCGTGCGGCAAAGAATCTATGAAACGCAGGGTTTCCGTGATATACCGCGTCGCAATGCCGGACCATATACGAAAAGGCGACAGCAGAAACGAATCGCTTCTTCTGTAAAGCCGGCGAAGTTCGCCCCAGTTCTCTTGTTGCACAAGCCAGGCGGCGTGCGCAATCTGCGCCGTCATGCTTTTGTCGCCCGCAAGGGCCGCCGCCGAGCCATCAAGCTTTCCGGCCAAGAACAAGCTTATCGCGATATTTGTCTGAACCGTGGGAATATCAACGCTTGCAAGGCGTTCGGCGAATCGTGGCGCCGCGTCGTGGTCGTCGGAATGTATGGCATGTTGCAGCGCAAGGAAATACCCAAAATCGGAATCATGATGAAACAACGCCGGCGTATCCTGTTTGTCTGTATCCGTGACAAGCTGCATCCCCAAACTCACCGCCAACGCGCCGGCCAAAACGACGCCCATGACGGTTGGCATTTTTGATATTTTTACCGGTGTTTTTACAAGATTTAAAATTTTCTTTTTCATGGGTTGAATATATATAAATGTGATATATAATGCAACAGAAATTATGATGACACAGAATGAAAAATTTTTGACGTATGAAAAACTTTTGCGCGAATGGGGCGGACGCATGAATCTTGTGGCCAAAAGCACGATGGATGATATAAAGGAAAGGCATATCGGCGATTCGCTTCAACTGATTGAATATCTGCCGGTGGACGCGTGTGTCGTCGACCTTGGGTCCGGGGCGGGCTTTCCGGCCGTACCCCTTGCGATTAAAGGAATTCAAGTTACCGCAATCGAAAGCATAGGCAAAAAGTGCGCGTTCCTTAACGAATTAAAATCGCAATTGGATTTGCCAAACCTTACGATAATAAATAACAGGATTGAAAACGTCATAAAACGAATCGCGCCGCCGATTGTGATAACGGCGCGCGCATTTGCGGGCCTTGAAAAAATCCTGGACATGACTGTGGGTCTTCGCGCGGAATACATTTTATTAAAAGGCGAATCGGCGGCGGACGAAATCGCGGCCGCGAAAAAGAAATATGATTTTGATTATAAATTAATCCAAAGTCGTACCGGCCCCGGATTTATTGTTATTATAAAAAATGTCAAAAAGACCGGGAAGTTGGGGCATAGGACATAAGGCATAGAGCGTAAACACCGTATTCATTTCATGTGGAATCAAGTATAACTGATTGATATTCCGATGTCTTGTGCCTTATGTCTTATGTCTTGTGTTTTATCTTGACTTTCCCGGTCTTTTTGTTCTATTTTTTTGTGTCTGAAAGGAAAGAAATGACTACAATAATTGCATTTGCAAATCAAAAGGGCGGCGTTGGCAAAACAACGACCGCGATTAATATCGGCGCGTCGCTTGCCGCGATTAAGCGCCGCGTGCTGCTTATCGACCTTGACCCACAGGGTAACGCGGGCACGGGCCTTGGGTTTGTTCGCGCCGCGCACAAGCAATCCGTTTATCCGGTCCTTATGGGTCTTGGTAATGCAGCGGACAATATTTTATCCACCGCGGTTCAGGGAATGCACATCATGCCGTCAAGCCCGCAACTGTCCGGCGCCGAAGTGGAATTGTTGGACATGGAAAACCGCGAATACCGGTTACGCGACGCGCTTGCCCCGATTCTTGACCATTATGATTATATATTGTTGGATTGTCCGCCGGCGCTTGGGTTCCTGACAATCAACGCGCTTACGACCGCGAATAATCTTGTTGTGCCGCTGCAATGCGAATTTCTTGCGCTTGAAGGACTTCAGCATCTTATGAACAGCGTCGCGGAAGTGCAAAAGAAATTAAATCCGGAATTAAACATTATGGGTGTCTTGCTTACCATGTACGACAACCGGAATAAACTTTCAAAAGCGGTCGAAGACGATGTTCGGCAAGCATTGGGCGCCAAGGTTTTTAAGACAGTAGTACCGCGGAACGTTCGGGTTTCAGAAGCGCCAAGTCATGGCCAGCCCGCGCTGTTCTATGCCATGGCGTCCCCGGGGGCACAGGCTTATCTGCGCCTTGCCACAGAAATAGTTGACGCCGCCGGCGACCAGAAATAAAAGGAAAAATAATGACTAAATTCGGACTTGGCCGCGGATTGGCGGATTTGAAAGCGGAAATGGGCACGGCATCGGAAATATCGGTCCTTGCCGGCGGCGAACGTGTCGTCGTGCGGAATATCCCGATTACACAGATTGTCCCGAACCTGGGCCAGCCGCGCAAGACGTTCGCGCCCGAAGAATTACAGGACCTTGCGAACTCGATTGCGGAAAAGGGCGTTTTGCAACCCATACTTGTCCGCGCGTCGCCGACCGATTCCGGAAAATATGAAATTATTGCGGGCGAGCGCCGCTGGCGCGCGTCGCAAATGGTAGGCGCGACCGACATCCCGGCCCTTGTCAAAGGAGTTTCGGACGAAAACGCGATGGAAATCGCGCTTATCGAAAATGTTCAGCGCGAGAATCTTAACGCAATCGAAGAAGCCCTTGCGTATCGCAATCTTATGAAATCTTGTGGATATGAAATGGCGGATATTGTAAAATTAATTGGAAAATCAGAAAGTTATATAAGAAACATGATGCGTCTTTGCGAACTTCCGGAATCGGTCCAAGAAATGGTGAAAACCGGCAAGCTGTCATCAAGCCATGCGCGGACCATCGCCGTTGCGGAAAATGCCGAAGAATTGGCGCGCCAGATTGTAACGGGCGGACTTTCCGTTGCGGATACTGCCAAAGCGGTGAAAGAATCCGCACGGTCAAAAAAGAGCAGGGCGTTCAATAATAACGCCGCCATGTCCGGCGACCAGACGCGCGAATACGAACGCAGATTGGAATCGGTTTTGGGTGTACCGGCGCAATTAAGGCTTAAAAAAGGCGGCGCAGGCGAAATAGTGTTAAGGTTCAATAACAAGTTCCAGATGGAACAGTTAATCCAACGGATAACTAACAACTAACAGCAAGCAACAAGCAGCTATTATTTCGCATGAAAACATAGATAATCGCCTGATACTGCTAATTATTAATAGTCAGTTGCTATGTGGAGGGCAGACATGAAAGTCGGAATAATCGGGGCGGGCGCGTGGGGCGCGGCACTTGGCATAAGCGTTCATCGCGCGGGGCATGACGTCGTTTTATGGACCTATGACAATATTTTGCCGGCGGGCATCAATATCCCAAAAGAGACTCTTGTTACGAATGACTTGGGCGCGCTGACCGATGCGGGCGTTTGGGTTATTGCCACGCCAAGCCAATTTTTTGCCGAAACGGCCCACAGCGCCAAAAAATCATATAACAGCCAGCCGGTGATTATCGCGACCAAGGGATTGACCCGCGCCGGCGATTTTATGTACGAAATCGCGCACGAAGTGTTTGGCGAAAATGTCGGCGTCCTTGCCGGCGTTGGATTTGCGACGGAATTGGCGGACGGCGGGCTTACCGGCGGCGTTATTGCGGGCCGGTCGGAAATTATAGAAGCCGCGGGGACGATTTTCGCGGACTTCGTGCTTGATGCCACGGGCGATGTCGTGGGGGTACAGCTTTGCGGTGCGGGAAAGAACGCCGCCGCGATTCTTATGGGATATTTGGACGGACAGGGCGCGGGCGAAAACGAACGCGCGCTTCGGATTTCACAGATATGGGGTGAGATTATAAACCTTGGCGCGTCCATGGGCGCGTCGATTGACACGTTTTTGGGATTGGCGGGAACAGGGGACTTGTTCCTGTCGGCGACAAGCAAGTCAAGCCGGAATTACAAAGCCGGATTTGACATTGCAAACGGTAAAAAACCGGTCGGCACGATAGAGGGAATCAACGCCGTCCAAGGCTTGTTGGAATTAGGCAAAAAGGCCGGTATTTTCATGCAAAATGTCGAATTTCTGGCGGAAATCACGGCCCGGTAAATCCGTTCCCTTTTACTCATAGGGGGTGGCGGGTTCTTATGAAAAAAATTGTTGCTTAACACGCCGGCACCGCACCGCCGAAACGATTGTAATCCGTCCACGCATTTTGGCAAATTTCCGCCGCGGACAATTGGCGGGTGTATATCCGAAGCGAATTGATTTCCATATTTGGGGCGCTGCGCTCCGTATCTCTATACCCCAGGAAGAACGTGTCGTTTGAAAAATTCGCATACACGTTGGTCATGTTGGGATTTATAGTAGAAGTTATCAACGCCGCGTCAATATAAAACAATCGGCCGGCAGGGTTTGGAACGGACGAAAAAGTTTTTGTCATCGTATGAAACTCTAAATCATTGATTTCGCAATCATAACGAATTGTTCCCCGGCCCATTCCCAACCCGCCGACATCATATTGCGCTGTACAGCATCTGTTTGATTGATACGCGCTGCATGTATGATTGTTGAACAAACCAAAACCGCCCGGTTGATTATTCCAGCTGGACGTATATTCCCACGCCCATGATTGTCTGCCCGGATTGATTATTTTATAGCGTATTTCCACCGTCACCGCATCATGTCCAACGAATAGCAGCGGTCTTATACTTCGTGCAAAGTGGTTGATGTGATTCATGACAATACTTGATGGCCCAAATATTGGAAGTTGGGGGCCAGCGAACCTGAAATCATTCCCATGTCCGGACACATCGAACCAGATTGTCCCGCCGGGTACCGCGCCCGATATGGCATCCAGGTGGACAATCAATCCGTTTGTGACATATCCGGTTGGCTGTGGCGCGGACAGACTGTAAACCTTGTTATCCGGCATCCGCACGGTCATTCTGCCCGGCGATGTGCCGCTTTCTAAATATCCATAATGCGTTGTGCCTGCTATTGAAACCGCAAATGCCGGGGAGGATTTTTTATCAAGAAACAATGGCGCCGCCATCCCGCTGCTGATACGCAGAATCCTGACCGGACTGGCGGCATAGGCGGAAAAACAAACAAAAACAGCAATCAGGCATGCGCAAAGGGGCAGAACTCTAGAGAGAGGATTAAACTTCATGCAAGAATTATACCAAAAATGCAGTGTCGCTCCAAATAAAATCAAGCGCCCCCCTTTTGTTCATAGGGATTGGATGATTTCACGGCCCAAGGGTGATAATCATCATCGTTGGGTCTACTTGTTGAATTCGATTGTCGCAAGGCGGTATGCATCGGCCATTGTGAAGCACAAAAGGCTCTTGGCATTCGACGCATATACCGTTTATGGAATTCTTATTATGGGGGCACGGAAGGCATACGTTGTAATTAAATGTGCCGTCGGCCTTTTCCTCTGCGCCAAAGCCGGGGGCGCATCTGCGGTCGAAACACGCGCTGGGTCCGTTGAAAACCTTTATATGCCGACCCCTTATGAAATCAGAGTCCCTGAGGCCGGCGCAATAGAAATAACACCTCTCCCTTCCGGAGTCCCAATGTTTGTCGGGGGCATTATCGCAGGCCTGCTTAACCAGACGTATCGCATGCTCTTCCCAATAGGAACGGCCAGCGTTCGCTGTACCGATAAAAACCGTACAGGTTGTTAATAGAACCAAGATTATTTTCATAAAATACCTCTCAAAGCAAAAACCGCCAAAGAATTGGCGGTCGGGGAGTTAAAACAATCATATTTGCAAAATGACCCCACCGGTTTTCGGGTTACCCTTGTTTTATGACCGGCGGCTCCCCGACCTTGCGGTGGGGCACATACAACAAAAGGCGCGCTTTTCGCCGCCCCGGTTGTGCGGATGGCGACACAGAATTACCGCATCGCTGCAAATATGAGCTGTTTTAAGGCCCCAAACGCCACATCCCTGTGGGTTCGTTTGCAATGGTATTTTAATGTAAAAATAATGTCAAGGCATAATTGAACAGATTCCCGGTGCCTTTGGATTATAGGGGGGGCGGGAAAAGCGTGTGGGCGCGAACACGCGCCCCTATCATTATGGGCGTATGCGGATTTATTCGTGTCTTAAACTGTCAATCGGGTTCAATTTGGCGGCTTTTATCGCCGGGAAGACCCCGGATGCAAGCCCAACGACAATCGCGACAACGAACGATATGACAACCGCCCAATAACTTACCGCCGCCGGATAATCAAGAAGCCGGGGCACAAGGAACATCGCCCCCGCAATGCCAAGCACAAGACCAACCATAGACCCAAGGAACGAAATCACAATCGATTCAGACATAAATTGTATGATAATGTTGGATTCTTTCGCGCCGATGGCTTTGCGAATGCCAATTTCTCTTGTTCTTTCCGCAACAGAGACAAGCATCATGTTCATAATGCCGATAGAGCCGACCAAAAGCGATACGGACGCGATGGATACAAGAAGCATGCGCATAAAGCCCGCGACGGTGTTCATGGTCTCCATAACCTGTTTCATGTCCGTGATTTGGAATGTGTCCGGCTGGTCGTCGCGCAATCTGTGCCTTTCGCGCAACAGCATTGTTATTTGTTCCGTTGCGAAATTATTCTCCGCATCCGCATAAAGACGTAAAAAGATGGTATTGACCGCGTCCGGAAAGCGCCAGCTGCTTATTCTTTTCTGCATGGTGGTAAGCGGCACGAACACCACGTCGTCGCCTGTGCCGCCCATGCTTTCGCCCCGTTCGCGGGTAACTCCGACAACGGTAAGCGGCACGTTCGCTATGCGCACAGTCTGTCCCACCGCATTTTGTCCAAGACCCAATTCACGCGCCACACGGTGGCCAAGCACCACATGGGTCGACGCATTGCGAAGGGCGGACCGGCCGAAAAATTCGCCATGCGACATTTCTATGTTCTGGATATGTTGGAATGCAGGGGCAACGCCCATGAGCATCGTGCTCCAATTCTGATTTCCCGATATAACCTGGGTAGGCATTTGGCGATGCGGGCTTACGAATTCCACGCTTGGCAATTGGCCGATGGCGTCCGCGTCGCCGGTGCGTAGCCTTTGCTGTCCCCCGGCAATCCTTACGCCGCCGGTCTGCGCCGCGCCCGCCCGGACGATGATGGTATTTGTTCCCAGTGCCGAAAACTGGTTGTCAATCTGTCTCTGCACCGTTTCGCCGATTGTCACCATGACCACCACGGCCAAAACACCGATAATAATGCCAAGAATCGTTAAAAACGACCGGATTTTGTTGCCGGATATAGACAGCCAGGATTCTTTTAAGATGTCGTTAAAAGTCATGAAAAACTCCGTTTTAGATGCTAGATACCAGATACTAGATATCAGATATTTGTTTGTTCCTTGTGGTTTTTGTAGTCGATATCAATAATTACCACAATTCTTCTTGCAAATTTTTTGCTTTTTTCCAATGTAATACTATCTTTGGACATTGTCGCCGTTCTTTATTTATCTGGTATCTTGCATCTATTATAACACATTTATTTGCAATGCGCGATTTATTTGATTAAGGTGCCCGAAAGCGGAGAGGAAGAGAGACAGTCAAAAGGGCGCAGCCGTGAGCGCATCAATTCCGCAATGCCTTTGCTGTGTCGCGCACAAAGGCGCCGGGCGGGGAAACCTTATCAGACACAGAATGCCGGTTTTTACATCCGGGGCGCCGGTGTTCCAAACTCTTTCAATGATAACCACGCGCCCGCCGCGCTATGGAGAGAGGAAATCCACGGAATATCGGGAAGTGACCGAAAGACAATTTTTAAGCACGCCTATGGCGACGACCATGTTCGTGAACGAATATATGCACGACCTGCGCAAGAACGCGCTTAAAATATTAACGTCCAGTGCCAAAAGCATAAGGGCGGACAGGGCGCGCGCCGTGCTTGTCATCGAACTTGCAGAACAGCGGCCGGAATGGCTTGGGCGGCACGAACAAAGGGTGATAAAAAGATGGCTTGACCGAAGGCTGTTCGGAGACATTCTGTACGCCAAGGTTATCCAACTTTTGAAAAACGGGCACCAAAGATGGTTTTACGGCGTGCCGGAAGCCGAAATGAAAAAATGGGTCGGACACGATTTGATATACAATATGCCGGACCCAAAACATATCCATCCCATGATGGAATGGATGAAAGACAACAGTTGGGATTACAATTTCAAAATCCTGTGGTTCCAAAATCTTGAACAAAATTATGCCCAGATGCCAAACGCATGCGATTTGGAAAGTTTTCGGCGCGAAGGCCTGCTTCCCGATTTCCAGTTCTTTTTAACAGACGATACCATGTATTATCCCGTTGAATTTGTGGAATATATCAATTCGGTAAGCCCGGTGCCGTTTCGGATGAATGAAGGAATAGATGGCGTAACGAAAGAAAAACTTGGCAACCAGTGGTTCCTGGCGCACCAAAGGCGCAATGTAAGCCAGCGCTGACCTTACAACTTGCTTGGGTCTTTTGGAACAGGGCCGTCGTGGACAATCCGGCCATCGCGGATATAAATAAGCCGCCGAGCGTTCTTCGCAACGTCGAATTCATGGGTAATCATGATGATTGTTATACCCAATTCTTTATTCAATTTTTTGAATATATCCATGATTTCCTGACCCATTTTGGAATCAAGCGCGCCGGTCGGTTCGTCCGCAAGAATCATCTTCGGCTCTCCCGCCAACGCCCTCGCAATCGCCACGCGTTGTTTCATTCCGCCGGACAGCTGTGTCGGAAGGTATTTTTCAAATTTTTCAAGCCCGACGTTTTTAAGCATGTTTCGCGCCCGCCGCAAGCGCTCGTCCGTGCCCATCCCGCGATACATAAGGGGAAGCATGACATTGTCCAACACGGTCCGCTTGGTAAGAAGGTTGAAATTTTGAAAAACAAACCCGATATATTCGTTGCGCGCGGTCGCAAGTTCGTCCGCGCTCATCTTCATGACATCGTTGCCATAAAGTTCATAGCTTCCGCTTGTGGGCACGTCCAAAGCGCCGATTATGTTCATGCATGTCGATTTGCCGGACCCGGACGGCCCCATGATGGTTGTGAATTCGCCGGGCTTTATATCGAACGACACGTCGAACAGGACGCGCGTCATCCCGCCCATTTCTTCGGGAAAATCTTTGCAGACTTTTTTAAGACTGACCACATGGTTGGGTTTGTTCTTCATGGGCCGTATTATAGCATAAAAACGGCCGGCAGTTAATAGTTAATACATTGGGCGTGAAATAATTTCCGGTTTGCAAATTATGGTTTTTATATATATAATGCGTTGTCGCAAGGTGTTCTTGCGATGGGGAATAGAAGCCCGGACCAAAAGCGTCCTTTGGACGAAAAGCTCCTGCTTATGGCAGGAGGGCGGCGAATATCCAATAAGCCGCTACTAACTTTTGGTAGTACTTCTATCCTCCTGCCACTGAATTTTTTCGGTGGTTTTATTTTATTACAAAGGGGGAAATTATGTCGGTGCAAACAGTGGCGCGCCTGTGTGCGCCCCTTCTGGGATTGATACTTTTGGGGCAGATGATATTTGCCCCTGCAAGCATGGCGCGGACTTTGCACGTTGGTGCGCAATCGGTTCCATTGACATCGGACAAGAGAAGTTCGCCGGCGCTTGCGTTGCGAATGCCTGCGGGTGATGTATGGTACGGTTTTTTGGTAAGCGGTACAGTGGCCGGGCGACTTACCGTGCAGATGCCGTCTGGTATTTTCAGCCTGATCGCGCCATCAAATCACACTTTCAGCACGATTCAGGCGGATTTTCCGCAGATTTATACATGGGACCAAACGTTCCTTAATAACTTTCCCAGGTGGGGGAATCAGAATGTTTGGTGGACCGCCAATCATAACAACAACCTGAGTGCCACCTTGGGCGGTCATGCCCCCATCTGGTCTAATTTTCATATCCAAGCGACGTGCAGTGCCACAACGGGTACATACCCCCATAAAGGCAATCCTGTTTTACCCAACGTCGCCAACGGCAATACCGCCTTTGCAAGCACTGTAAGGCAGTGCTGGTGTCGTTTGAAGCAGCGCGCTGACGGCGCGAATGGCGGCTGGGTGTTCGGCGGGACGTTCTCGACTGCCGCTTTGTGTGCGTTCAGTTGCCCGGATGGCTGCGCTAACGCGGCGGGCCTCGCCGCTTTCCGCGCCGTATTATTCGACGCGTTCGAGAATTTATAGGGACACAGGAAGCCGTTGAATAAAAACGGGCTTTCGCCCGTTTTTATCTCCGTCCCATCGGTCCGCCGCCGCCCGGGGGCCCTCCGCCTCCTCCGCCTGCGCTTGTGCCGCGCGATTGGGTGCCCGTCGCGTTACCGCGCGCAACGCCTGCGCGGCCGGTTATAATCCGGTCGCCCTCTTTCAACAAGTCATTGTTTTCAAGGACGATTTCAATCTCCGTTTCCGTTGCAAGTCCGCGCTGATAAGGGACAAGAACGACGTCGTTGCCGCGTTCGATAAGCAGAGTGTTGCGCGGCGTGCATTCGCCGTTTTCTATGCACGGGTCGTCGTATATATTCTGGAAAGTGCGGACAAGGAACGCCGCGCGGACGGCTTTCCATACGTCTTCCTTTTCCGCCACGGAAATCGTCACGAACGCCGTCATGCCGGGCATAAGTTTAAGGTCTTTGTTATCCACGTCGATTATCACGGTGTATATGACGACATTCTGGACGGTCGACGGCGACAGGCGAATCTGACGCACGATGCCGTCAAAGGTCTGTGCCGGATAAGCGTCGACGGTGAATGTCACGCTTTGCCCTTCGCGTATTACGCCGATGTCGGCTTCGGATATGGATGTCTCAATCCTCATCTGGGAAAGGTCTTCGGCGATTTCGAACAAATCCGGCGCCTGAAGCGATGCGGCGACGGTCTGTCCCCGGTCGACGCGGCGCGAAATCACGGTGCCGTCGACCGGCGACGTTATGGTCGCAAACCCAAGATTGGTTTGGGCGCGGTCGTATTGCGATTGCATCCGGCGTACGGTTTCGTTGGATGTTCTGAACCTTGTCTCCGCCATTTCCATTTCGGCGCGGGCGATAAAGCCTTCCCTGAACAGGGTTTGGGCGCGGTTGAATTCAGACCGGTCGAAATTACGGGTAAGGATTGCGGAATCAAGCGCGGCCCGCGCTTCATTCGCGGTCGCTTGTAACACCGACGGGTCGATTTTCAAAAGAATCTGACCCTGGGTCACCTTGTCATTAAAATCCACAAAAATTTCTTCGATTATTCCGGAAACCTGCGCGCCGACGCGTATGGTGTTAAGGGGACGAATCTCGCCGGTCGCGGTGACCGTATGCCGCATGTTTCCGCGTGTAACCGGCACGGTGATGAAATCGTGCGTTTCCGGCGCCGACCGTTGATTCATGTAAAGCAGGGCGCCAATCACGACAACAAGGACAAGCGAAAGCCGCTTGTTCCGCCGGGCAAAACCAATCGGCCATTTTGCGGCGTTCTTTGCTTTGTTGATTAGCCCACTGAATTTTTTCAATTTTTTCATCGGTCTTTGTTCCTTATTCCATGTTTGCATGAAGTTCGCCAAGCGCAAGCGCAACGCCCGCGCGCCTTATGTACAAATCATATCGCGCCGTTATATTCTGGCGGCGGGCCGACGCAAGGTCCGCCTGGGCCGTTTGCCAGTCAAGCATGGTCGCGCGCCCGACCCGGTACATGCCCGCCGTCACGCGTTCGGATTCCGTCGCAGAGCGAAGCAGGGCGCCCGTCTGGACCAAAACTTTCTGCGCGGTCTGGTAATTCTGGTATGCGGTCCAGACGTCAAGCGATATGGCGTCGTCCCGTGCGCGCGCAAGTTCGGTCGCGCGGTCGTACGCCGCCTGAGCCGAGCGTAAGTTATTCGTGCTTGCAAACCCGGTAAATATCGGCATGCTTGCGCGGATTCCGATGCTGCTTCCGTCCAATCTTGTATTCGGGCCCATGCCCATCAAATCATAATTTCTTGTCGGGTCGTAAGACAGCGTGCCGCCCGCGGTAATCGACGGAAGATTGCGGACAAGCGCGCTGTTCCGTCTGTGCCAGGCTGCGCTGGCCGATGATTGCGCGGAAAGCAAATCCGGGCGCTGTCGCCGCGCTGTCGCCATCATTTCCGATATGGTCTGTGATTCCGCCGCCGACCCGAACGATGCCGGCATGTCGGTTATTTCAAGCGCCTGGTCCTGTGGGAACGAAAGTAAAAACAAAAGCCGGCCCTTTGCAATCTCGCGGTTGCCGTTTGCGCGCTGTAATTCCAATTCGCGCGCCGCAAGTGTTGTGTCGGCGCGCAGAACGTCCGCGCGCGCGACCGCGCCGGCGCGGAATTTCGTGTCCGCCGTATTCTTGGCGCCGCGCGCAACGGTGACAAGTTCGGTCGCCGCCGCAAGTTCCGCATCCGCGGACAACATTCCGTAATACGCGGACACAAGGTCGAACACATAATTCTGAACCGTGGCGTTATAATCGAGATTGGTGGCGCGCCATACGGCGTTAAGGTTGCCAAGGTCGGATTCGCGCCGCCCGAAATCGAATATAAGCCAGTCCGCGCGAAGGCGAAGGTTCACTATATTGTCGGACCAGGCTTCCTGTCTGTATTGCCTGTCGACCGATGCGGACGCGGTGATGTCGGGAAGATACGCCGCCATGCCCGCGTATCTGTTCATACGCGCTTGCCGCGCGGCCTGGAAAGCGGCCGCCGTACCCGGGTTGCGGCAAAGGCCAAGCTCGATGATTTGTTGCAAAGTCTGCGGGCCGCCCGGCACCGTCTTGCGCGTGTTGCAATCGGCCGCGTGCGCGGACAGGGCAAAGGACACGAAGCATAAAGCGTATATAAATTTCTTCATAATTCTCTCAGGTACTTGATATTATATCATAAAAATGAAAAGTAAACAAAAATTTGAAAAAGCGGATGGGAAGACAACCGGGGGCGAAGCGGCCCAGCCTTCGCCAAGGCTATGGCGGGCGCCCCTTCGCCGGACAGCGGCGAAAGGTGGAGGCCTGAGTCGGAATCGAACCGGCATAAACGGATTTGCAGTCCGGTGCATAACCATTCTGCCATCAGGCCGTGCGCGCACAATATCAGATAAAAATTTTGTTTTCAATAAAAAACGGATTTTTACCGCTTGTTATGTTTTGCCACAATATGATAATATCCTTGCATAAATTGAGGGGTTTGTCGTGCCGGCAAAAAGAGTGTTCACAGTTTTTCTTTCCATGATTTTATTTTTCGGCGCTGCGCGCGCCGATGATGCGGACACACGTGCCGCGACCGTCGAATTTGTAAATCGGACGCTTAACCGGGTGCTGGAAGCTTGCGGTATCCCCGCCAGCCAACGCTTTCCGTCCGGCGCCAATACCCGTATTGCGAATATGGAATATCTTTTGTGCCTGGTGGACAGGGCGAATGAAAGATTGAACGGCGAACCAACAACCAATTACTGCGAATCCGAATACGCCACGGCCCAGGTGGCGAATGTCGCCGTTGTCAGGGACGCGGCGGACAGACTGGTAAGGGTCGAGCCGAATTTTTGGATGCACCTTTCCGGTGTGGAGGCGGGCGACGTGTTCAGTTTTCAATTCAGCGCAAGCGGATGTATCGGTATTGATTGGGGGGATGGTATGAATATTTTAAGGTGGGGCAACGGCAGCCATACCTATACCCAGGACGGGGACTTTGTTATCGCCATAGGCGGAAGGATAACGGCGTATGGCATGGGTTCCTGGGGTTCGGCGCCGCCGATTGCGCTGAGCTTTGGCAATTCTCCAATCAAGGCAAAGGTTACAAAACTGGAAGGTGATTTGGGAAGGGTGTTCCCAATTGTCGCATGGAGTCCCGGTACTACCGCGCCAAGGTTCAGCGATTTATTCCGGGGCTTTACCGGTTTGACCGAAATACCGGAAACGCTGTTTGCCGGTTTGCAAGGGGTCGGCGGCCATTCTATGTTCAGCGGCGCATTCGCCGACACCAATATAACCAGCATTCCGGAAAACCTGTTCGCCGGGATTACAGGCCCGGGCCCCAGTATGTTTATGGAAACATTTAGAAATACCAAAATAACAAGTATCCCGGAAGGCTTGTTCGCAACCATAAAAGGTGCGCCGGGCAACCATATGTTTTGGGGGACATTCGCCGATAATCCCCAATTGACCAGTATTCCGGACAATTTGTTCGACAATGTAACCCGCCAGCCGCAAATACAAGCCTTTGGTTCGACAGCATCGACATTTGAAGGTACATTCCGAAATACCGGAATAACCAGCATACCGGAAAACCTGTTCGCCTTTCCAAACAGAGAGGAGCCTATCAGGCCAGCCCCCAGCCTATTCTTGGACACATTCCGCAATACCAAGATAACAAGCATTCCGGAAAACATGTTTTCCGGGGTTACGGGTGCGCCGGCGCAGTCGACGTTTTTTGGCACCTTTCGGGACAATCCCAATTTGACGGGTATTATACCGGGCGGGTTGTTCGCCGGGATTCAAGGTCGTCCAGCGAGTAACTCGTTTGTGGACACATTTCGAAACAATCCAGGTTTGACAGGCATAGGCGACGGATTGTTCGATGGAATACATGGAAATCAGGTGGGCGATGGCTCGCCATTCGATTCTACATTTCGAGACTGCACCGGTTTGACGGGACCGTCGGCACGCACGCTTATCGACCCGGACAACCCCGCTTTGGGAAGACAATTTATATGGGAAAAGTGGCCGGATATAGGTGGATGGCGGGGCAATCGGGTGTATATGAACGCGATTGGCCTTGACGATTATGACATTATGCCGGACGGTTGGAAATATTAAAAAACGCCGTGAGGCGGTTGCATCCGGCGGGCTTTAGTTTTATACTGGGCGTATGATTTTAACCCTTACCGTTTCCAATTTTCGCAATCATGAATCAAGCCGCATAAAAACCTGCGGCGCAAAAACCGTAATCATCACCGGCCCGAACGGGTCGGGCAAGACAAGCATATTGGAAGCCATATCGACGCTTTCGGCGGGCGGCGGATTGCGCGGGGCGGGCTCTGATGAAATGCGTCGCATTTCATCAGAGCAGGGCATAGGTTTTGGGGTGGTTGCAGAGTTGGAAGATGAGACGAAGCTGTCCGTATCATGGACAGAGGGCGACACATACAGACGCGCAACGGTCGACGGTGATGCGGCGCCGCTTTCCGATTTGGCGCGTTATTTGCGCCTTGTCTGGCTTACGCCGAAAGAAGACCGGCTGTTTTACGATTCCGCGTCCGACCGCCGCGCGTTTTTCGACCGGTTGGCGGCAAGTTTTGATTCGGCGCACGCCGGCCGCGTAGCGCGCATGGCAAAGCTTTTATCCGAACGGGCGTTCGCGCTTAAATCCGGCGCCGCGAGTGAATGGCTTCGCGCAATCGAAAAACAGCTTGCCGAAACTGCCGTTGCTGTCGCCGCCGCGCGGGTGAAATATGTCGGAGAGGTGAACTATTTTCTGGGGCATAAGGCATATGGCACAGGGAATAACGAAGATGAGAATGCCTTATGCCCTATGACCTATGCCCTTGCCATTGCCGGGGTCTTGGAGCAAAAATTATCAGCCGGGCAGAATGCCATGGATACGGAAAAAGAGTATGCCGAATATTTGTCGGGCGAACGCGCGCTTGTTCATGAAAAGATGACAATCGACGGCGCGCACAAATCCGACATGACAATGTTTAACCAACCGCTTTCCATGAATGTCGCGATGACGTCTACCGGGCAACAGAAATCGGCGCTGCTCTCGCTTATCATCGCCCATGCGAAATTATTGCATGCGAAAACGAATGCGCGGCCTGTCGTACTGCTTGACGAAGCGGCGGCGCATTTGGACGCCGATGCGCGCGCGAACCTGTTCGCGGAACTCTCCGAAACGGATTCCCAGGTATGGGCGACCGGCGTCTGCCCCTTGCTTTTCCAAGGGGTCGGGGGCGCGATATTTATTGGTTGCGAAAACGGCCGGATTATAGAACAATAGAATCATGAAGAAAAATATCGACTATCAGCATCTTCTTGAACGCGCGTTGCGGGCGGTTGTTAAGGACGCGCTTACGCATGCACAATTCAACGGTCTTGGCGATAATACGCATTTCTATATCACTTTCAGAACGCGCGAGCCGGGCGTGAATATCCCCGATTTTCTTCGCCTTCGATATCCGGAGATGATGACTATTGTGCTTCAATATTCTTTTTCCAACCTTAACGTGTCGGACAAAGAATTCGGCGTGACGCTTACCTTTGACGGCCGGCCTTTTTATATTCGGATTCCTTATAACGCGCTTGTCGAATTCAAGGACCCGTCTGTGGACTTTATGCTTCAATTTCAAAACCGCGGGCATAATGATTCAAGCAATGATTTGGAATTGCCATTAAATGAAAAAACAACGGAAGATGAAGCGCGCGTCGTATCGCTTGATGAATTCAGAAAAAAGAAAAAATAAAACAAAAGGAGAAAAAGATGAACAAACTTATCGGTTACATCATAATTCTTGGCGTGATTGCGCTTACCCTTATCGCGGGCTGGCTTGCAAGCGGGCTTGTGGCGCAGCATGTGCGGGGTATAGACGACATGTTCGTACAGATGGTCGGCATTGCCGTCGGAATCATCGGCGGATACTTCGTATTGCCAAAAGTTGTGAAATAAAAAATCCGCCGAAAGGCGGATTTTATTTTGGTTCTTCTTTCTTTGGTATCAGAACCCGCTCCATCCATTGATTGTCAATGGTAAGGTTTTTAACGTCTTCGGATTCCAGCAGTCTTTTATGCAAAGGAATCGTCGTCTTTACGCCTTCGATTGAAAATTCGTCCAACGCGCGTTCCGAACGAAGCATGCATGTCGAACGGTCCGGCGCCCAGACGATAAGCTTTGCAATCATGGAATCATACGTCGGCGGGATGCGCCATCCGTCGTACGCCGCGGAATCAATCCGGATGCCAAGTCCGCCCGGGGGCGAATACGCGGTTATCTGGCCGGCGTTCGGGATGAATGTCTCCGGGTCTTCGGCGTTGATTCTGAATTCAATCGCGTGGCCGTCCGATTTCAAATCCGATTGGTCGTATCCCAATTTTTCGCCCATTGCGATGCGTATCTGTTCGCGGACCAAATCGACGCGGTATACCATTTCCGTCACAGGGTGTTCAACCTGCAGCCTTGTATTCATTTCAAGGAAATAGAATTTCCCGTCTTCAAACATGAATTCAAGGGTTCCGGCGTTCGTGTATCCCATCTTCTTTGCCGCAACGGCGCAGGTTTTTATCATGTCGTCCCGCTGTTTCTTGGTAAGACAGGTCGCGGGGCATTCTTCCATGACTTTTTGGTGCTTTCTTTGCAGGGTGCAGTCGCGCTCGCCAAATATGACGACATTGCCGTGTGTGTCGCCCAGAACCTGAAACTCTATATGACGCGGATGGACAAGCAGTTTTTCCATATAAAGCGTGTCGTCACCGAATCCGTTAAGTGCTTCCGCTTTGGTCATCTGGAACGCGGCCGGCATTTCTTCGGCGGAATATACTTTGCGCATTCCTTTGCCGCCGCCGCCCGCCGCCGCTTTAAGCATTACCGGGTATCCTATTTTCTCCGCCCACGAATGCGCGTCCGTCAAAGTATCCACCGCGCCGTCCGATCCGGGTATAAGGGGAAGGCCGCATTTCGCCGCGGTATGTTTTGCGACGACCTTGTCACCCATCTCGGCCACAATCTTGGCGCCGGGCCCAATCCAAATCAGTTTATGCTGTTCCACCTTTTCGATAAAGCCGGACCGTTCGGACAGGAATCCGTATCCGGGGTGAATCGCGTCCGCGTTGGTAAGAAGCGCGGCGGTAAGGATGGCGGATTCGTTAAGGTATGATTCTTTTGCCGGAGCGGGACCGATACATACGGATTCGTCCGCAAGTTTCGCGTGCAACGAATCCTTGTCCGCGGTCGAATAAACGGCGACCGAACGGATTCCCATGTCGCGGCATGCACGTATAATGCGCAGGGCGATTTCCCCGCGGTTCGCAATAAGTATTTTGTTTATGGCTGGCATTTTATTTCGTAAAGCGCAAGGCGTGAGACGTAAGACGGTATTGTCATATTACGCTTTACGCTTCACGCCTTACGCCTCGCGGGTTATTCAATTACCATCAACGGCTGGTCGAATTCCACCGCCTGGCCGTCGGTTATATATATTTCTTTGACCGTTCCGTCCTTGTCGGCTTTCACGGGGTTGAACGTCTTCATCGCTTCGATAAGCGCGATGGTGTCGCCCGCCTTGACCTGTGTTCCGACGACTATGAACGCCTTGGCGCCCGGTTCCGGCGAAAGATAGGCGACGCCCACCATCGGCGATTTAATCGCATTCGCCGCGGATGCGGCGGGGGCCGCCTCTGTGGCGGCTGTCGCGGAATTATTTTGCGGCGGGGGCGAAAATACAGTCGGCGCCGCGGCAACGATGTTCTTTTGTTTCGACAGTTCGATTTCCCGACGGAATATTCCAAAAAGGAACGATGTTTCGACTTTGAATTCGGTCAGTCCCATTTTATCCATCATTTGGGACATGTGTTCGACTTTGTTAAAGTACGATGAGAAATAAGACGGCATATAAATTTCCTTATTGTTCGATTATCAGTGGGCCCATGCCAGGCCGGTATGCGGGAATTGTACCACGTGGAACCGGCTTGTCAAATAGTTAATGGCTGTCGCCACCGCCGCGAACAATTCAGGGATTCGTAAAGGTGTTGAGCGCCACGGAACGGAAAGTGGCGTCCATGTTCGCGTCCGCGCAACCGCTTGGGCAAATAAAGGCGCAATCGGCGGCGGTCGAGTCGGTCCTGCGGAACACCCACACGCCATTAGCGCCGTCGGAACGCCGTTTCAAACGGCACCAGCATTGACGAGTTGTGCCGCTGAAAGGAATTGCGGGGAGGGCGGGATCGCCCTGGACCGCCCAAGTGCCCGTGGTGGGGCTGCACGTCGATTGAACCCAATATGTCGGATAGACGCCGACATTTGTCAGGCCGGCATTCCTGGCTGTAGAGTTGAAATCCCTTACAGATTGTCCGCCGAAATTATTGGGCAGGCCATGTTGCCCGCCATTCCATGTATAAATTTGCGGATAGTCCGCCGAGATTGTGGTGAATGTATGGTTGGGGGGCGGAGTCAGACTGAAAATATCGCCGCCAGGCATCCGGAGGGACAGGCGGCCGGGCGCCGTGTCGCTGGTCAGGAAGCCGTACCATATGTCGCCTTCGGGCATCCGGACGGCAAGCGCGGGCGAGCTTCTCTTGTCGGATGTCAATATAACCGCCTGGGGGCCGATGTGCATAGTTCGGATTGTTGCCGCATGCGCGGATATCGCAATCAGCAATCCGATAAGAACTGGAACGAGTGATTTCAATTCAAAACCCCTGTTGCACAATAAAACCGCCAAGGGAATTGACGGTCGGGGAGTTTGTAAATCAGTCTATGATTGATTCCGTGGTTTTTGTCCGCCGCGCTTGCACGCATCGGGACTATTGTATAGCCACCGGCCCCCCGACCAAAGTCGGGGACATAACGGTGCGTTTGCACCATTACATCATAGATAACGATGCAATCGCACCGCATAGACTGGGCTTACAATAGCCCCGAACCCAAATCCCTTTGGATTCATCAGTATTATAAGGAATTAATCATAAAAAACAAAGGATAAAAAACAGCCGACACCGGCGCAACTGTCAACCGACCGGGTCGTACCCGAACCCGCCGCCGGGGCGGCATCTTGATATTCTGCGCACCGCAAGCCATGCGCCGCGAAGGCATCCGTGCTTTTCTATCGCCTGCTTTGCGTATTCGCTGCACGTTGGGACAAACCGGCACGCGGCCCGCCCGCCAATAAATGGGGAAATCGCCATTTGGTAGAGTTTGATAAAAAATAGAAAAAGAGACTTCATGTTAATTTTTAGTTTTGAGTATTGAGTTTTGAGTTAATGCGTTCGTGCTTCGCACTCACAGTTGATTAATTTGTAACTGTCGGCGCTGGCCGACACCATAATTCAACACTCAACACTCAAAACTTTTAACTTTTTCAACGCCGTTCTCATCAGGCTTTGCGCAAGTTCGAAATCGGCGTCAAGGACCCCGGCGCGGATGATGAATATATAATCCATGTCGGGCGACATATGTTTTTCATTTGCGCGAATCCATACGCGAAGCATCCTTTTTCCATGGTTGCGGTCCACGCTGCGCTTAAGGGTTTTCTTGGTCACCTTTATCCCGTATTTCGCATCGCCCGGCCATTTTGTTTTTCTTGCGCGCGCGACGAAAAACTCCGTCCGATAAGTCGGGTCGTCTTCGGACAGTTCAAAATCTTTATGCTTTTTTATAATCGGTCGCATGGGGCCAGTATAAAACGCGGAATCCCAAATAGCAAATAACAAAAACTTGCATGCTTGGAAATATGTGTCTATAATCCGCCCTGCAGGAGAGATGATTGTTCTATTGTGCGCCCGAGCCGGCGCAGAATTGAATAATTATCTCCTGTAAAAATAACAACTTAAAAACAGGAGATACTTATTATGGTATTTGGTAAACTATTCAAAAAAGATGAAAAAGCACAGTTAAACCACCCGGTCTCGGTTTCGATGGAAATCGGCGGCAAGGTGCTTACCCTTGAAACCGGACGCTTTGCAAAACAAGCGACCGCATCCGTTATGGCCACGATGGGACAGACCATGGTGCTTGCGTCCGTGGTTGCGGAAAAGACCGCCGTCGAAGGACAGGACTTTTTCCCATTAACCGTGGATTATCAAGAAAAATTCGCATCCGCCGGAAGAATCCCGGGTTCGCGCGACCGCCGCGAAGGCCGCACCACGACAGCGGAAACATTGACAGCGCGCCTTATCGACCGGCCCATACGCCCGCTTTTCCCCGATACTTTCAAAAACAAGGTTCAGATTACGGCGACATGCTTTTCGTATGACAAGAAAAACAGCCCGGATATTTTGGCGATGATTGCGTCAAGCGCGGCTTTGGCGATATCCGGCGTTCCGTTCGGCGGTCCCGTCGGCGCGGTGCGCGTGGGATACGACGACAAGGGATATGTTTTGAATCCGGATGTCAAAACACTTGATGACTTGGAAATGGACCTTGTCGTCGCGGGCACCAAAGACGGCGTTTTGATGGTCGAATCCGAAATCGGCGAATTGGATGAAAAGACAACGCTTGGCGCGGTTAAATTCGGTTTTGACGCGTTCCAGCTGGTCATCAAGCTTGTCGAAGAATTGAAAGAAAAAGCGGGCAAAGAAGCGTGGGCGGCCGAAGAGCTTGCCCCCGAATACAAAGCCATGCAGAAAGACTTTGAACAGTTCGCGGGCGAAATCGAAGCGGCGCTTGGCATTTCCGACAAACTGCCGCGCCGGGATACCTTGGCATCCATACGGGACAAGGCTTTGGCGCGCATACCGGAATTGTTTCCGGAAAGCAAGATTGCCGCCGGCACCTTGAAATCATGGGGGGCGGAAATTGTCGACGTCCTGGGTGGGCGCATTATGCGCGAAAGCATTCTGGCGGGAAATCCCCGCGTCGATGGCCGCGACAATAAAACCGTGCGCCCCATCGAGTGCGAGGTCGGCATCCTTCCGCGCGCGCATGGTTCGGCATTGTTCACACGCGGCGAAACGCAAGGCCTGGTCACTTTGACGCTTGGCGGCACATCGGACGCTTTGCCGATTGAAAACATGGGCGGCAAGTCCGAAGAAGGTTTTATAATGAACTATAACTTTCCGGGATTTTCGGTGGGTGAGGCGAAAATGCTTCGCGGACCCGGGCGCCGTGAAATCGGGCATGGAAATTTGGCGCTTCGCGCTTTGCGCCCGATGCTTCCGACAAAGGACAAGTTTGATTACACCGTCCGCATAGTATCGGACATTTTGGAATCCGACGGGTCGTCGTCAATGGCGACGGTATGCGGCGGAACGCTTGCCATGATGGACGGCGGTGTGCCGATGACCAAACCGGTCGCGGGAATCGCCATGGGCCTTATCAAAGAAGGCGACAAGTATGCCGTGCTTTCCGACATTCTGGCGGACGAAGACCATCTTGGCGACATGGATTTCAAGGTCGCGGGAACCAAAGACGGAATCACTTCGTTGCAGATGGACCTTAAAATCACATCCGTGAATTTCGACATTATGGAAAAAGCATTGGCCCAGGCGCGCGAAGGCCGCATGCACATACTTGACGTCATGTCCGACGCGATTAAATCGCCGCGCAAGGAACTTTCCGAATTCGCGCCCCAGGCGTTTGTCATGAAAATCCATCCGGATAAAATCCGCGAAGTGATTGGAAAGGGCGGAAGCGTCATCAAATCCATCACCGCGGAAACGAACACCGGTATTGACCTGTCGGACGACGGCACCGTGAAAATCATGTACACGGACATTGCGGACCGCGACGCGGCGGTGGAAAGAATAAAATCCATTGTCGCAGAACCCGAAGTCGGCATGATTTACGAAGGCGTCGTGTCCGGTAAAAAGGATTTCGGACTGTTCGTGAAAGTCATGAACGGCACATTCGAATCCATGGTCCATATTTCCGAAATCACGGGCGAACGCTTGAACACCATCGAAGATGCGAAACTTTCCGAAGGCGACAAAGTGTTTGTGAAGTACCTTGGGCTTGACAAGCGTGGCAAAACCCGCATGAGCATGGTCGGAATCAATCAAAAAACGGGAGCGGAGAAATAAAGGTGGCTGGTGCTGGTGATTCGTGGGTTTGGAAATTATTACAACTTCACGTCACCAGCCGCCACTGAACGAAGTGAGCGAAAGATGTACGAAAAGAATAAACAGGATATCACAAGGTATGTCGGGTGCGCTTTGATTCCGTTTGCCATTCCTTTGTTTTTGATAATGTGGGGCGTGATTGGAATTATTGATAAAGCGGAACAAAAAGCCGAATACAATCGCACATGCCGCGAAATCAGAAAAGCCCGTGAAAAACAAAAATAAGGTTGGCAGACGATGAAATTCGAACTGTTGCATGAAGTGCGGGATTATTGCAAAGAAACTTATAATTTTCAGCGCGCGATATTTAATGAATCGCCGCGTTTTATGAAAACCATAGGACAGTCCACCGCCTTTTTGGCGCCTGTGTTGATTCCGGCGTTCTTCGGCGCCGTCTTTTTGATGTACTGCGCTTACAGCCCGGTAAAAGAAATAATAGACCATTATTCCAATAAAAAGCAGAGATAAGGAACAGACAATGTGGGATTATTGCAAGAATGTCTATCATTGGAAACGTGAAGAGCTTGTCGGCCCAAAAACACCGCCCGCTAAGAAAGTCATTGGGCATGCCTGTGCGGTTGCGGCCCCTGTAATAGGCACGGCGATATTATCCATGTGGTTTATAATATGGTGCGCATTGAAATCAGGCGATATAATCAAAGACAATATTGGAGATTATAAGCATAAGAAAAACTGGCGAAAAGTCACGAAACAAAGATAAGAAGTATAAATATGGACCAGGCAAAACAAAAGGGACGGGTGATGAATTTCAAGCCGCTGCACAACATACGGGATTATTTTGTCGGGTCTTATGACTTTGTAATCGGCGATTTGGACACCCTTCGGTATTGGCACCTGAGGAAATTTGACAAGGATTTCGTGTTTTATAACTCGGAAAAACCCAATATTTTTACTGTGCTTAAAAATTGCGGGGAAAAATCCATGATGTATGTTGCCGCGGTTTTGGCCCCCGTGCTGTTGCCAATGGGTTATTGTGGATGGAGAATCGAGAATAGGGTTTCAAAAAAGAAAAGAGAGTTGCCGACATTCAAAGAATTTCTGCAGCGCATTATTGAAGAATCCAGATTCAGATAAAAACAAGGAGCAGACAATGGACATGAAAGCATTGATGGAACAGGCAAAGGGGCTGCAGGCAAAGGTCAGCGCGGCACAGGATTCGCTGTCCCGCACCGTTGTAAAGGGCATTGCCGCGGGCGGAATGGCGATTGTAGAAATGACTGGAAAATATGAATTGGTTAAGCTAACATTATCGCCGGATATAGAGCAGGAAGACCTTGAAAGCATGACGGCAATCATATCCGCCGCGTTTAATGACGCGAAAGCGAAAGCCGACGCGACAATTGACAAGGTTATGTCGGAAGCCACGGCCGGTATGCCGCTTCCGCAGTAAGGTTTGGACGATTAGCTCAGTTGGTAGAGCGTCTCGCTTACACCGAGTAGGTCGGCGGTTCGAGCCCGTCATCGTCCACCATAAAATTCGGAGAGAGAATGACTGGATGGACACATTCTTGACAGTTGGGCGTTTTTAATCCGCGCCTTTTATTATCTGAAAAAGATTTGCGGAAAAATTCACGATTTAGAGAAATATCGCTTTAATCCCTTGACTTTTCCTGGGGGGGGTAGAATTGCATTGAAAGATACGTCTGGTGACGTGTATTTTCGGCCTATATAAACAAAAGGAAAAAATATGAAAAAATAATGCTTACATCATTGGGTGCATTGCTGATTGCTAATTCAGCCAGTGCAGTGGATATACGTCCTTATACATCGCTGAAACTTGGATATAACAGTCTTAACAGCGAATATAACGTGACAAAGCCGGTAGTCATAACAGAGGATTTAGAACGCATCGGCGGTTTTGTCGGCGCGATTGCTGGCGGTGTATCATTCGGCGTGCATGATATGGTCGGTGTGCGCGCGGAACTTGAATATTCCTATACCCGGAACAGCGGAAAAGTATACAAGGGTTACGACGATAAACGCACAATTACCGATAATAGAATTCTGGCGAATGCGTATGTGGATTTCGGTGGAAACAATTGGGTCGGGTTCAACCCGTATATAGGGCTTAGCCTGGGATATGGTTTTGCCAGTGGTAAAGAATTTATTGAAGGCGGGGTGGATCTTAAAGCCAACGGATTGGTATACGGCGGGTCTGTCGGTGTGGCATATTCCGTAACCAACAATATCGCCGCTGATTTGGGCGTTCGTTATCTGATGGCTAACCGCAATTGGAGCGTTACTGCCGTGGACGCTGAAGGCAAATTCAAAAGCAATGACCTTTCCGTATTGTTCGGAGCGCGTTATACTTTCTAGGAATACATAGAAAGAACGAAAATAATACCACTCTTTCATGGGTGGTATTTTTTGCGCACCCTTGCGGGGGCGGCAAAAAGCGCATTGGAATTCGAATTCCGGAAAGGTTTTAAGAAAAACCACAGAGTTTGGAAAAACAATTTTATAAGTTTACTTTTCAATATCCATTTTATATAATGAAACCTGAACCTGTGGAGACATTGGTTCAGGACTGTGATTAGTCCTTATTGAATGCGGTGCAGTTATTTGCATTGTTATCTGATGTAATGGTGTTTTTACTGCACCGTTATATCCTGGCCTTGTGGTCGGGAAGTCGTTTGCTATAAAACAGGGGAAACCCGAAGGCAACGAAGTCATTTCATTCAATATGATTAATCAACTTCCTGACCGCCATTCCTTGGCGGCTTTTTTGTCTCCCAAAAACAGAAATAAAAACCTAAAAGGGAAGAAAATAACAATGAAAGTCGCAATCATATTAGGCACAGTTTTAACTGTGCCCACACAATTATTGGCAGGCCCATTCAGAAATAGAGCGGCAATAGGCGATATGTGGATGTCTGCTTCCATATTTTATGCTTATGGTATGTCCGCGATGGAAAAAGATTGGGCGGGAACTTTGCAATTTACCGGGTCTTTGGTATCTGCGCAACTGGCAACGCAGGGCTTGAAAGAAACCGTTCAGGCACGAAGACCGGACTATGGCGACAATATGTCGTTCCCAAGCGGGCACGCCGCCGCCGCGTGGTCCAGCGCGATGTTTGTTCATAAGAGATACGGATGGAAACAGGCGTTGTTTCCCTATGCAATGGCGGGCGCTGTGGCTTGGTCCCGTGTTGACCAAAGGGCGCATTATTGGCACGATGTAATCGCAGCCGCGGGAGTGAGCGCGTTATTCACCTGGATTCTTGTCGACCGTTACGAGAATATCAGGATAGAGGCGGCGCCGGGGCATGCAAAGTTAAATTATAATATCGCGTTTTGACGGCGGCGGCCGCGCTATCCAACTTTTCCTTGAAAACCCGGATGGGCGCTGCTATGCTTTTCGGCATGAAACGATATGTAATAATGTTTGCCTTTTTACTGCCTGTTGTCGCGGCGCTTGGCTGGTACGGGATGATGACTTCGGCCCAGCTTGAGACAGCGGCGGGCGCGCAGAAAATCCCGCCGACAATGGCGCGGAAAATGATGAACGGGCCGAAGGAATTCGTGCTTCTTGACGTGCGCACCGAAGAAGAATTCAAGGAACGGCGCATTAACGGCGCGCTTTTAATCCCTCATGACGAAATACACGCGCGCGCAAAGGATTTGCCGGCGGACAAAAGCAAACCTATTTTCGTATATTGCCGCCTTGGCCGCAGAAGTCAGGTTGCGGGCGAAAAACTTGCCGGGCTTGGGTATAAAAACGTATACGACATGGGCGGCGTGGTAGATTGGCCGTATGAAACGATTGGGGGCTGAAAATGACGGTAAAAATCATATTCGAAGCGCATTCGACGACTTGGGACAACGAAGCGGAAAAATCATCGGGATGGAACGATGTCCGGCTGTCGTTGCCGCTTGGGTACAAACAATCCGAAGAACTTGGCGAACGTTTCGTCGGCAAGCATCTTGACGCCATATTTTGTTCGGACCTGCAGCGCGCGTATCTGTCCGCCGAAATCGGTTTTGCCGGACGGGATATTCCGATTTTCCGCGACGCGCGTTTGCGCGAATGCAATTACGGCGATTTGACGCAAGGTCCCGCGGACGCGGTCAACGGTCAAAAGGCGGAAAGGATAGACGTCCCGTTTCCAAACGGCGAAAGCTATACCGACACCAACAAGCGTATGAAAGAATTTCTGGACGAATTAAAGACCAATTATGACGGCAAGACGGTTTTGGTTGTCGGGCATCGCGCCACTCAATACGCGCTTGACCATTTTATCCTTGGCCAGCCTATGAAAGAAATTGTCGCAAAGAAATTCAAATGGCAACCGGGTTGGGAATACGAACTGTAAGGCGACGCTATGACCAATTACTCAAAAGTCTGCGAATTTCATAAAAAATACGACCGTTTTCTTGACCTTGGCAAATTGCCGGAAAATCAGGCGGCGTTCAGAGTCGGGTTTATTGAAGAAGAACTTGGCGAATTAAAGAAAGCCGTGGCGAATGATGACTGTGTCGGGATTCTGGACGCGCTTGCCGATATTTTATACGTAACCTATGGAATGGCGGCGGAATACGGTTTTGACATGGACGAAGCGTTCGGCAGGGTTCACGAAAGCAATATGTCAAAAACCATGACCCGGGATAAGGGAAAGCTTGCCAAAGGACCGGGGTACAAGCCGGTGGATTTAACCGATTTGGCGCGTATCCCTTCGAATCAAAGGGGTTGAGGATTCAGGCGCAGCTGTCCGCAAGCGCTTCCGATGTCCGCGCCGCGTTCGCGCCGGATGCGCGTATGGATGCCGTTTTCTTTCAATATATCTTGGAACCGATGCACCGCGTTGTTCGATGGCGCAGACAAGTCGCCGCGTTCCGCGACCGCGTTCCAGGGGATTAAATTCACCATTACGCTTTTGTCTTTTAACAGCGCGGACAATTGTTCGGCGTGTTCGGGGGCATAATTTCCCCCACCCGTCCCCCGATTTGGGGTGGGAAAATCCAAAAGTATATATTCAATCATCAATTGGCGGCCGGTTCTTTCGCTGTGCGCGAAAGCGGCGTCAAGGACGTCCGCAATCGGATAACGTTTGTTTATGGGCATTAATTCGCCGCGCAATTCGTCGTTCGGCGCGTGCAGGGAAATCGCAAGGTTCACCGGTCTGGCCCATTCGGTCAATTCGTTGATACCCGGAACAATGCCGCATGTCGATACAGTCATCCGCCGCCATGAAATGCCAAGTTTGGCATTCGCGGTTCCAAGAAATCCGCGAAGGTTTTCAGTGTTCTGCAACGGCTCGCCCGTGCCCATCACAACGATATGCGACACGTCGTTATTATTTGGGTCGCCGTTCGCGCGGACTTTGTGTGCGTCGTGGGGCGCAAGGCGTGTGCGAAGCTCCCATTGCGCCGCCAAAACCTGTGCCAGCATTTCATTGGCGGTTAAATTTCTTTTTAATCCAAGAAGCGTCGATGCGCAGAATTTACAGCCCATGGCACAACCGGCCTGTGACGATACGCATACGCTGTTCCCGTAACTTGTGCGCATAAGGACGGTTTCTATAATATCGTGCTGTTGATTTGTGTCGGTGGTTCGCAATAAGAATTTTGTTGTCTGCCTGTCCAGGGATTCTAATTTCTGCTCTATCGTGCAGGGCAGGGTTTGCGCCGCGCGGCCAAGGTCGCGGCGAAGGCTCTCCGGCAGATTCTTCATGACCGAAAAATCGGGCGCGCCGCGGTACAGCCATTCTTGTACTTGCTTCGCCCTGAATCTCGGCTGTCCAAGACCGACGACGAATTGTTCCAATTCGGAAGGGGGCATATTGAAGAGGATGGGTTTATTGCTCATAAAAACTGACAACTGACAGCTAACAACCGGGGTTACGGAAATGGATAACGGTTCGCCTGGCGAACACCGCGGTTGTCGGTTGCTAGTCCAACGCTCCCCTGTAACTTGGGTTATTTATCACTATGACCGCGCGGCGGCGCAATTGTTTAAGCTGTTGGTCGGCAAGGAACAGCGACCGCTTGAACGTCACATTCTGGCGCACGACTTCGTCAAGGTTTTCGAATTCCGCCATCTGCGTCCGCGAACAGACAATCAAAACGGACCGGTCTTCTCCGCGCGGGGACCAAGTAAGTTCGGCAAGCCCCGCAATCCGCGCCCTTATATCTTCGGCAAGTTCGAATTCCGGAACCGTTATCCGGACCGGCACGCCGCCAAGGTTTCGCGCCTGACTCATCGCGTCGTCGCAATCCTTCGGCGTTGTCAATTTCGCCGCAATATCTTCCGGAATATCCACAAGGCGGATAAGCGTCGTATCAACGGGCAGGCCGCGCGTGCGGGAAAGAAGGGCAAGTTCGTCCCGCACGTCCGCGTCCGTTATGCTTACCGTCGGCATTATCGTGCGGCCGATTACCATCTGCCACGCGATATGCGCGCGGGTTGATGCGCGAAGCATTTCCGCGCCGACAGGGTCAAGCGTGTCAATGGGCAGGCCCCGTGCGCGCAATGAATCCAATTCGCGCCGGACGTCCGCATCCGAAGGGTTTATTTGTATCTGCGCCGCGTGGTGAAGTTTTATATGGTCGTCTATGATTTCTGAAAGCGCGCGGATGCGGTTGTCCGTCGATACCTGTCCCTTCATATTCATGATGCGCGCGCGCGCTGTAATGTCGCGGTCCGTTATCGGGTTGCCGTTAATGCTTGCGGCGATGGTGGCGGCGTTTGCGGTAAAGCCGCAAATAGAGCACAGAGCACAGACCAAAGAGCAAAAATGTATGCGTTTGGAAATTTTATTCTTTAATATCGGCATTTGTTGGGTCTCCATTGTTGTTATCTGTTATCTGTGCTCTGCGCGCAAAGCGCGCTATCTTCTTCCTTCCACCAATCTCAAGCTGAAGACAAGTTTGATGGTCGTGGTTCCGACATAGTTTTCGTCCACGCCAAAGCCGCGCCGGATTGCGCCGTCGCGCGCGTATTCAAGCCCAAGCATATAACACGGATGTTCGTAATAAAGCCCGGCCTGTTGCCTTTGTATGCGTTCGTCCGTGATATTGTACGTCGTGCGCGCGCGAAGCCTCCACCGTTCGGTAAGTCCCGTGCCAAACCCGCCCGCGATTTCATTCTGGCGGCTTTCTTCCGTGAACGGGTCGCTTAACTGTACCGCCATTATATACCCGGCTTCGATAAAATCGGTTTTGCCGAACCGCGCCATGGATTCTATGTGGCGCAATGCGAAACTGTCGCGGTAAAACCGCGCGCGGTTGTTTATGGCGAACCAGTTTTTGTATTCAAGCGAAAGACGTCCAACAAAATCGGACCGGCCCGCGTGAAACCCGGAATTCGGGTCCAGACCGGCTGTTTCGGAAAAGTCATAGGTCTGTCCCGCAAAACCGGATACGGATATTCCGTTCGCAGAAAAAGCCGACCAGTCAATACCGTAATCCGCATAATTGCTGTTGACCCAAAGGTCGTATCCGGCAAAGCGGTTGTTGGAAAACAAAGTCGCGTCCGACAAGACCGAACCGGCCGAATCTATGTCCGTAAACGCGGGCGAATCAAGCACGCGCATCATTGTAAACCGGGCGCGCGGCTTTAACACATGCGTCCAGTTTTCAGAACTGTTGTTTATAAGCGGAAGCGCCCATTCGATATATCCCGATGGTAAAAACCGTGTTTTGGTTCCGGTAAAGTTGGGGTCGCCTTCGAACCTTGTCATATCGGCGTTATCAAAATAATAAATATCATACCGGGCCTGGGCCGACAGGGTAATACGCTGTCCCCCCCGTATTATCCACGGAGAGGCAACGCCGACAGAGCCAAGTATGCGCTGCATCCTGTCGGCGTTTTGGGAATTGTAAATCCCAATCATATCGCCCGTGAAAAAGGCGTAAGTGTCGGCATACAGCGGCGCCGTTTGGAAAACGCCGTGAATGTTCGGAAGAATGTCGCCGGATTGGGAAATGGTGCGCCTGTTCGGATTAACGCGGAGTTCTTGGAACGTATGCGCGCTTGCGCGGACGTATCCCGAATCCGCAAAAACCTCCACGCGCCCGCCGGAATCAAGGAACGGCTGTGCGTCATAGAATCCGTATCGTTGCAAATATGTCTTGTCGGACGTGCGTTGCAGGAATATCGTCGCGCGCGCATGGTCGCCAAGTTCAATCACATCGTTGTTGAAGACGTGCCATCTGTTGTTCCCCGCCCTGTTGCGCGTGTACGACCCTGTTGTCCGGAACTGTGACCGTTCGGCGTTAAGGCGGTGCTCTATTTGCCAAAGCGGGTTTTCGCCCGTCAGGTGCGCGGGCGTAAAGGTGAAATCATGCATATCGGAAAGCGCGATGTAGACCGGGAAATTAATCTGGGTCCCCATGCCGGTCGTCGTGTTCATGTACGGTATAAGCAGACCGGACCGCCTTCGGACCGTAGGGTCCGGATAAGCCAGATAAGGCGACCAGAATATCGGAATATTATACGCCCAGAAGACCGCGTTGTAAAACTGCATGACGCGGGTGTCGGTATCATGCCGCATGCGTGACGCCGTGACCTCCCATGCATTTATGCCGTCGTCGCAATCTTCGCATGCCGTGTACGTGACGCGGGCCGCGGTTGTTATATTGTCGGTCCGGTCGGCCCTTTCGGCGGAAAAGAATGTCCGCCTGCCAAGCCATACCTGTACATTGTCGCCGCCGGCAAGCGCGCCCCGTTGCTCCATATGCGCGTCGGACCATGTCATGCGCTGGCCGTCGGCGGTTTCCATCTCTGCTTGTCCGACGGTTCGTATCGCCTGGGACCGTCGGTCAAATTCTATTCTTTCCGCGGTAATCGTCCGCGCGGATTCAAGGTCGACGGAAAGGGCGTACGTTGAACTAACAACCAACAACGAACAACTAATAACCAGTGCGGTGCGAAAAAAATGAAAGGAATAATTTTGCATATTCAGTTGTTAGTCGTTAGCTGTTAATTGTTAATTCGCGGTCTTACGCCCGCAAGTATGAAAAACAAAACGGTTATGGCCAAGACCTGTCCCGCAAGGATTCCGAAAAAGCCCCAAAGCCCAATCGCCAAATCGCCAAGCACCATAAAAGCCGCCATCGCAAGAGACATCCCAAGCGTCGCCATCGGCGCCGCCATATTGAACCCGGCGCGGCGAAGGAGAGAGGATTTAAGCAGCGCGGCAAGGGCGATAAGGGCAAGCACAATACTCATAAGCGGGCCCAAAAACCTTGTCGACATTTCGGATAAAATGCGCCGCTGGTCCCTTGGGCGGAACGTGTCAAGCCTTTGCGCTTCGCGAATCAGATCCAGCGAAGACAAACGCCGCACACGGAATATATTTCCGGGGTCCCTGTCCGCAAGGTTCAAATCCATATCCATTGAATCAAAGGTGCCGACGGCGAAGTTTTCATCCCTGAACTGTACGCTTCCCCTTTCCATCGCGATTGAAAGCCCGCGGTCGGTATGGATAAGTTTTCCGCTGTCGGCCGATATTATCATCTGGTTTTTTGTGTCGCGGTTGTCGAAAAGCATCAATCGCGACAAATACGTTCCGGCGACCTTTTCAACAAAGACCACAAGCCCGCGCGACATCTGCGTGAATGTCGCCTCTTGCAATTTCAGGTGCGCAAGGCCGAACCGCATGTTCCATTGGGTGTCGTAAAACTTTGCCTGGGTCGCCGGCACGACAAACATATTCATTGCGAAATGAAGCGCGACGATGAGCCCCGCAAACACAAGCGCGGGTCGCGCAACCTGCAGGGGGGAAAGACCCGCCGCCGCCGCAACCGTGATTTCGCGACCCGATATAAGCCGCACATACACGAACATAATCGCGATAAATGTGGAAAACGGAATTATAATGGAAAGAATCAGGGGAAGCATCATGGCCGTAAGCCCAAGAAATCCGACAAGACTTATCCCGTATTGAATAAGAAAGCGCAGCATCGAAAGTATCTGCATCATCCAGGCAAGTCCGGCCAAGACAAGCAGCAGCATTATAAAAAATGCAACAAGCTGTTTTGTGAAATAGTTCGATAGGGTTCTCATTCGTGGTTGGTGGCCCGTGCCGGTGGTTCGTGTCCGAGGTCGTATTCTAGTACAATGGAGAATAATATCAAATTATTTTTATAAATCCGAACCACCGGCCGCCAACACGAACACGAATCACGATTTTCCTTGCATTTCCCCGATTCGTAGTTAATAATCCCCGTGTTCTTTAATAAATTAATTAGAGAGCGGGTTCGTAAAAGAGCCCGCTCTTTTAAGTAAGATGGTGGTTGGTGTTGGCGGTTGGTGATTCGTGTTTTGGATTTTTGGGCAATAACATCCATAAATTCACGTCACAAGCCATCGGCGCGAACCACCGACCACGAAACGACTAACAAGGAGTGCGAACGTGTCATTCGAATCAATGCCAAGACAGGACCTGTTGCTTGCCGTCGAATCATTGGCGGCCGAAAAAATCATAGACCGTGAAATCGTCATGGAATCATTAGAGGCGGCAATCGCCAAAATCGCCGGACAAAAATACGGTACCGAATTCAATATCGCCGCGCATATCGACCGGCGGAACGGCGCCATTAACGTAAAGCGCCTGTTCGACGTCGTCGACCCGGACAACCTTGGCGAAGACGAACTTGGCGAACCAATCCCGTTCAACAGCGACACCATGATAACCGTCGCCAAGGCGAAAAAATACGCAAAAGACCCGAAAATCGGCGATGTTGTCGAAGACCCGTTGCCCGAACCGGAATTCGGGCGCATGGCGTTCCAGACCGCGAAGCAAATCATGACCGCGCGCGTCCGCGATGCCGAAAAAGGCCGCCAGTTTGAAGAATTCAAAGACAATATCGGCGACATTGTAAACGGCGTCGTAAAGCGCATCGAATTCGGAAACGTGTTCGTCGACATCAACAACCGCACCGAAGGATACATCAAGTCAACCGAACTTATCCCGGGCGAAAAACTGCAACCGGGCGACCGCGTTCGCGCGCTTGTCATGGATGTCGCGCGTTCCAATTCGGGCCCCCAAATCTTTTTGACGCGCACTCATCCGATGTTCATGGAAAAACTGTTTATGCAGGAAGTGCCGGAAATATACGAAGGCATCATCCGGATTAAATCCGTCGCGCGCGCGCCGGGAAGCCACGCCAAAATCGCCGTCACCACCGACGACCCGTCCATAGACGCCGTCGGAATGACCGTCGGTATGAAGGGAACCCGCATCCAGCCGGTCATCAACGAATGCCACGGTGAAAAAATCGACGTCATCCTTTATTCCGAAGACCCGGCCGTATTCATCGTCAATGCCATCCAGCCGGCAAAGGTTCAAAAGATTATCGTCGACGAAGACACCCGCACCGCCGCGCTTGTCGTCGCGGAAGACCAGCAATCGCTTGCCATCGGCCGCCGCGGACAGAACGTGCGCCTTGCGTCCCAATTGACGGGATGGAATATCGACGTCATGAACGAAATGGAAGAAATGGAAAAACGCGCGAAGGAATTCAAAGAAAAAACCGAACTGTTCACCAAGGGATTGGACGTCGACGAAATGATTGCGCATCTTCTTATCACCGAAGGTTTCCGCACTATTGAAGAAATCGCTTATGTGGACCTTTCCGAACTCTCGACCATCGAAGGTTTTGACGCCGATCTTGCCACGGAATTACAGGGCCGCGCAAAAGCGCATATCGAAAAACAGGAACAGGAATATCGCGACACCGGCAAACAGCTTGGCATGAACGAAGACCTTTTGCTGTTCGATTTTGTAAAGCGGCCGACAATCTTGGCGCTTGGCCGCGCAGGTATACGCAGTCTTGAAGACTTGGCGGATTTGGCGTCCGACGAACTTGTCGAAATCCTTGGCGAAGACAATATGTCCGAACGCCTTGCCGGCCGCATCGTCATGAAAGCCCGTGAACAGGCGTATGGAATAGGGGACGAGAAGGAAGAGGAAGAACAGGAATAATTCGTGTTGGCGGCTTGTGCTGGTGGCTGGTATATGCCACGAATCACCAGCACAAGCCACCAGTCACAACGAACGAAGTGAGTAGAAATGGCAACACTGACACTTAAAAAATCTGTCGATACGGGCGCCGTGCAGTCTGCAAAGGGTGCGGTCATATCCGTGGAGCGGCGGCGCAAAATTGAAATTCCTGGTACGCGAACCCTGCGGGAAGAGCCGAAATCCCCGGTCGTGAAGAATGCCGCGGATGAAAAACTCCGCGCCGTGTTGTCGGCCGCGAAAGAACGCGAAGCCCAGCGGCAAAAACAGCAAGCCGAAGAGGAGGCCCTTCGCGCACGCCGCGATGCGGAAATACAACGCGAAGAAGAAGAATACGCCGCGGTAAAAGAAAAATTAAGCGCGAAAGTGTCCGTCGAAGAAGACGATAAGAATCAGGAGTCAGCGGCCAGAAGCCAGCCGGTCGGACGCCTTGCGTTCGCCAACCGCACAGCCGGCGGTGATGACGAAGAAGACCGCCGCAGACCCGGCAAGCATAAAAAGGCCCCGGTTAAAAAAGATTTCTCCAAAGGCAAGATTTCCATCCGCGATATCGTTATGGCCGGCGGCGACGGCGAAGACGACGAAATCGGCGTCCGTGCCGCGCACAGACGGTCCGAAGCGTCCCTTAAAAGATTCCGCGACAAGGCAAGGCAGGCGTTCGCCGCGCCCGTAAAAGTATCGCGCGAAGTCGTGGTCGGCGATTCGATTACTGTGAAAGATTTATCCGCCGCCATGGCCGAAAAAGTCGGCGCGGTTATCAAAAAGCTTATGGAAATGGGAATGATGGCGTCGCAGAACCAATCGCTTGACGCCGATACCGCCGAACTTGTCGCGCATGAATTCGGCGCGACCGTAAAGCGCGTTGTGACCGTGCCCCATTCCGAATTGTTGGAACGCGCGCCGGATGCCGCAAATTTGAAACCGCGCGCGCCGGTCGTCACCGTCGTGGGTCACGTCGACCATGGAAAGACTTCGCTTCTTGACGCGTTCCGCAATGCGAACGTGGTATCGGGCGAAGCCGGCGGAATAACACAGCATATCGCGGCGTACGAAGAAAAATCCGCGTCCGGAAAAATTATCACTTTCCTTGACACTCCCGGTCACGAAACATTTTCCGCGATGCGTTCGCGCGGCGCGAATATGGCGGACATAGTCGTCCTTGTCGTTGCGGCGAACGATTCCATAATGCCGCAGACAGTCGAAGCGATAAGCCATATACGCGCGGCAAAGGTCCCGTTTATCGTTGCGATAAACAAAATCGACCTTGGCGAAGCGGACGCGCAGAAAGTCCGCACCGACCTGTTGCGCCACGAGGTTCAGGTTGAACAAATGGGCGGCGATATTCAATCGGTCGAAATATCCGCGACGAAAAAAATCAACCTTGATAAACTTGAAGACGCGATTTTATTGCAAGCCGAATTAATGGATTTGAAGGCCGACCCGGATATGCCCGCAGTGGCGTCGGTGGTCGAAGCCAAAATGGAAAAGGGGTTGGGACCGACCGCGACCATCCTTATGCAACAGGGAACGCTCTCCGTCGGCGATGTGTTCGTTGTGGGCGAAACATGGGGGCGCGTGCGCGGCCTTATCAATTCCGAAGGCGTTCGGGTGAAATCCGTCGGGCCGTCGCAGCCTGTCATCATCCTTGGCCTTGAATCGGTGCCGCACGCGGGCGACGAATTGCGCGGCCTTGAAACCGAAGCGCAGGCGCGCGAAGTCGTGGAATACAGACAGCATAAAAGACAAGTCGCCGCAAATACCGCAAAGCGTTCCAGCCTTGAAGAAATGTTCGCAAAGCGCGACGAAACAAAAAAACTTGCATTGCCCGTCGTGCTTCGCGCGGATGTTCAGGGTTCCGCCGAAGCCATTCGCGACATGCTGTCGGGTGTGCATTCGGAAAAGGCCGAAATTGACCTTGTCGCCGCGGGCGTCGGACAAATTACCGAAGGCGACGTGCGCCTTGCCGCGGCGTCGAACGCAATCATCGTCGCGTTCAATGTGCGCGCGGATTCTGCCGTGCGCGAACTTGCCAAATCATTGGGCGTGGACATACGGTACCATTCCATCGTGTATCGCATTACGGATGAATTGAAAGAAATCCTTACCGGCAAACTTGCGCCGGAACGCCGCGAAAACTTTATCGGATACGCCGATGTCATCGCATTGTTCACAGTGGGCAAGGGTGTGCGCGTCGCCGGATGCCGCGTAAGCGAAGGCGTGATAAAACGCGACGCGAACGTACGCCTTCTTCGCGACAACGTTGTTATTTACGACGGCAAAATCGGACTTTTGAAACGCGAAAAGAACGAAGTGAAAGAAGTCGGCGTCGGCAATGAATTCGGCATGTCGTTCGACAAGTACAACGACCTTAAAGAAGGCGACCGCGTGGAATGTTATGAAGTCGAAAACATCAAAGCGACATTATAAAGGAGTCCAAAATGGCAAAATTTGCAATAAAATTCGAAACACCATATCGGTTGGCCTATGAGCATAAGATAGCCAGCATAGCGGGCAGCGATGTTACATGGGAATTTGATTTTGCCGAAAAATGGGCCGCAAAAATATTGAAAGAAATGAACGCGGGTAAAAAGATGACGAAGCAGCTTGTCAACAAAATGGCCAAACTGGTATATCCAACTTTTGGCGCCAATGCCCCCGCGTTACACCCAATGGCCGAACAAGTGCTGGTCAAATATTGGGTCCACGGTTCCCAGTTTGGCGAGATTGTCGGGATGCAAAAGCTCGACATAATGAAGAAACGCCATTACGCCGAAATGACAGAATTAAGGCTTGCAAGATACTGAAAATCCGCCGAAAGGCGGATTTTAGTATCCTGAAACATACTCTCTTTACACCTGAATCTTTTTGTTTTATAGTTCCGTTGTGAAAAAACTTATTCCGTTGTTATTAATCCCTTTGCTGTGCGCATGCGCCCAGTCGATGGAGCGGCGGCTTGACAGCGTTCGGGATGATTTCGAATCGCGAAACTTCGCAAAGCAAAGGGTCGGCGACCGGAATCTTGACCCGCTGCTTGCCGGGAATGCTTTGTTCCAACAGGGCAAATTTGCCGACGCGGACACGGAATTCGAATCAATAAACCGGCGGATGGCGGACGCGCAATCGTCCGGCATAATCGGCAACGTCACGCGTATCGCGGCCGGCAACATGGCGGCGGATTACAAGCCTTATTTTATGGACGACCTGTTCGTATCATATTACCAGGTTTGGGCGGCGCTTGCAGAACGCCGGTTTGACGACGCGCGCGTGATTATAAATCAATCTTATGCGAAACAGCAAAGACTGTCACAGGAATACGCGTCGCTGCTTCGTTCGCGCGAAAGGGATACGGACGGCCTTGGCGCGAATATGCGCCGCGAAAACGCACAATGGGAATCGTTCGGCGATATCATGAATCCGGCGCTTACTTACCTTGCCGGAATTTATTTTTTGAATTTCGCGCAGAACCCGAACGACTTTGAAACCGCGCGCACGTATCTTGCCCGCGCGGACGGAATGGCGCCGGGCAACACGTTTGTAAAGAATGACATCGCGGCCGCGCGCGGCGGCCGCGCGCCGGAAAATACTACATGGATATTTATTGAATCGGGCTTTGCGCCCAGGCTTCGCGAACGGCGAATCGATTGGCCGATTATATTACCAAGCGGCCCGCGCGTGGTGTCGATTGCAACGTCCGAGGCAATCTTCTCTCCCGCCCCGGCGCGAATCGACGGTGCGGAATTAATCGCGAATACAGACGCGATGTTTCTGACAGAATACAAGGAGTATCAGGTTAACGAAGCCCTGCGCGCGCTTGCGTCCATCATATCGAATCTTGCGCTGCAAAACGCGGCGAACCGGCATGCGGGGCCGCTTGGCGGTCTTGCCGCGGTGGCGGTAAGCATCGCGGCGACAAGCGCGGAAATACGGACATGGGCGACCCTTCCCAAACGGATTTACGTCATGCGCATTGATAAAGGCACAGGGCTCAGAGCGCATGGCATAAATGATAACGAAGTCTTGATTGAAATCAAATCCGGTGGTAGAGTCTTGAAAGAAATACCGGTATCAAGAACTGGCAATGATTTGATTTACATCAGATTAACGAGCAATGAAATTAAACCAAAGATAATAAAACTTAACCAAAAAGGATAAAACATGAACAAATCATTTCTTTTGCTTATCCCCGTGCTTCTTGCCGGTTGCGGCGGGACGCGCGTAATCGACACAACCGACCAGCGTGCGGTTGCGGGTATGGCGCATGTTATGGAATTAGAGCACCGCGACTGGACGGATACGGCCGACATGATGGTCAAATCGATGTTGGATTCCGGCGCTTTCCGCCGGATTGAAAATCCGGTTATCGCAATGGGGCCGATGATTAACGACACCAAACAGCGGTTCGATACCGATATATTGGTGCGGAAAATCCGGTCCGACCTTGTGAACAGCGGCCGCGCCCAGATGGCGACAAACTTTACCGGCGAAGACACGACATCCGACGCCATGCGCGCACAGCGCGGCAATGTCGAATTCGACGCCGCGACAATCGCCGCGCGCGGAACCCTTGTCGCGCCGAACATGTCGTTGTCCGGCAAGATGATACAGCGCAACCTGCACGTCCCCGGCACAACATTTACGCGCAGCCAGGAACGCGTGGAATACTATCTTCAACTGGTGCTGACCGACCTTCGCACGGGGCTTTCGGTTTGGGAGGAAGAAAGACAGATTGTCAAACAAGGCCGAAATGCGCCCAGATGGTAATAGAAAATCCGCCAAACGGCGGATTTTTTAATCATACGGATTCTCGGTTTTTGAATACTCCACAACAACGGGCAAGGATTCCCAATCAAGCGCTTTCGCAATACCCTTGCGCAAATAGCGCGTGTATGATTCCGGGATGTCGCTTGCCCCGCCTACATTTATTGTTATCCGCATCGGGCGCCGGCCAGTTAATGACGCGAATTTTATCTTCATGGGTCTTTTAAGGCGGCTCATCGGCGGTTGCCGCGCGGCGATTAATTTTTCAAGCGTGCGGTTTATAAAGCTTGTCGCGGCGGGTTCGTTCGACGATTCCCATAATTCATAGGCGCGCTTCATCATATTGCGGACGCCTGTTCCCTTTTCGGCGCTGATTGGAAGTATCAGGGGCTTTATAATCTGATGAAATGAATTTGCGAATTGTTTTTTTAATTTCAATAATTTTTCATCGCGCGATTCTGCGGGCACCAAATCCCATTTGTTAAGCGCGACGGCAAGGATTTTACCCGCATCATAAACCCGTCCCGCGATTCCCAACGCCTGGTTTTCTATGTTCTTTGTCGCGTCGACGATTAGAATCACAACATCGGATTTGAAAATCGCATCCAAAGATTTAAGCGCGGCAAGCGTTTCAACATCGTCCGTCACATTCGCCTTGCGCCGCAGGCCGGCCGTATCGACAAGCGTTATATCGCGGCCAAGGAATTTCGCGCGCGTCCGCACAGTGTCGCGCGTGATACCCGGCTGGTCCTTTACAATCATCCGCTCTTCGCCAAGTATCTTGTTCACCAATGTGGATTTGCCGACGTTCGGTTGGCCCATAATCGCGACGCGAAGCGCTTCACGATTCGTGTCGCAAGAGTTTAGGGTTGAGGGTTTAGAACTGGGATTATCTTTATCTAAACTCTGGATAAAATCTATGATTCTATCCAACCCTTGCTTATGTTCCGCGCTGATTAGAACCGGTTCACCAAAGCCCAGTTTATAAAATTCAGAAATATCCGCGTTCCGTTTTCCTTCGGTTTTATTGGCAAGAAGCAGAACGGGCCGGTTCGCTTTCTTTACAATCCGCGCCCAATCGGAATCCGCCGGGTGAAGCCCCGCGCGCCCGTCGACCACAAACAATACCGCGTCGGCGTCTTTAATCGCCGCCAATGATTTGTCGGTGGATATTTTTCCAATTTCATCGGTTCTGGTCTCAAGGCCGGCCGTATCTATAAGTCCGATTGGAAAATCCAGGCTTTCGACCCTCAACTCTCCAGCGACGCAGTCGCGGGTCACCCCCGGCCGGTCATGCACAAGCGCGTCGCGGCTGTGCGTCAATTGATTGAACAGCGTCGATTTTCCAGTATTGGGGCGCCCGGCGATTGCAAGTTTCATTGTCGTGACTTGTGTTGGTGGCCCGTGGTTCGGGGCCAGGGTAATTTTTCAATTGTGTTTTGTTATTTTCGCCACTATTATATAACAGAAAATAACAAAAGCAAAGTATTCCGTAATACGGTCTACAAGTCACCAGCACGGAGAATAAAATGGCAAAACGAAATTCATACAGACACCTTTTGACGGGGTGGTTCGCGCATATAGTACAGATAATCACAAACCCGAAACAATTCTTTTCAAAAATTGTCGCCGACGGCAATATGGACGAATCCATGATGAAGGCGTTCATGTACGGTTTGCTTGGCGGTGTTCTTGTCCTTGTCATACAATATATCGGTGGCGCGGATTTGACTATGCAGCTTGTCTTTTCCAAACTTGTCATCGTGCCGGTGCTTGCCGTGGCGCTTCTCTTCGTTCTTGGCGGGATGCTTATGCTTGTATCCGAAATCACCGGCGGCGAACGCGATTGGGAAATCGGTATCAAGGGGCTGGCATCCGTGTTCTTTATATACCCAATCATCCTTGTCATGAATTCTTTGGCGTTCAATTGCACATCGCTTTGGGTCATAAGCGCGATTGTCGACGGATATGTCCTGTTCCTTTTGTACAACATCGCCGTATATTGCATGAAGGGCAACAAGACGCGCGTCCTTGTCGTTATCGGCGCTTTTGCTTTCTTTATGCTTACCGTGTACGCGACGGATTACAGGTTCGGATGGCTGTCGCTTAAAAACTATGCGGCGGCGCTTGAATGTTACAGATAAAAAATCCCGCATTCGCGGGGTTTTTTAATGGTGGCCGTTTCGTGCCTGTCCAATATATTAAGCATCCTGTAATTATCCATAAAAGAAATTATTTGCTGTGGCAGGCAGTTAAATACTGCTGACTTTTATATTATTCTTTCTTAATAATTCTGCGGCCACCCCATCGCCTTGGATTTGTTTGCCGCTGAAAGTGCCATCATATTGCATGCCGACGCCACACGAAGGGCTTCCGTTCTTGCCTATAAATTCTGTTGCTCCGATATTTTTTGCAAGCTTTAATGTTTCATTTGCCCAATTGTTAAAATCTTCAGTGTAATCTTTTCCGGTTACGGATAAAATTTTATCGCCCACTCGCTCGCAAGCTTCTCTTGGTGTTGGAAGCCCAGCCATCAACTCTGGACAAACTGGGACAGCCTCCCCACAAGCGACCATATTTCGGATTTCGTTATTTAATTTGTTTGCGCCGTCGTATCGGCAGTTAATTCCACATAAACAAGCGGCAACCAGTTTCATTGTCAATCCTCTTTATATGTTCCACTTGTTAAAAACTTGCGCGGATGCCGGCCGTTATAAATGGCGAAAAGTCGCCGGCGTTTATAACCGCGCCGCCGGATGTGAAGACGCTGAAATACTGGTCTATTTTATACCGCAATGACGCAAGCCCCGTATGGGTAAGATAGGAATTCGGATGTTCGGGATTGTTGTCCCAGATGCCGACGGCGGAAAATATATAAGAAAGCGACCCGGACCAGTTAAGGAAATCGTAGGACGCGCCGATGCCCCCCTGCAGGCCGTCCGACGGAGCGGTTATCGGGTTGTTGTCGTAAATACCGCGCGCGGTTATGCCAAAGTTCCAACTTCTGTGCTGTATATTCGTGCCCAGCGCCAATTGATACCGGGAATCGGCCGTGACGTTCGGCGCGTACGAATCCGCGGACAGGTTGTTCGGGCGGTCTATATACCCAGCGCCAATTGATACCGAATATTTCGTCCGGCCGTGCGGCATCCGGTATCTTATGCCGATGTCGGTTGCCGAATCGAAATTCGTATTGAACGGCGATACGGACATTCCGACCTGTACCGGTCTTGTCGGGACGGTCACGGTTGTCGCGCGGAACGCGTATCTTGTCCCGGTTGCGACCGGGTTGGCGATGACATTCCGGGCGCCGGTCATGTCATAGAAAAGCGGAGTGCTGTTCGCGCGAAGCGACCCGACATCGGGAAGTCCCACGCCAAGTTTCGCCGCTACGGATTCGGTCCATCCCAATTCCACGCGGCCGTACGGGCTTTCCGTAAAGATAAATATGTCGTTATAGAAATATTCGCGGTCGACTCCGGTCCGTTCAACAGAGTATACCGCGCCAAGCGTCCAGCCGTTCCATACCGCGTAATTGGCCTGGGCCCTTATGCGATAATCGTACACCGTATATTCCGGCATACCCGCGCCGCCCGTCGCATGCCCCGAAAGGCGAAGCCCGACGCGGTTGCGGTTATAAGTGAACGCATCGGCGCTTTGCACACAAAGCGCTGAAAGGCATAAGGCATAAGGCATAAGGCGTAAGAATTTTTTCATGGGCCAATTATAACACAATAGCGTTGGCTGGCAAGAATTTTTGCAGGAACAAAATATATATGCCTTACGCCTTGTTGGCGTCGGCCAAGATTAACGATTGTAATTTTGTAAACGCGCGTTCTTCAATCTGTCTTACGCGTTCGCGCGAAATGCCCAATTTTTCCGACAATTGTTCAAGCGTCAGCGCCGGGTCGGACAGACGCCGCGCGACAAGAATCTCGCGGTCGCGTTCCGGCAGCGAGGCAAGGTGTTTGTGCAAAAGCTCGTGTCCGAATTTTCGAAACTGCAAATGCTCAATCCTGTCTTCGATGGATTCGGAATCGTCCGCAAGATTGGACAGGATGTCCGTCCCTTCGCTTTCGTCGCTGTATGCGGGGCGGTTAAGCGAAAGGTCGCGCGCGCTTATGCGGCGGCTCATCCTTGTTACGTCTTGTTCCGGGACTTCCAGGTACTCCGCAATTTGTTTCGTCTGTTCGTCGGACAGGTTGTTGTCCATAATGCCAAGCGCGCGTTTCGCCCGCGCAAGGTTGAAGAACACGCGCTTTTGATTCGCGGATGTTCCGATTTTCACCATCGACCAGTTATTAAGGACGAAATCGTAAATCTCGGCCTTTATCCAAAACATCGCATAGGTCGAAAACCGAAACCCCCGGTCCGGGTCGAATTTTGATAAAGCCTGCATAAGGCCCAAATTTCCGGAAGCGATAAGTTCCGATATCGGAATGCCGTAATTCTTGAAATCATAGGCGACGGAAACCACCATGCGAAGATGGCTTGACACCAGTTTTTCCGCGGCGAACTTGTCGCGCGCATCGCGCCATGCGACGGCGAATTCATGCTCTTCTTCGGCGGATAACAGGGGGAAAGCCTGGACCGACCTTATGTATCTTTCAAGGTTGGCGTCGTCGGACAGGGCGACGGACGGCATGCCGTAAGCCGCCGGAAGCGCTGTCGCCGTTTTTTGGTTGTCTTTTTTCTTGTCTTTGTTTCCTTTCATGGTTAAATTATAGTGCAAATTAAAACGATTGCAAATATGATGGAAATAATAGTATATTTAGCGTCAGAAAAAAGGAGCAAGCAATGAAATCCATGCTTGAAAAGTTCAAAAAGAACAAAACCGCCGTGCCGGCCCAGAAAAAAACACTTTCGGACCATGCGGAAGACGCGCTGTACCGCGAAGTTAATGAGGAAGTACAGGCACAGCAAATGTACGATTTCATAAGAAAATACCTGCGCGTTCTTGTTGCGGTTGCGGCGCTTGCGGTCGTGGTTGTTGTCGCGCTTCAATTGTCAAAGGCTCAAAATGCCAAAACTTTGCGGCAATCCGCATCGGCATACGAATCGGCCATAATGATGCTTGACGCGGGCAACCCGGTTGCCGCCCGCGAAGCGCTTGTCCGCGCGGCAAGAAGCTCAAGCGGCGGTATGGCTGACCTTGCATTGTTTTCGGCCGCAAGGATAGATTTGCAAATGGGCGACAGCGACGCAGGAGTGGCAAAACTTGAACAGCTTGTCCGGAATGGCCGGACGCGCGATTTTCGCGACCTTGCGCTTGTCAAGCTTGCCATGATGAGGGCGGAACACATGACGGGACGTCAGTTCGAGCAGTTCCTTGCCCCCGTACAGACCAAACGGTCGCCGTTCTATTACACCGGCATGCTTTTGGTTGCGAAAAAATATCTCTCTGTCGGCGAAGATGTCGCCGCCCGCAGATGGCTTGACAGAATTACGTCCGACCGCGGCGCCCCGCCAAGCGTTGTGGCAGAGGCGGAAATGTTGAGGTAGAACAAAGAGCATAGGGCACAGATAAGTGTTGAAATTAAAAAGATATTTTACGGATATTAAAAAAGCATCTATGCTCTATGCTCTATGCTCTATGCTCTTGCTTTTGGCTGCCTGTTCCAAAACCGACCCTGTTTTGCCCGGAACGCGGCATCCCATATTCCATGCCGGCGGAATCAATCTTTTGGACCGGGCGGTGCCGGATTCCGCGCTTGCCGATATACGGGAGACCGGCATATATGACAATACGTATCGACAGGATTCGAACAATGTCGTCTGGCGGGATACAGAACGCGTATTTTCCGGACTTCCCACAAGCGCCCGCGTTGCGGGCGAAAGACGGCCGATGGTGGCGGGCGACCATATAATCGCAGGACTGTCGACCGGCGAAGTCGTAAAGGTAAACCGCAACACCAAAGAACCCGAATGGGTCGCGGATGTATTCAGGACGTCCGCCATGACCGGCGGGTCAAGCATCCTTGACATAGTCGCGCCTGTTGTCATTGAAAACGACAGATTCATATATGCCGGCGGGCTTGGCAACGCTTTCTGCAAACTTGATTTTAACACGGGCGCTCGGATATGGTGCGCCGACATCGGCGTGGGCAAGCCGTTCATAGTCCGTGCGGGCGTATCATACGTTGTCGGCACGAACGGATTCCTGTATGCGATTGACACCCGCTTGGGCGATGCGTTCTGGCGTGCGGAAATAAGAAGACAGGCAGAGCCGAAAATCTCCGGCAACGTTATTGCCGTTGGACGGGAAAAATTCGATGCAAGAACGGGGGATAAATTAAAGTGACGCCGGCCACCAGCGCGAGCCGCCAACACCATTTTTTCCTTGCCCCCAGGCGATAAGTTTTCTAGAATCATCATCAAGAGAAAACGGGAGAGACAAATGCCACAGAAAAAAACCAAAAAGCCGGTAAAAACGGCGGTCGAACGAGTCGCGGTCAAAAAGCCCGCACCCGGTTCTTTGCGTATCGCGCCCGCGCCGCGCATACCCGCCACGCGCGCAATGCCCGCGCCGTCTGGAAACAAGCTTGTCCATTATGTATACTTGGGCATAATTCTGTTCTTTATTTCGTCGACGTTCTATATCATGGGGCGCAGTTATCACATATTCAACCCGGGCGCGGACGCCGTGCACGTCGCCATGATGGATATGTCCGGAATGACTGTGGAACAACGCGCCGCGCTTGCGCGCGAATATCTTGAATCGGGGCGGTACAAACTGTTCGCAGGCAATATTGCGGGCGCGGTCCTTGACCTTTCCGTATCAATTGAAGCGGACGCGACGGACCCGTTCGCGTTCATTTATCGCGGGGAAGCATTTTTACAGATAAGCGACCTTGACAGGGCCGAAGCCGATTTCACCCGCGCTTTGGAACTTGACGACGGGAATCCGGTCGCGCTTTACGACCGCGCGATGGTCAACATAAGGCGCGAAGTCTTTGCGTCTGCGATAAAAGACCTTGACGTTGCGCTTGTATCAAACAGGACGCGCAGGACCGACATCCTGTCCGACCGCGACATCCTGTCCCGGCGCGCGCAATTGCACCTTTGGATGAAGAATTTCCAGGCGGCGGCGGCGGATTATACGGCGGCGATTGCGGCAAGCGGTCTTATAATTAACCCGGATGATTTGGCGGGCCGGGCCGAAGCATATACGGGGTTGCAGGCCTGGTCGCCCGCGGCGCGCGATTATCTTGCCGCGATAACGATTATATCCGAAAGGATACAGGATGCGACGACGGATGACGAACGCGAAAACATGTCGCGCATGGCGATGTCGTATTTTGAAAAATCCGCCGCGCTGCATGTCTTGCTGCATGACTTTGTTGCGGCGCGCGCCGACCTTGAATCCGCGATTATGATTGGGACGGCGCTTGGCGACGATGATGCGGTCACCCGTATGCGAAGCCTGTTGGAAGGAATGTAAAAAAATCCGCCGCAAGGCGGTTTTTTTAACTAACAACTTTTAGCTGTCAGTTGTGTTAACTCTTTCCCGGTCAATTCTCTGAACTTTCCAGATTCCAGATTCCCAAGTTCTATCGGGCCGTAAGATTCCCGATTCAGCTTGGATACAGGGAGTCCAATATAATCAAACGCGATGCGGATTTCGTTTTTCTTGCCCTCGGTCAATTTGATTTTTACAAGCAATGGATAACGCGACAGCAATTCAATCTCCATGGGTGCGTATTTCACGCCGTCTATTGTCGCGCCGCGGCGAAGCGAATCAAACACGGAATCGTCCGCCGAAAGGGGCGATAAGAATTCACGAAGACGGCGGACGCCGTTCGGAGATTTTGCCGCCCCCGGGTCGGGTCGAAGCTTTGCGGTGTATACGCGGACGATTTTGGATTCCGGCAATGTCAGGCGCCTTGCAATATCGCCGTCGTTGGTAAGCAGCAGCAGTCCCGTCGTTTTGTAATCCAGCCGCCCGACATATTTCAAACCGCGCATATTTTTTGGCAGACAGTCGTAAATTGTTTTACGTCCGTCGGGGTCGCGCAGCGTCGTCATTGTGTTTGCCGGCTTGTTGAATGCGATTATTTGTGTTCGGGTTCGTGTGCGGACGGGTTCGTTATTTATGGCGACGACGTCATTCGGTTCGACAAAAAAGACGGGTGTTGTAACCGGTTTGCCGTTTACGGAAACGGAACCGTTTTCGATAAGACGCTCGGCCTCGCGCCGCGATGCGCCGCCAGAGTCAGAAATAAATTTAGCAAGTCTTGTTTTCATAATAACAGTTGTTAGCTGTTAGTTGTTAGTTTTTAACTTCCCTTGTCTCCCCCGTCCCGTAATCGTATACTTTCGGCACGCCGGGGTACCCCATTGTCGCGTGGTGCGACGGGACAAGAAATTCGGGCAACGCCGCCGCGCGCGGAATATCGGTAAGTTTGAACAAATCTTTTTCTTTGCCCGGCCAGACCCACGGGACGTCCGCCTCAATCGGGCGATGCGGATAGCCCTGTAAAATCACAAGAAGTTTATCCGAATCAAGTTTCATTATGTCCATCGGACTGTAAAGCAGCGCCGCTTCTTTTTTGTCGTCTTTTACTTCGCCGGTTTTGTCGTCCGTCTTTTCTTCAATCTTTTTCTGGTATCCTATCATCCTGCTGAACTTGTCCGCAGTGTCGTAACTGTTTTGACGGAACACAAGTTTCACCGCTGTTGTCGATATTATGGTTTCGGCGGCGTCCGCACCGTATTTGTCCCGGATTTGGGCAATATCCTGACCGATTATAAGATACGAAACCTGTTGTCCGCGGCCAAGGTCGGGCCCCTGAATCACAGCCTGCATCTTTTGCATTTTCGGCATTTCGTCCAGCACGAACAAGACCGGCGTCGGCCCCAGTTTTTGACCGGCATGCGTATCTTCCGGCTTGTTGGTAAGAAGAAACGCCGACATAAGTTCGATGAATATCGCGCTTATCGGATTCAATGCCTCCGCATCGACCATGTTTATGGAAAGGTAAACGGTAACCGGCTCCCACTTTCCCGTCTTTTTGTTTTTGATTCCGCGCAAATCGGAAAAATGAAAATCGGAATGCGACGTGCGGTTGCGGACGGCCGCGTTTCGGAAAATGTTAAGCCCCGACAATGCCGTCGACATAATCGACCCGCGTTCCTTGTCCGGCGTGTTTGCAAGCTGTGTAAGTTCTTGGATGGACCGGTGCGCGTATCCGTATTGGCGCGCCTCTTCGACCGCGTCGTGGAACAAATCCTTCATCGGGTCGGCCATCATCACCATCTGGTCGCCTTGTTTGCGCCTGTCTTCCAATTCTTCGGCGATTCTTATCTGGTTCGTGGTAAGCCAGTCAAGAACCATGGAAAGCGACGCCTCTTTGCCAACCCATGCGGCCGGTATATTCGCCCAGGTTCCGACGGGAACATAATTCGCGGCCGACAAAGCGCCCGTGGAAAGCATATGCCGCGCCGCCGCCGCGTTCGGGTCCCGCATCATCGCATACCGTTCGTCAAGAAGGACTCTGTCGGTCTGGTCGAATGTTCCGGAATCAAGGCGCGATTTGAAATAATCGTTCCATTTTGCGCGCTCTACCTTTGACACAATAAATTGTAAGAATCCGGTAAGCGCCGCGCGGCCCGTAGTGACCCAGTGCGGGTCGGCGGACGACGTCGCCTTGTCCGCGACAAGCGTCGCGCAAATAGAGTCTATATAAAGGTCGCGTTTTTCTTGAACAAACGGCACGTGTTCGGGCGACAACGGATTCCACGACGGATAATATATGCCGCGTTCCGGGTCGTCTTGACCCGCCCAGTTTATGATGAACACCGGACCGATGCCCGCGCGGTACCCGCTTGTCAAAGCGTCCAATTCAGGTTTGGGGTCGTTGACAATCATGGACACCTTATCGCATTTGAATATGGTCGGCATAACTATGCCGCGGGATTTACCGGACCCCGGCGGCGCGACGCAAAGCGCGGACAATGTTTCGTCCAGCATAAGGAATTTCTTTTTGAATTTGCCAAGGACGATTATAAAACCGCCGAACAGGCCTTCTTTGTTCTTTTTGTCGCGGCCCATGCCCTTTACATCATTTTCGTTCGCCTTGCGGGAAGAATCGTCCGCCCACCAGTTCGTGCCATGCGGATTAAATTCGCCAAGGAACGTCGGAATCGTAAGCAAATGATACGCGATTATTGCAAACAAGGGCGTAATAACCGGTAAATCGGGGCGAAGGACCGCGCGGACAAGCCATGCCGGAATCTCTGCAAAAATGCGCAGACCGAACGTATGCAGAATCTGGTCGAAATAAACATGAAGCCACGTGATTGTCGCCGGGCTCCACCCGTACCGCCATATATGCTCGATTGCAAAGGAAAGTCCGAACGCGGCGATGGATGCAAACCAGGCAAGGAAAAGATAACGGTATTTCCAGAACACAAGGCGCATGTGCGTCCGTTTGTCGCCCTTGTACGCGTCGGACGAAAAGATGCCAAGGCCCTTGCCTTTACCGCTTACAGATAAGATGTTGAACTTTGCAACCATAGTGGTATTATAACATAATAACTGACAACTGACAACTAACAGCTAACAACTAGAGATGAAAAATATACCAAGGATTTATATAAATGAAAATTTGGAAGTTGGGCGAAGTTTCCCGGTGTCCAGGGACATCGCGCATTATTTGACCCGTGTTATGCGAACGGACAGATGTTTGGTGTTCAATTATGGAAAAGAGTTCAAGGCTGAGCTTTCAGTTGTCAGCTGTTCGTTGTTAGTTGTCAGTCCTACTGGGCGGCCCGACCCGTCGAACAATTTGACGCTTGCGTTCGCGCCGGTAAAACAGGCGCGGATGGAGGAAATGCTTTCCATGGCGACCCAGATGGGCGTAAAAAGGCTTCAGCCCGTAATCACTGCCTTTGTAAATGAACATCATCCGAAATGGGAAAGGATTAAAAAAATTGTCATAGAGGCGGCGGAGCAATCCGGAAGAAACAGCGTGCCGGAATTGGCAGAGCCGCAAAAATTTACAGAATTTCTGCAGGGGGTAAAAGACTTGGTTTTTGCGGACGAACGGGCCGCGAGCCCCCGGTCCTTTCCAGATTCCGGGCTTGCGTTGCACGCGCCCCGGAATGACACAATCGTTTTGATAGGGTCAGAGGGCGGATTTTCAGACGCGGAATTTGATGCGCTGGACAAAGCGGGCGCGACTGGCATAAACCTTGGGCCGACAATTCTTCGGGCGGAGGTCGCTGCGGTGGTGGCGATTGCGAAAGTTGTTGGTTAAAGATAAAGCCGGCAAAGCTGGATTTATTTTTTATTAAGCTGTGTCAAAAAGTCCGGAAAGCTTTCGTCTTCGTCTTCGTCTTTTTCTTCCGTTGCCGGTTCCTGGCTTTTGGTGCCGTTTTCCTTTCCGTTGCCGTTTCCGCGGACGCCGTCGATTTTGGTCTGTTCTTCGGATACTATGCGGCCGTAATGTTCCGCCATTTGCAACAGTCTTTCGCGTTCGATTTCATCCGAAGTCTTGCGCGCTTGGTCAAGATATTGCCGGCGTTTTTCGCGCCAGCGGTGGCACCGTTGAATCATAAGTCCGGTCGACATTTGATTTTTTTTATACATATGGAAAACTTTTGTTTAATGCGGGGGGCATACAGTTGGTCAGTTTTAAGTTTTATGGGGGTAAATCCGTTAAACGCACCGTGATTATAAACCGTCCTAAAACCGTTTGCAATAAATTTTTTAACCGACTAGAATTCGGGCATGGAGAGAACGACAAACCAAAGCAGCGGAAATTTCATGTTACAGGCCTTGCTTGCGCTTGCGCTTGTCATCGCGTTTATGCCCATGCTTGTGCGGAAAATGGCGCGCTCGGGGTTCGATGCGGAAATGAACGCGGCCATGCAACAGGTTAATTCCGCGGTGCCGGCCGTGCGCGCGTTCGGGCGGGATAATTACGATTCGCTTCAATTCGGCGTCCAGATATACGAAGGACGGGATTTCCAAGACGCTTTGGAACCGTACGGGCTTCCCATCGGGTTTGTGCCGCGGACGCCCTTGGGACAGAACATCGTCATGATTACAACGCGGAACGACAGCGAGACCATCGCATGGCTTCGTATTATGGGCGGGCGCGCGACCGGGATAGAAAAGGCCGAACTTGCTTTGCGCATCGGATTCTGGGCGGCGGATGTGGACGGCAACAGGCTTTCCGGCGCGACCGGCGGATGGGACAAGGATATGACGGAATTCGGATACAGGCCGGCAAGCGGCGCCATATACGTCCGCGTGCCGCTTTCGCATGAATTTTCGGACCTTCTTTCCACCACCGCGCGAAATATCGAAGCCAACCGGATGCACGTAAACCTTAACATGGGCGGCCGCGATGTGCGCGCCGCGCGCGACATAACCGCACGCGAAGGGAATTTCCGTTCGGTGCTTTCCGGCGATTTCATCCTTTCCGGGGCGGAAGACGGCCGGCGCCAAAGAAACAGATTTTCCGAACTTAACATACGCCGCGCTCATTTTCAATCAAGGGACGGTTCGAACGCGCTTAACATATCGCGCGGCACGATGAATGCCCGCTCCGTGGTTGCGCCGACCGTATCCAGATATGGCGACCCGGGTAATCTTACAAGCGAATCCGTATCCGTGCACAATTTTGCGATGGCGGCCGGACGCACGGGGTTTATGGGCCCCACCGTATGGGAAGTGCGCGGCGATGCGATATTAAGCAATGTGACGCTTAACACCGAACGCGTGGAGGTCGGCGGATATATAAACGCCACGCGCGGCCAGGACGTGTTCGTGGATGAAGACGAGCTTACCTTTAATCAAAAATCCGGAATAGAAACCAATATCGTATCGGCGACCGCGCTTACCCTGCGCGACCAGACTTCGAACGTTCTGCTTGAAGGAGGGTCGGGACCGGTAATCATCGACATCCGGCCGGCGGGGGTTTCCGTGTTGCCCGACGTGCTTTTGGCCGGGATAAACAACGACGGCATCGCGGCGCTTGCAAGCCCGTCGGACGAATCAGACATAATGACCGCATGCAGAGGCATAATCGGCGGCCTTCCCGGAGTGAACGCAAGGTACGAGCAGAATTCGCTGGCGCAGAATATAATATGCCGGTTTGTGTTTTGGCAAAGGCTTGAACAAAGAATAGACAAGATGCAATGCATACTTGATAGAGGGGAGGAGAATTGTTAAGGCGTATATGAACCTGATAAAAATGATTTTCACCGGAACAGACAGCGCGCCCCGCCTTACGTCTTGCGGCGACGAACGCGGCGCAAGTCTTCTTGAAACGCTTCTTGCCATCGGGCTTGTCGCGGCGATGGCGCCTTTTGCGTACAACCGCGTGCTTGACGTAAGCCGCGATATAGCCGACGTCGCCGCCGCGCGGCGCATTCATAATTGGAAGGAAGCCGCCAAGGGATTTATCCGCGCAAACCAGATGGATTGGGAGGACGATGCGATTTTTGAGCTTTCCGAACGCGACCTTGTCGCGATACGGGCGCCGGACGAAGGAAAACAGGCCATCTTTCCATACGCCGCGTTTATTGAAAAATTCAGTCATGCGGGCGGCACGACCATAGAGGCGTATATTCTGTTCCCCGGCGAATTCGACGGAATCCGTATGCACCGCATCGCGCACCATCTTGGCGCGGACGCCGCCGTCGCGGGCGACGCGCAAATCGCATTTTCCGCAAGCGGCGGCTGGAGCATAGAATCGGACATATTGGAAGAAAATGATATTGTGTTCCGCGTGTCCGTAAATATGCCGATAGACGATTCATACGCGTTCATGCACCGGGTGGATACCGGCGACGAAAGGCTTAATACCATGGAGCGTGACCTGTCCATGTCGCGCAACGACATAGTCCATGCGGGCGCGGTTAACGCAGGTCTTCTTGATTCCAAAATGGTCGGTGCATGGTTTGCGGGCGGCGGTGCATTTTCCGCGGACGAAGCCGTATTCCCCCAAGGCGCCAATGTCGACGGCGGCGGAGTATCGTTCGCGGCGGTCCGCGTTGTGGGGGATATTATCGGTTTTCGTAATATACATGCGGGCATATTCGCGGGCGGCGGCGGGGCCTTGAACTGGTCCGCTCAGGGGAATATAATCGCCGACCGGGTGAATATAGCCGAAGCGGTTCACGTTGGAAGAAACATGACCGTAAGGTCTCCAAACGTCCGAACGGTTTCCGGATTCCTTGGCATAAGCGTGCATTCTCTGGCGACCCCGTTTGTATCCACCGAAGAATTGCGGTTTGCGGACGGCTTTGGGCTTTCAATTTCCAACGAACTTTCGGCAAGCTTTACCGACGGGCCGTTAAGGCTTGGCAACTGGGCGTTTCCGCGGACACCTGCGCCAAGATTTGCGGACCTTGTCCTTACACAAGGAGGCGCAGTCAAAGGCGGCGTGCCAACAGGATTTGAAAACATAATGAGCAGGAATTGGAAGGCTTTAAGGCCAAGGGAATAAAAATAGAGCAAAGACAATAGAGCGCAGATAAATGTTGAGATTAAAAAGATATTTTACGGATATTAAAAAAGCATCTATGCTTTTGCCTGTGCGAACGCGTTCTCGCAGCGAGCGCGGCGCGACGCTTGTCGAACTTCTTCTTGCGCTGGCGGTGGCGGCGGCCATGCTTCCATTTATAATAAGACAGGCCGACGTGCGGACCCGCCGCGCGGAAAATATAAAAGCCGCCGCCGACCTTGGCAAAGTCAAATCCGCGCTTGAAAGATATATGGAAGCGAACAGGCACGAGCTTTTCTCGACCATAAGCCGGAACGTCGTGCGCGTATCGATTTCCGATTTGGAAGAACACGGGCTTGATACCGCCAATCTTGACAAGTCGGAACAGTTCCAGATGCGCGTCGTTAAAAGCGCGGACCGGGGCGGGCGGTCGTTTCTTCAGGGCGTCGTCATCATGGACACGGAAGGCATCGCGCCGATAAGGACGCGCGAAATCGCGGCAATCGCCGGCGGCGGCGCGGGATTCGCCGACGATAACATAACATACGGCGCATTCGGAACATGGCGCGTAAGCGCGAACGTATGGAACGCGCGGTTTACCGACAGGTCGCTTCTTGAAGTCACGGATGCCATACGGTCGGGCGAAGAATTCCTGCGCCGCATAGTGTACGAAGACGGCGGCGCGATGATGCATTCGCCGCTTGCCCTTGGCGGGCACGACATAGTCAACGCGCGGTCGGTGTTCGCGGAATCCGCGCGCTTTGCCGAATTCGTGAATTTTACGAACGCATCGGCAAGCCGCCTTGTCATGGAAGGCAAACCGACACTTGACGGCAATGTGACCATATCCGGAGAATCAACGGTTTCGGGCGTGCTGAGTTCCGATTCACGAAGCATGGAAGTCGGCCGCATGACGGTATCCGGCACTTCGCGGTTCGGCACGGTTAATGCAAACGAATTATGGGCGGGCGATTTGGAGCTTGCCGGATTTTCGGTCCAAATTGACGAGCGTCGCCCCGCCACGCTGTCGGTCGGCCGGTCGATTGACATGACCGGCGGACGCGTTGTCTCCATGCTTGTCGCGGTGGGACACGGGGGAAGCACTACGCCGCGGCTTTTCGTAAAAGACCGGGTTGAAGACGCAAGAAATCCCGAATATTTTTGGGATGTCGCGACGGGTGAAGCCATGCTTTCCGACATATTTATCCCCGCGCTTTCCAATATGGCGCGGACCGCCATAGGCCGCGAACAGCCGGGAACGGAATCTCATCGCATCCTGTCCCAGGTTGCGAACAACGCCAACGCGACGGTCGCGGATTATATGCGCGCGCTTGCCGAAATAGAACGCCGCGTCACGGCAAGGTTTGATGCGTTGAATTTGGAATAATTTGGCGGTTGGTGGCCCGTGCCGGTGGTTCGTGGTAAAATAAAAATTTGATATTATCGCTTATTGTAATAAAATGCGAATCACGAAGGCGAGTCACCAGCCGCCAACACGGACCACCAATGAAAATAACATGCCCATTTTGCAAAATCGAATACGCGGCGAAAATCCCAAAGGGACGGCGCGCGGAATGCATCGTGTGCGGCCATGTATGGGCGCCGGACGGCGCGCGCGGAAGGAACAGGATTCTTATGTGGCTTTTGATGGCGGCTTTCGCGCTTTTGGTGGCGGTGATTGCGATTACCATGACGACAAGGTATGCCCCGGCAAATAAGACAGAAGAAACAATCGTCGTCGAAATGACCGGCTTTCGGCGGACTGCCGCCGCGGACGGCGCGCGCATTGTCATATCCGGAAGGGTCAAGAATATGTCCGGAAGGGTTTACGGAATTCCCGACATCATGCTTGTCCTGCGGGACGATGCGGGTGAAATTGTATTTACCCAAAGAATCATGCCGCCCGCGCCGGTTCTGGATATTGGAGAGGTTGCGAAATTTTCCCACACCCTTTCCGGCGTTCCGGAAAATGCCAGAGCGGCCCGGGCAGAGTTTGTAAGATAGCACATAGAACACAGATAATAGAACATAGATAGGAGAACGAACAAATGTTGAGATTCAAAAACAATTTTACAGGTCTTTGGAAAGCATCTGTGCTCTATGTTCTGTGCTCGATGCTCTTGGTCTCGGCGCGAGCCGCGCCGACATGTCCGCCGTGCGTATGCCCGTCCATACCGCCGTCGATTTTTTCGACAAGCACGGATTGGGAAGCGGTGACGGGGATGCGCCTTTCCGAATTTATGGTTTCGTTCGGTCGCGATGGAAGCATCGGCAATATCGGGTGGGAGATATATTTCCTTGACGGATTTCCATGCTATGGCCAATCGGAGACCGCGCGCATGTGGGTAAGTCCGTCGCGCCATTACGCAATCGACGGCGGCGCCGACGCGCGCGGCCGCATCACGTGCCTTTATGCGCCGAAAACCGTAAAGCTTGCATGGCGCGAGGCAAGGCGCGACGCGGCGCAGGCGCGCACACGCGGGATGGCCGTTTGCGAAGTGGAGCACAGCGGACGGAACATCACAATCCGATTGGACAAATGCGAAAGGACGGATTGGGGTGATTTGCGATAACAACCGTAAGGCGTAAGGCGTGAAGCGTGAGGAATTTGTTTTCATCGTTGAAGAACAGGACGCGGGTTTGCGTGTCGATAAATTTATCGCGTCCAGATTGACCGAATATTCTCGTTCTGAAATCCAAAAATTTCAAATAACGAAATCTGGCGCTGCAACAAAGCTTTCCGAAAAGGTAAAGCTTGGTGAAAAATATGAAGTTGCCGTTTTAATAAATATGCCTTGTGCCTTGTGTCCTATGCCTTCTTCGAAAAAAATATCCTTGGATATTTTATTCGAAGACGACGACATCATCGTTGTCAACAAGCCGCGCGGAATCGCAATGTATCCGGGCGCGGGACGCGACAGCGGAACATTGGTGCAAAGCGTTCTGGCGCATACGAATCTGTCGTCCATCGGCGCGGACGGCATGCGGCCCGGCGTTGTTCACCGCATCGACAAAGACACGTCCGGCGTTGTGATTTTTGCAAAAACGGATTCGGCGCACCGTGCGCTTGTCACGGTTTTTTCCGAACACAATCTGGTGCGGAAATATATCGCGTTTATTTGGGGCGTGCCGAACTGGCTTTCCGCGGATATTTCCGGAAACATAGGGCGGTCGACGCGCAACCGCCAAAAAATGACTATGGTCAAAACCGGCGGAAAGCCCGCGCACACAAGCGCCGAGGCTATAAACGTCTGGCCGCGCGCGAATATTTCGGAATTGCGGTGCACTTTGGACACCGGCCGCACGCATCAGATTCGCGTCCATCTTGCCGCGCATGGTTTTCCCGTTTTGTGCGACCCGCTTTACGGGCGGGGCGGGGCGCGGCTGGGCAGTGTCAAGGACCCGGAATTATTGGAATTTCTGCGTGAAAACCGCGGTCAGATGCTTCATGCCGAAGTATTGGAATTAACGCATCCGATAACCGGCGCGCCATGCAAATTCCGCGCTAAATTGCCGGGGGACATGAGTGCGTTGAAAGAGATTCTTAACGAAAAGTGAAAAATGAAGAGTGAAAAGTTGTTGTGTCGCGACAAAGCCGCGAACGCAACCACTTTTCACCCGTCATTATTCATTTGATTGATTTCCCCCAATATGATAAAATAAGTTGAAATAAAGAGAGGATAATATGCGCTCATATTCCAAACCATTTTTTGTCTTTGCATTTTTTGCAATCGGGCTTGTCATATCCGCCGATGCCGCGCCAAGGGTGTCAAGCGTAAGGCCGGGCGTCACTGTCCAGTCTGCAAGGTCGCGCATATCCACCGCCGGTCTGCAGATTCAGGCGCCTATACCGGTGGTGCCGGCGCTTCCCGTATTCGACGGAACGTGCGCGAATCCCGCGCCGGAACAATTGGACGCGCTTCGCTGCACCCAACGGTATTTCGCATGTCTTCGCCGCGATATGGTATGCGGGGAGCATTTCGAACTCTGCGACACTATCGCCCGGTTTAATCAACGGCGCATGTTTTGCCAGGATGAGCTTGCGCGTTGTCCCGCGACCGTCATCGCCGAACTTTTCGGCAATCCGATAACACAGACGGTCGACGCGGAAAACATGGCGATGTGCGACGGCCAATGGACGGTGGTCCGCCGCGATTTCACGCCCGGCCTTCACGATATTCAATTGGCGTTTAACGCAAGCCTTGGGCCCAATCAGCTTTCCGGAATCGGCCGCGAAATATGGGCCGGCGCCGAATGGGCGGCCGCCAATACTTTGAGGGTTTGCGAATCCGTCGCGAACGCATGCCTTACCCGCGCGTGCCGGAATGAACCGCACAAGTGTTTGGGACGGCAATTCCTGTTGCCACAGGTCGCGGATATCGCGGGCCTGGCCAGCGATGAAACGGAAAGAACCCACGCCGGAATCGCGACCGAGCGCGCCCGGTTTGTGGTGCCGCCGACATTGGTGCGGAATTATGCCGAAAACATGCTTTGGGAAGATGCGAACGTGATGCAGTATCTTCGCGCGGAATGCGGGTCTGAAATCGGAACGAACGAACATTGTTTCCGCCTTGCCAATCCTAATTCAAGATTTGGGTCATCGGACCAGTTTGAGGCAAACCTTGCATTTGATACGGTAATGACGGGTGAAATAAACCGCCGCGCATGGGTACAGGCGCGAAGCATAGAATGGCTTGCCGCCGCGGTCGCCGAAGTGGTGACGTCGTGCGAATTGGCGATTGAAGATTGCGTAAAGAATACATGCGGGTTCGGTTCGATGGCTTCGTGTTACGGCCGCGCGCGCAACCGGGACGGGTTGGTCAACCTTGCCGCAGGCACGGTAAACGATGAAATCGCAAGAATATGCAGACCGCAGATTGCCGAGAATCAGCATTGCCGCGACCTTCGCCCCGCGGGCGAAAGCGCGACCGCGGTATGGACGCATTTCTGGGGCGCGGGGGCGGAATCGACGCGCCTTTCCGCACGCCTTTCGTCGCAATTGCAGAACGCGTTTTCTGAAACGGGCAAGGCGAATATGCGCCGCGCGTGCCAGACCGCCGCAACCGCGTGCGTGCGTCAGGAATGCGGAAACGATTTCACAAGATGCCTTGTCCGCGGCGCGGACGACGACACGGGCCGCCGGGAATTCAACAACGACGGCCGGCCGATAATTGCCGGAGCCCAGGCGGGCGGATTTTCGCAAGACATGGCGCGCGGGCTTTGCATGCTTACCGTAAAGGAAATACGGGCGTGCAACGATTGGTTCGATATACAGTTTGCGGAAAGCGCGATGACCGAAAGCGGTCAATGGGGCGCGCTTGATTCATGGACCGCGGGCCGCGATGCGCGGAACGCATGGGGGGGCGATAACAGAACCCATGTATGCGTGCTTGAACGCATGCCGATGATAGAAGCGGAAGTGCAAGCAATCGGCGATATGAGGATGTTCAGAAACCTTGGCGTTGCAGCGCGGCGGGCCGATGTTTCCGAAAACGACTTTGGATGCGCGATGCAGGGGCGCCGGATATTCGACGAACTTATCGCGGACATCGCGGCCGAGGCACAGCAAAGACTGATAGTCGCCGCGAACGAAGCAAAGAACCAATGCCTTGACAGAAACCGCGTGCGCGGGTTACAGGATAATTTCGTATGGGCGAATGTAAGCGACCTTCGCGACAGATTCAACCCGGTACAGGGAATCCTTGTCCAGGATATAAGGCCGACGGCGGATATTTGGGATGGATTCTGTGCGGTGCGGATTACGATGAATTCGGACGATACGATATTGAACAATCATTTGAGCGGCGTCATGGCGTCAAGGAATGTAAGATACTTTTCGGTGGGCGATGCCGCAGTCTGCGGAAGCTGGATGTCGCAAAGCGACCTTGAAAGTCTTGAAGACGCGGTGCGTGCCGCAAACCCGCAAAGCAGGGTGCAAAAGGGTACGTCCGGTCGATGGATGGGCGCGATTACGGGCATACTTGGCGGCGGTGCCGGCGGTATAGCGGTTGGCAATATGATAGGTAATGCGGGGGCTAGAGACAACTGTACCACCAGAGGAGGCACATCTGCTTGTAATATGTGTGGTCATCAAATAAGAGGTACTGATGCGGGTGACGTGGATGACAGAGTTTGGTATACATGCGATATTTCCATAATTGGAAACGAAGTTGTGGTGAGTAATCGCGAAACTTCACGGGAACCACCAGTGTCCGAAGGGGGCGGCGGACGTATTGGCGATACCTTTATAGCCAGCACCTTACGCGGTTGCAATGACGCGGTAGATAATCTTTTGAATCAGTGCAACGCAGGCAACCGCAACAGGACGATGCAGCTTGGGCGACATGGAATAACGGGTGGCCTTGTTGGCGCGGCGGGTCTTGGCGCCGTCGGACTTATCGCCGGAAACCAGATAGACGTGGCAAGACAAAGAACGGCCCAAGAAGAAGAACGCCTTAAACAAGATGCCGCCGTTGCCGAATGGTTCAATACAATCGGTTCAAGAATCAATTGCTTCATCGACGGCAGACAGGTCGGAAGATTCGGAGATCCGATAGAGATAAGGTAAACAAAAACACCCGGCGAAAACCGGGTGTTTTTTGTTTGCCTGTTCCGTGCTCTCCCCGTCATCCCGGCGAAGGCCGGGACCCACTGCCTTCAGGCTGTCTGTATATTTATCTCATCCGGCTTATATTCCGGCACAGGTTCAGCATAGGCATGTATGCCCGCGCCGCGAATTTCATCCCAAAGGTCTATCCAATACGGATTCTTGCTTATTATCAAACGCAATTTCCAATTGCGTTTCCATTCTTTTAACTGTCTTTCCCGCCGAACCATTAATTCCATATCTTCAAAAAATTCATAATATACGATTTTATCAACACCGTATTTCGTGGTAAACCCGCCGTAGAATTTTTCCTTGTGCTGTGCGACGCGGGCAATCAAATCGGAACTTGACCCGATGTACAGCGTTCCCATTTTATCGCTTGCTATAATATATACAAATCCGGCTTTCTTATTCAGCATCAGAGAATGTCGTTCCGCAATGGTTCCCGGCCTTCGCCGGGATGACGTTAAGAAGTTGTTGAAAGTTTATAAAGTCGCGTCCGTATTTTTACAACTTCACAATTCCATTCGTTGCGAACAGCTGTCCGTTTTCTTCGTATATTTTTCCGCCGGATTCAAGCACCATCAATTCTCCGGCGCAAAGCTCCGCGTAATTCAAAGGGTCGCTTATAAACGCGTCAAACTTTCCCGTTGCAACAAACGCCAAATCAAGCGCCGCACAGCCGGTCGCACGCTTCGCGCCGGTATTCGGTATCCGGTATTCGGTATTCGAATAACCGATGGTAAGGTCCGCCGGATCGGACAGTTTCGACACGCGGTGGCGGTTGGAATGGAACGCACTGAAAATAAAACATCCCGCGTCTTTTTCCGCGTAATACAATTTATCCGCAATCGGCGCGTATGTAAGGCCTGCGCGCGCCTCGCCGTTCACGCGAAGCGCAAGCGTTATCGCAAAATGTGAATTGCCGCGCACGAAATTCTCGGCGCCCGAAAACGCCAAAACAAATTCGGAAATCCCGTCGCCGTCCGTCGACATGTTCGGAGTCAATACGCCCGCAGTCGGCCGCACAAGCGTCAAATCCGACAGAATCATTTGTTCGATTCTTTGTTCGGCCCTGCGCACAAAATCGCGCGCGCCGGGCAATGATTGCTGAAGCTGTTCCACCTCTCCGAAATCGCGGCGGATACCCGTCGCCGTCCGCGACAATGCCGCAAACATCTGATTTAATTCCGAAGAGCCTTTTAAGAGGTTTTCTGTTCTTTCCAATTCCGGGTCCTTTCCAGATTCCGGACAATTGCTTCGCAATTTCCGGAATGACACTAAAACTTGAAGCCGTCGAATTTCTTTTTGAACTTGTCCGCCTGCTGGCCTTTGTCCACGGACTGTTTCTGGCCGGTCCATGCGGTGTGGTTAAGGTTGTCGACGGACAAAACCTGGTCCTTTTTAACGCTTGAATACATTTTCACGGTCTTGCCGTCGGTCATCGTCACGTTGATTTCGTGATACGCCGGATGAATGTTTTTTTTCATAATATTTGCCTTTTTATTTTGCAATGGCCCGCCTTCACTTCGTTATGGCGCGGCACTCAAATTTCTTAAGATTTTGCGCGGCAAAATTTAACGAAATTCGGTGGTTGGGGCGCAGGGACTCGAACCCCGATAAACAGAACCAAAATCTGTTGTCCTACCATTAGACGACACCCCAGTGTCTGCAATGCCGGAAGATTATACACGCGAATTGATGAAAATCAAGGGGATAGTTGCGGATTAATACCCGCCGATACAGCCAAGATATGAATTGCCCGTGCCCTCGACAAGTGATATGAATTTCTTTTTATTCCGACCGGAAAAAAGTCCCAAAATAGTCCCCGCATCCGTCGCAAGCATATCAAGCGACAACGCAACGCCCGTATTCATCTTTTTGAAAAACGAACTTGACGGATGGATTTCGGCCGTAAATAAACGTGAGCCGTCGCGCTTGTGCGCGCCGAGGCTTTGGGCGCGGGATGATTTTCCTATGACCATTAAATGACAATCCGCGGAAAGGATGATTTTGCCCGTGACTTTTACGTCTTCGTTGCCAAGAAGGCCGCCCCACCAGCCGACGGAATCCACAAACACTGGGATATAAAGTTCCGCATCGGGGTTTGTTGCGAAAAAATCCGAAATATCCGGCTCTGTATGAATGACGCGCGGCATCTGGCCGGTCGCTGCGAAAATCTCTTTGCGCGCGGCGGCATAGAGCGAATCGCCCCGTGTACGCTTCGTGCCGTAAAAAAGTACCGGGTATGCAGTCGATTCGGGCTTCATTTCAAGGGATTATATCATAATTAGTGGCTGGTGGCTAGTGATTAGTGGTTGGTGGTTTGTGGCTTGTGCCGGTGACTGGTACGGTTGTCTGATATATTAGACAATCATTAATTAACGCATAAATTAAAGGCTGTCCACTATAGTGGACAGCCTTTAATTACAGGCCATTAATACGAACCACCGGCACGAGTCACGAGCACGAATCGCCAGCACAAGCCACAAGCACAAGTCACCGGCCATCAATCACTTCTGAAGGCCCGCGTATGTTTTTTTGACGCCGCTCCAAAGGCCTTTGCCCTGCTCCTTTGCCTTGTTATAATATTCTTCGGGCACCTTTATACCCTTGAACAGGTTGTTTATTATCGCCGGAATCGACGTCATGAAAAATCCGATAAACAAACCCGCCATGATTATTGTAACCAGGCTTGTATTCTGAAGCGTAAGACCGTCCATAAGATACCGCGAATCATTGTTCTCCAACGCCGTTTGCAGCAAATCCGAACCCTGGAACTCTCCGAACATCGCATTCAAAAACATCACCGCAAACACGACAAGGACGGCGACCGCAACAATGCCAACCGTATTCTTGACAAGGTCGTCTATCATACCCTTAATCTTTTCGCCTTTGGCGCCCGGCATGACTTTCCAATCGCTGAACACCCAGCCCAAAAGAAACAGCGGAAGCATTATCAAATCCAACGAAATCCGCATAATCGTTTCAAGAAAATACATCGGAATCGGAAGCAGCGCCATAAAAAACAAAAATATGATTATCGCACCCGCCGCAATAAGACCCATGTTCGGAAATATCGGTATATCCCACAAAAATGTGTGCATATAACGCACATCGAACGCAGAATTAAGCAGTGTCCAGCCGACAGTCATGCCAAGCCCCGTCATCTTGTGAATCCCGCCCAATTGACAGGTCAGATTATGCCGAAGCCTTGGCGAAAATATCCCGTCCGGCGAACCTGTGCTGCCTTCGGCGATTGCGGTTGCGATGATGCAGGCTTCGAACGCATGCCTGTTTCCTTCGTCGGCAAACCTGTCCGCCGCGCCGCGGCCAAGCGACAGGCCGGTGTTGAATACAGGCTCTATCAGCGCGCCGCCGATAATCTTTGGAAGCGGCGCCAAAAGCAGCGCGCTGACAAATATAAGCTTTACAAGCAGAATACCGAATTTCTCGGCAAGCGTCCACGCGCCGCCTTCTTTTTTCATATCAACCTCGGCGCCTTTTGCGCCTATCCAGCTTGAAATGACGGTCCATGCGACCCAAACCGCCGCAAGCCCAAGCGATATCGGAATCACGGCAAGCCCGACAGCCCTGTATATCCTTGGCACAAAGTCGGAAAGCGACGCGACAACGCCGCCGAACATGCCGCATGTCCAACAGCTTGAAAAGAATGTAAGCGCGCCCGACATATCAACCGGCGCAAAAGACCTGTATATCGAAAATCCGATGATGCCGCCCCCAGCGGCGATGCCGCCGATGGCAAGCATCGAAATCGCCGACGCCGATAACGGAAACAGCGCAAGAAATGCGGGAAAAAGTTTTTTTAATTTATCCACAAATCCCCCGGAATTTGCTTTGCATTATACCATAAATCTTTCCTATAATGGCGAAGATTATGAGAGGGTTCTTTCTTTTTGCCGGCTTGCTTTTGCTGCCGCTGCCTCTGGCGGCCGCAGGAATCGTCGACGCGCTTTCGCTTGCGGGGTTTGTCCCGCTTGTCCTTGACGCGATGATGACCGTCGCCATGACCGGATACGAATTTTTTGTCGGCGACGGATTCGGCATCATATATATTCTTGTCTGGGGCTGGCTTGGCATTACTGTCGGTCTTTATCTTGTCCGGATGTATCTTCCTTCGAAATGGCTTGGCATGTTCGGCGTTCAGGGCGACGACAGGCTTGCCAAAGGCGAGCTTTCCGGAATGCAAATCGGCGAAGATTTGTTAAAGCCCGGCATACGCGCAATCTTCGCGGTCTTGGTTCTTTTGCAAGTCCGGCCGCAGTATATAACAACCTTTATCGTGGACCCGTTCCTTCGTTTCGGCGCGATATACACCGACAGCATTTATCGCGAAGTTTCCCAAGGAAACACAATGTTCGGCGCGCCCCCGGTCGTAAAGTGTCCGGAAGGGTTGCTTATGAACATAGAAAGGACAAGAGGATATATTTCCGAAGCCGGGTGCAACTTTCTTATCCAGCCGGTCGCGCAGATAACGCACGCCAACAACTTTATCATAAAGCGCGGATTCCGGATGTTGACCAGCGGCATCGGGGGGCTTATGACGCTTATCCCGCGCGGCGGGGAAAATTTCATGAATATCATAACGGGATTCCTGTTGATTACCACGTTCGTATCAAGCAACTTTTTCATGGCGCTTCTTGTCATCCAGGGGATATTCACGTTCGGAATGACGCTTGTGCTTTATCCTTTCAAAGTGCTTAAATACGTCGCAAAGCCGGCGGACGGCAAGGCGTGGTTCGACCCGTGGGACGCTTTTTCCGATATTATCCCCGCGCTTCGCAATCTTGTCATCACCATGATTGCGTCCATGTTCATTATGCTTATCAATATCGCCATAGTGCGCGCGCTGTTCAATTGGAACGAAAGCATGTTCGTCGAAGTGGCGGGCGGAACCGCGACCGCCAACGTGCCGACGGCGGCGGCACAGGGCGCCATGGGATTCGGTCATCATTCCGTGACGTGGCTTTCCGCGATATTGACGTTCTATCTTATGCTTCGCATTTTTCAGATGACGCGCGAAAAGCTTGCCGAATATACGTCCGGAACGCCGTCGACGCTGTATGACAAAGCGAAATCCGACGCGCAATCGTTCGTGGGCGGAACAAAAAAATATTCGGCCGGAACGTGGGATGCGTTCAAATGGGTGAAAAACAAGGTTGGTAAATAATAATGATGTGGCTTGAACCTCTTGTCGACCGTACGGCGCAGTGTTGGGGATGCGGCGTGTTTGACATGCTGTTTTCGGTCGTGTCGGTCGCCGCCGCCGGCATGTACGGCGCCATGACGACGATTGCCGTCGCGTTGCTTGCCGTGTTTATCGCGTTCTATGTCCTTTGGTCGGTGTGGCAGAACCTGTACGGCGATGCGAAAGAGCCCATATATAAAAAATATTTTCACCCGGTGCTTGTAAATTCATTAATCGTGCTTGCGCTGTTGTCTTTGGGCGTGGTGTTCCCGCGCATGATAACAACGATGACCATAGAGCCCATAGCGCGGGTGACGCTTGTCTATTCCGAAAGCATGCTTAACAAAACAACACAACAGGTCGATTTACAGGTCCCATATACGCCAAAGGAAATGCCGGAAGACGGGTTTTACCGGCCGGAGCTTCGCGATACCATAATCAGCCTTGTCAAAACTTCCACCACACAATTCCAGGCGATGATGACCATGGGGCTTCTTGTCGTCGACCGGTCGTTTTCATGGTCGGCCCTTAACGGAATCGGCGCGATGGTGAAACATTTCGTCATGCTTATCATGGGGCTTACGATTGTTTGGAATTTTTTCAAGCTGTTCGTAAAATTCTGTCTGTATTTTGTCGACGTCATCATCAACCTTTCTTTGTTCGCGTTCTTCTTTCCCCTGGGCCTTGTGTTCTTTGTGCTCAAGAATTCCGAAAGCGAAGGCTGGGTGAAAAAAATCGGGGAAAACATCGCGCCCGGAATGCTTAACAAGCTTATCGGGTCCATTGTCACGCTTGCGACGGTTGTCATCACGTACACCGTCATCCTTGTGCTTATGGCGCGGTTCTTTTCGGGTGATTCCGAAGGCGGCGCGGAGCTTGCGCGCGCGATAATGTCCAACGACCCGACCAACGATTTGTTTTCGGGTGCGATTGCCGAAGACAACCTTGCCGCGATGACTCTTGGGGGCATCGTCGTGCTTGTGTTCGTCATCCGGTTCCTTGCCGGTCAGATAGACGAAGTTGCAAAGATGATTACGCAATCGTTCAACATAGAGGTTCAAAAACCCGAAGTCGGGGAAAAGTTGGGCGAAAGCGTGCTTGCGGTCGGCGAAAAAACCAAAGGGTTCGCGTGGGAGGAAGCAAAGCTTGGGCTTGGCATAGGAGAGGATAAAAACAAAACATAATGTGGAAAGCGGCGCTTATCTTTACCGCCATAAGGCTGATTATCGGAATCGCGGTTATCGGCGTCGCTGTTTCGTATATGTCGCGGTCCATAGACGGCGTGGTTGTGTCGTACGTAAGCCTTGATTCGTTTCTTCGCGCCATCGGTGCGTGCGACGCGTATGGCAATTGCGACATCGCGTATACAAGCGGGTGTTTCCTTTGCAAATATGTCGAACAATTGTTCTTTATAATCGGTGACGCGGCGTATGCCTTTTGGGATGCGTTAATCGGGAATATATGGATTCTGATGTCGGTTGGGTTTGTGATATTCCTGTTCCATCACAGTTATAAACACATAAGGGATGCGAACGCCGCGGCCGCGACACAGCATGCCCAGGAAAAGAAATTTGATTTCAAGGCGTGGTTCGACCCGGTTTGGAAATTGGGCGTGCGGGTGTTTGTTGTCGGCGCGCTTCTTGGCGTTGTGGGATACGGCGGCGCGCCGGTGGTAAAAACGGTCGCCGATGTAACAATAACGCCCGTGATGTTTATAGGGTCAAGCCTTGCCACCGTGGCAACGGGGATAAGCGATACCGCGGCGTGCGGAAGCGGCCGCGGCATAGAACGGGAAGGCACCGACATACTTGGGCCGGCGCTTCAACCGTTTATGTGCGTGATTGGGAATCTGAATGCGGTCGTGCTTGCCGGGGCGGCGGGCGGGTTTGCGCTTATGAATTACACCGCGCTTGGGATTGGAGGCGGGCTTTGGACATGGGTCGCGGGGCTTGGCATTGTCATTATGTTCATGTTCATCGGGTTCAATATATTCTTCAAGATATTAAGCGTCGTGTTCCAATTGGTGTTTTTAATCATATTCCTTCCCCTGTTTATGGCGGCGTGGGCGTATGAAAAGGAATGGACGCTTATGGCGGGCTCTGTGTCCAACGCAATCGGAATGCTTGCCAAATGCGCGGTCCGGATTATTGCGATAACGCTTCAGATTTTAATCTTTTACGGCATGGTGCAGTTTGTCGCAATCGAATTCTTTCCGGGGACGGATGAATCGCGGGCGGCGGGATATACCGTGCTGTTGCCGGCTGGAATACTTGATAACCAAGGCATGGGAGCCCAGGGACCGACAGACAGGCAAACGGCGTCGGTTATGGAAGTATTTTCAAGATGCGAAGCGGTCGGCACCGCGGACGGAGTAATGAATAAAAACGCGTTCCGCGATTGTTTCAGGGCGGAAAGGGCCAAAGTGGAGGCAATATATCCCGGAGCGTTCGATTTCATGAGGCAAGGCTGGTCGTTCCTTTGGATGATGATAGGATTGATATTCGTTTATTTCTTTGCCGTGATGAAAAAGGTTGAAGATATGCTGCTTGGCGGGAAAGACAATACCGGCGATGATTTATTCGGGTCCGGCGGCGGAACTCCGTTTGAATACGGAAGCCATGTCCGGCAATTCGGTATGAGCATATGGGGCGTGCAAAAGGGAATAGTTAACAAGATAGAGGGAATATTCAAACCTTGATAGAACATGGATGGAGCACAGATAAGTGTCGAGATTAAAAAGATATTTTACGGATATTAAAAAAGCATCTATGCTCTGTGCTCTGTGCTCTGTGCTCTTTTGCGGCTTTGCCGCAGATGCCGCGCCGGTAAGCAATATTCCGGGCGCCATTGCCGAATACGGCCATTGGAATACAGATGAAACCCTTCGCCCCATGGTCGACGGAATCCGCAGTGATATAGCCGCGTTCGAAGCCGGGTTCGCAGAACAAGTATTTACCCAAGGTGACCAGTTCGTGCCGCCCGAGGCGAAAATCGGACTTGCCATGATTAACGCGTTCACGATGGTCGCGCAATCAATCGACCGGACGCTTGGAAGTTTTGTCATCGCGCTTCTTGTCGTTCTGTTCGCGTTCTGGGTGATGATGGAAACGTACCAGGTTATGAAGACCGGCGGCAATATAAGAGAACTTGCAATGAAAATCGTGCGCAAGGGTTTGTGGATTGCCGTATGGATTATCATACTGGCGTTCGGGCCCGCGCGATTATTCATGATGGTCGCAAGCCCGGTTATACAGGCGGGTATAATCATGTCCGACCTTATACTTGATACCATGACCGAAGTCGCGGGCCTGCATCTTCTTGACACATGCGGCGCGATAAGGGGGTATGTCGCGGAAAGGCATACGGGCGCCGGGCTTTTCAATGCGGAAGCCACGGCAGATATGCTTTGCATCCCGACAAGGCTTTCCGGATTCTTTTACACGTGCGTCGCGGCGGGATGGAAATGGGTGGCGGCGGGCGCCGGAAATGTCTGGGCGGCGGGAACAACCGCGGTGGCGGGCGGGGTCGGCGGCGCCCTTCTTGGCGGCGGAGTGGCCGGGACGCTTGCCGGAGCCGGCGTCGGCGCCCTGACCGGCGGCGCGATAAGCGGCGGCAACATGCTTACATTCATCATGGGCCTTATATTTATCGCCATATTCGCGCGCAATATCTGGCTTTTCGCAATCGAAGCGCTTGGTGTTGTGGCAAGTCTTTTCCTTGCCGTCATGTTCTTGCCGTTCACCGCCGTCGCGGAATGTTTCGGGGGCGGCGAGACAAGCCTTAAAGACCGGGGGATATTCACGGAATTCTTCAAAATGCTTGCCAATATGGTCGGCGGCGGAAAATTGAAATTCCGCGGCCAGCTTCAGACATTCATAAACGCCGCGATTTATTTTGTGGCCTTGTCCGTTGTGTCTGCCATCGGGCTTGCCCTTCTTGCACAGGTCATCGGACCAAGTCCCGCGGATTTTGCGGACTCCGTCCCGACGGCGGAAAACAGCACAAGTTTCATGATGGTGCTTGTCGTCGGAATGCTTGTGTCGCATCTTGCCAAAAAGGCGGGCGATATTGCAAAAGACCTTGGCGGGTCCATAGATGCCGAATTTGGGAAACGGCTTGACGCACAGGCGCAATCTTTACGCGGCTGGGCGGTAGGCAGCGCAAAGAAATGGTACGGGGTGTTTAAGGGGAAATGATAAGAATGTGGGGGCAGATATCATTTGCCCCGAATAATTCCAACAAATTCATAATTTATTATGTGTCGACACCTTGTGGGGCAAATGATATTTGCCCCTATATTTAAGCGTTAACAGTTCGCTATTCGCCAAATTTATGATATAATAAATTGATACAAAAAAGGACTTACCATGCTTTCAACTTTGCTTGTCGATTTGGGTTTTCGTTCCGCCGCATCCGGATGGTTCGGATTTTCCGGCGCCACCGCCGTGGCCTTCGTCTTCATGATTCTTTTTGGACCCGCGTTCATAAATGCGATGCGCGCATGGCAGAAGAAGGGGCAGCCGATACGGTCCGACGGTCCGAAGACGCATCTTGCCAAGGCCGGCACGCCGACCATGGGCGGGCTTCTTATCCTTTTGGCGATATTTGTGTCCGCCGCGCTGTTCATAGATTTCAGAAACCCGATTCCGTTTGTCGCGCTGCTTTCGCTTGTCTTCTTCGGCGCAATCGGCTTCGTCGACGATTACGGCAAAATCAAAAGACAGGCGTCCAACCGCGCCGCCGAAATTCTTTCCGCGCGCGCGCGTCTTGCGCTTGGGGGGATTGGTGCGATTATCCTTGCATTTCTTGCCGACCGGTTTATGCCGTCGAATCCCGACATGCTTCTTTCCATATACATCCCGTTTTTCCATATCTTAATCCCCGCCGGAATATTCTATTTCGTTTTCGCGTACTTTGTAATCGTCGGATCCGCCAACGCCGCGAACATCACCGACGGGCTTGACGGGATGCTTTCCAAAATCATGCTTCCGGTTCTTGTAGTGATAACGGTCGCGCTTTACGGCGCGACGCATTACGGATTCCTTGCGGGCGGAGTATCCCTGCCGGACGCCGCGGGATTATATCCGATCGTCGGCGCGGTGCTTGGCGCGGTATTGGGCTTTCTCTGGTTCAATGCGAAACCGGCGCAGATATTTATGGGCGATGTCGGGTCGCTTGCGCTTGGCGGATTTATCGGAACGGTCGCGATGCAGTTAAAGGCGGAATTTGTCGTCGGGCTTGCCGCCGCAATGATGGTCATCATACTTCTTTCAAGTTTTCTGCAGACAATGGTTTTCAAGCTTACCAAAGATTCGTCCGGGCGCGGCCGCCGCATATTCAAGATGGCGCCGCTTCACCATCATTTCGAACTCTCCGGCCTTGCGGAAACAAAAATAGTTGAACGGTTCTTCATAGCGTCGATTATTTTCAGCGCGGTCGCTTTGGTGTTGCTTAAGGTATGACGAATGTTAAAACGCGCAGAGGAAAGTCATCTTACAAGTTGGTTTTTCGAAATTGACCGCAAGCTGTTGATTGCGGTGTTCGCGCTTGTCGCCGTTGGGATATGGGCGACCGTCACCGCCGGGTCCGTCGCCGCGGAACGCATGAGCCCGCCGCAGCCGTGGCATTATTTTTTTATCAAGATGATTCCGTTTTATGTTCTTGGGCTTGGCGCCATGCTTGTGACAAGCGCGTTTAACAAAAAGCTTGCGCTTGCCATCGCGTGGCTTAATATCGCCGTGTGCTTTGTCCTTCTTGCCATGACTTTTATCAATCCGGTGATAATAAACGGGTCTGCGCGGTGGGTGCCGCTGTTCGGATTTCGCGTTATGCCGGCCGAAATAATGAAGCCGGGGTTCATAATAATCACCGCGTGGTTTCTTGACAGAATGTACCGGATAATGCCCGGCCAGGACATATTCATATCAAAACGCGCGTGGCAATGGGACGGCTGGCCCGCGTATCTTGTCCCGTTTTTCGCGGCGGTGTATATTATCTTCAATCATCCGGATGTCGGAACGGCCGCGCTGTATTTTATCGTATTCGCCGGGATGCTTTTCCTTGCCGGGTTGCCGTGGATGCTTGTTTTGGGGATGGGCGGCATCGCGGCGCTTGGCGGCATCGCGGCCTTTCTTACCGTCGGGCATTTCCAGCGGCGCGTTCTTTTATGGCTTGGGATGGAAGGCGGCGCGGATAATTTCCAGATAAGACAGTCGGTCGCGGCGATAAGGCACGGCGGCCTTCTTGGTTCCGGCGAAGATTCGTTTATAAAGCAATCGCTTCCCGACGCGCACACGGATTTCATATATTCGGCGATTGCCGAAGATTCGGGCGCGCTTCTTGCCGCGGCGCTTATCCTTGGCCTTTTGTTTGTTCTTGGGCGTCTTGCGACGAATGCGCGCACCGCGCGCGACCGGTTTGTATTCTATGCCGCGGGCGGAGTGTTCGTGCTGTTCGGGGTTCAGACGTTCATCAATATAGCGTCCGCGCTTGGCATGATACCGACAAAGGGAATCACATTGCCGTTCATATCGTACGGCGGGTCGTCGTTTGTGGCGCTTTGTCTTTTGTTCGGGCTGCTTCTTGCGCTTGTCCGGGAAGACAGATGGAAATAATTCGTGGTTCGTGATGGTGGTTTGTAAGTTTGGTTGCCGGTGGAAAAATCCCCGCAAACTTATACCATGAACCACGATAAAAAACCGGAGGTTTTTATGAAAATATGGATAGCCACAGGCGGAACGGGCGGGCATGTGTTCCCGGCGCTTGCCGTTGCGGCGGAACTTGTAAAGCGAGGCGACCGGGTCATAATATCCGCCGACGGGCGCGTTCAAGAAATGATTCGCAAAAACAAACCGGCGGGCGCGGGCACCGCGTTCGTATGGGCGTCCGGCGTCGGCGCAAAATCGTCCGTCCGGCAATTAATCGCGTTGTTCAAAATCGGATGTTCGGCGTCGGCGCTTGCCCTTCGCTTTATGGTTTTGCGCCCGGACAAGGTTGTCGCGTTCGGCGGATACGCGTCCGTTCCCGCAATACTTGCCGCGCGCGCGTTTCGCATTCCGACATACCTTCACGAACAGAACGCGCATATCGGCCGCGCGAATCTGTTTGCGTTGCGCTGGGTCGACGTGCTTATGACATCGTTTCCGAAAGTGTCCGGTATTCGGCATTCGGATACGGTATCCGGCAAACTACGCGTTGTTTATACCGGTCTTCCGGTTCGGAAAGATTTTATAGATGCCGCGTCCGAATACCGAATACCGAATGCCGAATACCGGCTGTTGATAACCGGAGGAAGTTTGGGCTCGCAGATTCTGGACGATGTTGTGCCGAACGCTGTGGCGGCGCTGTCCGCGTCCGTCAAGAAAAAGCTTTTCGTCGTTCATCAAACGCGGCCGGATGCCGTTGCCCGTCTGCAAAGGTTTTACGCCCACAACGGAATCCGCGCGAACGTTCTGTCGTTCATACACGACATGGCGGCGCAGATGGCGGCGGCCGACCTTGTCATTTCGCGCGCGGGCGCAAGCACCGTCGTCGAATTGCAAACCGTGGGCCGGGCGGCGATTCTGGTGCCTCTTGCCATCAATCCGGACCAGCCGGCGAATGCGGACGCATTCGCGAAAACCGGCGCCGGATTCAATGTGGCGCAAAGCAAATTTACGGTCAAATGGCTGTCGGCAACGCTTGCCGAATTGTTTTCCAATCCCGCGCGGCTTCTGAAAATGAGCTCAAGGGCCCGACAGGAAAACAACGCCGTTGAAAATATAATAAAGACGCTGGGCATTGATAGTTAAAGGTTGCAAAATGAAAATAAAAACAAAACGAATCACCAGCACAAGCCACCGGCCACGAATCGTCCTGTTCGATTTCGACGGGACTTTGTCGTCGCACGATACGAATGTAGAGTTTGGGAAATATTGCTTCAGACATTCGTCAAGACCTTGGCTTTTTCTGCCCGTTGTTGCGGCGGGGGCGGTCCTTAAATGGGCTGTCGGACATGACCGCGGATTCCGGGTTCGCAAAATCGACATCGTATGGCGACAGATGGTACGGTGTTTTATTACGTCCAAGATGGCGAAAAAACTCGCGCCGGGATTTGTCCGGGAACATAAAATGCGTCGGTTCGGATGGGCCGCCGAACAGGTCGCTAAAGAACGAAAAGCTGGGAATTTCGTGATACTTTCAAGCGCGACGCCTTCGTATCTGATTCTGCCTCTTGTATCCGATATGGATTTCGATTTGATAATCGCGTCACAGGTTGATTCAAAGCGCCCGTGGAAAATAAAATTCCTTAACTGGGGCCATAACAAGGTTATGGCGCTTGAAAAGGTCATAGCGGGGCGCAAAGTCGTCCGCGCTTATTCGGACAGCGCTTTCGACACGCCAATGATGGATTTGGCAAAGGAACAGGTTTGGATTAATCCAAAAACCGGATGTCGGGAAAATTAATTTTTACCGAATTTTTTGCCGTATGTTGTAAAAATTAATCCCGGCCGTTAAAGCGGCGGCAAGGGCGCCGGCGAGAAGCAAAACGGCGATGCCTTCGTGCCGCTGGATTATAAAGCCGATTGTGAAAAGAAGAGCGCCGACAGCCGATATAATCCCGGCGGCAAGTTTGCGATTATTCATGTTATTCTCCGAATTCAAGTTCGCGCAGTTTCTCGGCGCGCGGTGTGATTTTATTTATCGATGTTTGCAGTTGCTCCAAATCGTCGGTCGTTTGACGGAAGTGGGTCGCCATCTTTGCCGCCCGGTCCGAAAGACGCGACAGGTCCGTAAGCAACAATTCCAATTCTTTTTTTATCTGACCCGCGACCCGCTTGATTTTTATATCGGACAGCACGCTGCGCACTGTATTTAACGTCGCCCACAGCGTTGCCGGTGATACTATGAAAACGCGGCGGCGGGCGGCATAATCGACCAGTCCCGGAAATTCCCGATGCAAAGCCTCGAATATGCTTTCGGCGCCGATAAACATCATCGCGCTTTCGGCCGTCTTGCCGGAAATTATATATTTGGACGCGATTGCATCGATATGCGTGCGGACCGCGATTTCGAACTGTTTCCGCGACATCTCGCGGTCGGTTTCCGTTTCCGCCGATTGCATCTTTGCGTAATTTTCAAACGGGAATTTTGAATCAATCGCCATATCGCCCGGCGGATAGGGTAATTTTATCACGCAATCCGGGCGCGTGCCGTTATCGAAACTGCATTGGAATTCATACGTTTCCGGCGGCATGACATCGGTGACAAGGTCTTCCAATTGCCGTTCGCCGAATTGTCCGCGCGCCTGTTTGTTGCCCATCAGTATGTTTTTGAAATTCGCAATATCGCCCGATATGGCTTTCAAATCGTTCGCATTTTGCGCAAGCGCGCCAAGCCGTTCGCTTATCACATCGCGAAGTCTGTTTATCTGGGGCGACAGGTCCGCCGCCGCGGGCGGCTTGCGGAAAAGCAGGACAAGCAACAGGCCGATAATTATTCCAAGTGCGATTAAAATATAGGTTGTCATTCGGATTTCCTTTGTTATGATTATAAAGTGAAAAGTGATAGGTGAAAAGTGAAAAATGGCTGTGTCGCGCTTTGCGCGGCGATTCTATAAACAATGGATCCCCGTCTTCGCGGGGATGACGGTAAACGCAATGCTTGAAATGAAACTGTGCGGCGACCCGGTCTTGCGGGAAATTGCCGTGCCGGTAAACGAAATTACAAACGAAATTAAGGACGCAATGCGCCAAATGGTCGGCATGATGGATACTCATCACGGCGTCGGGCTTGCCGCGCCTCAGGTCGGCATATTGTCGCGCTTTCTTGTCATGAAGGCGGGCGACGAAATCATCCGGATGGTCAATCCGAAAATCACGGAAAAATCCCCGGAAATTGCGGTTTTGGAAGAGGGATGCCTGTCGATTTTGGGCCCCGACGGCATTCCGATTTTCGCGGATGTCGCGCGGCCGGAATCCGTTGTCGTTGAATGGATGGATGAACGGGGCCGGCCGCACAACCGAAAGTTTTCCAACACATGCGCGCGGATTGTCCAACATGAAATCGACCATCTTGACGGGATTTTATTCATAGATTATCTGTCATCCGCCAAACGCGAAATGGTGATGAACAAAGTAAGGAAACGCAAGGCGCCTGTCATGGCGAAGCGGAGCGAAGACGGATGAAGCGTAAGGCGATTATTTTGATGGGCACGAATGATTGGGTGATTCCGGTGTTCGAACGCGCGGCGAATGAACATGATATTGTCGCCGTATTTACCCGCGGGCCGAAACCCGCGGGCCGTAAAAGAATCGTCACAAAATCGCCGGTACACGTTTGGGCGGAATCACGCGGAATTCCGGTTTATAACAGGGTTAAAGAATTTTCAAGTCTCAAACCTCAAATTTCAAATCTCGATTATATTGTCGTTGCGTCGTATGGCGTTATCTTAAAAGACGATGTTTTGAATTTCGCGCCGTGCGTAAATATTCACCCAAGCGATTTGCCGAAATATCGCGGACCGGCGCCTATGTCGACGGCCGTGTACAACGGAGATACGGAATCGGCGGTTTGTTTGATGCGGGTCGCGGCGGAAGTCGACGCGGGCGGCGTATATATGCGCGCGCCCTTTGCGATTGGTGAAAATGATACAACAGCGGACGTTGAATCGCGCGTTGGCGCAATATCGGCGGAGATGTTAAGCGGATTTTTGGCATCGCCTTCAAACTATCCGTCCGCGGCGCAAGTTGGCACGCCTACGTTTACCCGCAAATGGACACCCGATGACGAGATTATAAATTGGAACCGTGGTGCCGAGGCGATTCATAATCAGGTAAGAAGCATCGGCGGACGGACAAAGATAAACGGGTTGGATGTGAAGATTCTTGAAACGCGGGTTAATAATGACGAATTCCCCTTTGCCAAGGCTTCGGGGGGCAGGCTGGAAATCCTGCGCGTACAGCCGGCCGGAAAAAATCCGATGGATTGGAAATCATTCGTTAACGGTTTTCGCGGGGCGCGAATAGAATTTGGGAAATGAGAAAGCAGGCATAAGGAAAAGGAAAATGAGAAACACGGAAAACAAACAGTTCAATCTGGACAATACTTATCACATAGCGAAAGTTTGCTGGAATTGTGCGCATTCTTACGAATTTGATTGGAGCAGAAACAGGAAATTCTTTGTCTGCGTGCATCCGGAAAGAAAAACCCCGGATGCAGAAAAAATAAGATTAATTATCGGAAACAGGCCGCCGTCCGATTTTGATTTTGTCATCCATCATTTTGGCTGTTGTGAAAAACATACAAGATGACGCGATACAAACTGATTCTTGAATATGACGGAACGGATACCGTCGGATGGCAGACACAGGCGGACGGCGTGTCTGTCCAGTCGTTGTTGCAAGACGCAATTTTTCAATTCTGCAAAGAGCGCGTCGAAGTGGTCGCGGCGGGCCGCACCGATGCGGGTGTGCACGCGCTTGCGATGACGGCGCATTTTGATTTGGAAAAAGAGGCCGAACCGGAAACGGTTATGGCGGCGGTGAATTTCCACCTGAATAGCGCGCCACCCTTCGCCGAGGCTTCGGGTGGCAGGCCGGTTTCGGTGTTGGCATGCAAGCGTGTCGACGAAAATTTTCACGCGCGGTTTGGGTGCAGAATGCGGCGCTATAAATACGTCATCCTTAATCGGCGGGCGCCCGTGGTTCTTGATAAAAACCGGGTATGGTGGGTGCCGCGACCTTTGGATATTGACGCGATGCGGGCGGCGGCGGTGCGATTGGTGGGCGAACATGATTGGACATCGTTCCGCGCAGCGGAGTGTCAGGGGAAATCCCCAATTAAAACGTTGGATGAGATAAAAATAATTTCCGGGGCTTTCCAGAGCCCGGACAATTGCGCTTTGCGCGATTTCCGGGATGACACAATAATTTTTGAATTTTCCGCGCGGTCGTTTTTACATCACCAGGTTCGGAATATGGTCGGAACCCTTGTCGAAATCGGACTTGGCAAACCGTACGACATAGATGAAATCTTCACGGCGAAAAACCGCGCCGCCGCCGGTCCGACCGCGCCGGCATCGGGCCTTTATTTTGTCGGTGCGGAATATTAATTATAGATATCAGATAGTAGATAGTAGATAAAAAAGTGTCTACTATAGTAGACAACTTAAAATTCATTGGAATAATTCCGGAATACTATGTCTATTATCTATCTATGCCAGATTCTGTTTGTTGGAATTTGGTGAACCCTTCCGTCTTTATAAATCACAAGTCCGCCGGATAGGACTTGTTCGTCGCAATTCGGCGCGCGGATGCGCCAGGGCGTGACGATGAAATCCACATCGCTGTTGCAGAGTTTTTCTATGTTAAGCGCAAGCGGCACGAATTGATGGATATACGCAAGTTTCCAATACGGCGTTTCATATATGCAGACTCTGTTTTCGCAGGTCGCGCGAAACTTTTCGCCGTCGAATCCGCGGCGTATCGGGCGACGTGTTTCCGGCGGACGGGTCCAGTTTAATTTCTCCCAAGAATCAAAAATCATCCGATGACTGCTGCTGCTTCCGCGGTTGAATTGCAGCGTGCCGTCGTCCCGCATAAATGCGACAAGTCTGTTATCATGCGACGAATAAAATATCGGCCGGGGGCGCGCCGCAACAACGACCAATGCGACGACTGCAAGAAATACTGCGGCGAAACGGCTGATTTTTACTTTATTATCAATTATAAATATCCAGCACATCAAAGATAACGTAAAAAGAGAAAGCGCGATTCCGGGCATGGCCGGCATCTGCGCCGAGGCGTACGGCAGTGCTTGAATCCAGTCTGTAATCGACAGTACGATTGCGTAAACATATGCCGCCCATTCAAGCGGAAAGAGCAATCCAAATTGCGACGTTATCGTTCCAATCAGGACAAGCGGCATAATCGCGAACGAAAACAACGGCAGGCAAAGCAGATTGCCGATAAGCGTATAAATCGGAACATAGTGAAAATGATATGCTATGTACGGCGTCGTGAAAATAGTCGCGACGACCGATGTCATAAAAAGGATTTTTAACGCGTCGTATACTTTCTGCAATCGCGTTTTGCGGCTGTATTTCCGCGTTTGGAAATACCAGACGATGCCGAAGACCGCGCTGAACGATAATTGAAAGCCCGCCTGTACGATATAATGCGGATTTGTAAGAAGCAGCGCGCCGAACACAATCGCCGCGGTGCGAAGCGAAAATATATTCCGCGCGAATATCATCGCAAGAAAGGCAACAAGCGCCATAAGAAGCGCGCGCTGTGTCGCGACGGCCGCGCCCGACAGCATTAAATAAAATGTAAGCGACATAACGGTCGGGACGATTGCCAGATTTCGCGCCGGAAACCTTCGCGACAGGGGCGTTATCGCGCGCGCCATAAAATAAAAGAACGCGAATATCCAGCCGCCGATTAATGTAAGATGAAAACCGGAAATCGAAAATACATGCGCGATGCCCGCGGCCTTTACGGATTCGGATTCATCGGCGGGCAATACGCGCTTATATCCCAATATCAGCGCGTCGGAAAGCATAGCGGCGCGCGGACTTGCGTGTCCTGCGATATTCGAACGGATGTTTTCGCGAATATCAGATATTGTGTTCATGTTTTGCGCGTGTTTTGTGATCTCTATTTTTTCTGCAAAGCCCGTGGCCGATATTCTGTTGAAATACGCCCATTCGGCGAAATCAAATCCGCCGGGAATTGATGCCGCGCCCGGTCGGAACAGTCCGCCGTTTACGACAACATTGTCGCCAAGGTTCGGGATTTCATGCCTGTTAGGGTCGACCGACAGGCGGACACGATGCGCCTTCGTCATCGGTGCGCCGGACCAGTATACGGACGCGATGCTTTCCGTGTCGATAAATATCCGAACGCGGTCGGACGTGTAATCCAATCCGGTGACTGTGCCGGAAACGATTGCGCCGTGGATGTCGCGCGGAATGATATTTGTACCGACTTGCCGGGTATATCCGGCGGCATAGAAAAAGCCAAAGGCGAAAAGAAGCAAAGCTGTTACCGGTGTCCGGATACGGTAATCGGATACGGGGTTTGAACTGCGCCCGAATAATGTACCCGAATACCGGATGCCGATAATCAGACCGGTGCAAATAATGGCGACAAGAAACGGCGCGTATATATTCGGTTCGAACGACAGCGCGAAATATGTCGCCATGCCCGCTCCGCCCGCAAACGGCGCCCAAAGAATCAGATTAGGGTATTGGCGGAAGAAAAATTCGTGAAGCGTAAGGCGTGAGGTGTAAGACGACAAAAATATTAATTTGCGTTTCACGCTTCACGCCTTACGTCTTACGATGCCATCGCCGCTTTGATAAACGCCATGAACAGCGGGTGGCTTGTATACGGCGACGATTGGAATTCCGGATGATATTGGACGCCTATGAAAAACGGGTGTTTCTTGATTTCCAATATTTCGGGCAACGCGCCGTCCGGCGAAGACCCGGATATTATCATGCCGTGTTTTTCCATAACGCCCCGATATTTCATATTCAGCGTATAGCGGTGCCGATGACGTTCCGAAACGGATGCTTTTTTATAAATCCTGTGCGCAAGGGTGCCGGGTTTTATCACAAGCTGTCTTGCGCCAAGGCGAAGCGTGCTTCCGTCCGCCGGATTGTCGTATTCGGGCATTATGTCGATGACCGCTTCGCATTTTTTTTCAAATTCCGTCGAACCGGCGTCCAAAACGCCGCATACGTTGCGCATGAATTCAATCACCGCCAACTGCATCCCGAAACATATCCCAAGATACGGGACATTGTTTTCGCGCGCGAATTTAGCCGCGCGAATCTTTCCCTTTATGCCGCGCCGGCCGAATCCGCCGGGCACAAGGATGCCGGAACTTTTGCCAAGGGCTTTCTTTAATTCCGCGTCCGTCATCTTTTCAAGCGCTTCGGAATCTATGGTGTTGATATTCACCCGCACATCGTTCGCCATGCCGGCGTGGAACAACGCTTCGTTCAAAGATTTATACGCGTCCGCAACATGGAAATATTTCCCGACCATCGCGATGGTGACCGGCGGTTTGTCCGAATCAAGATATTCCGCGATTTTCCTGAATTTGGAAATATTCGCCTTTCTGTCCGCAAGACCGAAATGCTCCAGAATCCGGCGACAGGCGTGCTGCGCTTCATAGACAAGGGGAAGCCGATAGATATTGTCCACATTTATTCCGGAAATCACGTTTCCCGGCGGAATATTGCAGAACAGCGATACCTTTTTCCGTTCGTCCATATCAAGCATGCGGACAGAGCGGACGATAAGCATGTCCGCCTGAATCCCCTTTTCAAGAAGGATGCGGACCGAATGCTGGGTTGGTTTGGTTTTAAGTTCGCCCGCGTTTTCAAGAAACGGCGCAAGCGTCAAATGCACGAACATCACATTGCGGCGGCCGACATCGTGCGCAAGTTGGCGCGCGGCTTCCAGAAATATCAATCCTTCGATGTCGCCGACGGTTCCGCCGATTTCGCAAAGGACAAAATCGGTGCCTGCCGGCGCCGTGATGTATTCTTTTATTTTGTCCGTGATCTGCGGTATAAGCTGTATCGTCGCGCCCTTGTAATCGCCGCGCCTTTCGGCGTTCAAAACATCCCAAAAGATTCGCCCGCCGGACACAGAACCGTCCCGGGACAGCTTTACCCCAAGAAACCTTTCGTAATATCCGACATCCAAATCGGTTTCAAACCCGTCGTCGGTCACATAGACTTCGCCGTGTTGAAGCGGCGACATAGAACCCGGGTCGATATTAAGGTAAGGGTCGAATTTCCGCGCGTATACCGTATACCCGCGCGCTTGTAAAAGCGCGCCAAGGCTTGCCGCCGCGGCGCCCTTGCCAAGCGACGACACCATGCCGCCTGTTATGAATATATATTTTGTCCGGGAACTTTTTTCCATAAGAAGGAACCTCTTATCGGAACCACAGTGTACGATATTAAAAGAGGAGTGTAAAGGGTATAATGGGCCCCCGTCTTCGTGGCGCGGCTTTGCATATTATGGAATTAAAAAATAGCTATTAACTTTCAAAAAATCTAGTAAGCTTGTCTTGTTCCCCGAGCGAATCGGTGGAATAGAGACATTGTTAGTAGAAGGGCTTAGTCGCCTAATATTACTGATGCGTGTTCGCATTACTGGCTTGCATTGTCCCGACCAAGGTCGGGAAGACGCTGTTATACAACAGGAGCAATCCGAAAGCAGCGTGGTCTTTGTAATATTAGATTGACTAACTTCCCGACACCTGCTGACCGTGGGTGTCTTTTTATCACAAAAACGCAAGGGATAGAAATGTTGGTCAGAAAAATCGCAGTGTTCTCTTTTACCATATTAATAGGATTAAATACCCAAACGGCATCTGGTTTCTTCGGGTCGAATAACATAGAAAGCGTGGGAGATTATTTGCAAGTCATACTTCCCGCATACGCTCTTGGTATGGCCGTGCAAGAAGAAGGATGGGAAGGCGTAAGACAATTTGGTTATTCATTCGGAGCCATGCAGCTTACGGTCGAACTTATGAAACAAACCATAAACGCAGAAAGGCCGGACGGAAGCGATAATCGTTCGTTCCCAAGCGGACATACGGCGGCGGCGTTCAGCGGCGCGACCTTTATTCATAAAAGATACGGCTGGCAGCGTGCGGTCGTTCCATATATGCTTGCCGGGTTTGCAGGCTATTCGCGAGTTCATGCAAATAAACATTATTGGCATGACGTAGTGGCCGGTGCTGCAATAAGCAGCCTGTTGACCTGGACTTTGACAAGCAGGTACAGCAATTATCAAGTATCGGCAAGTCCGACATCCGTAAGTCTTGGATTCAGGACAGACTTTTAAGAAAAAAGCCCTTAAAAAGGCTTTGTTTTTTGACCGTTGGTTAAAGCCCCAGGGCTTTGCGGTACATTTTGGTGAGTTCGTCGACTTCGTCCAGTTCGTCCTGGTCCATTTTGCGAAGGCGTATCATTTGGCGGATGTATTTCGGGTCGTATCCCGCCGATTTTGCTTCGGTAAATATTTCTTTTACATCGGCGGCAAGCGCGGCCGCCTCTTCGTGGAGCTTTTCCACGCGTTCGATTATCGAAAGCAATTGTTTGTTATCAAGCGCGCCGTGGTTTTCTTGTTTCATTTTTTTAATCCTTTGATTTGTTAAAAAATATGTGCTATGTTAGCAATCATTTCGCAAAAATCAAGTAATTCGTGCTTGTGGTTCGTGCTCGTGTTCGCGGCAAGATAGCCGTGGAACCGATGTCGGAAATAAATAGATAATGCTTTGGTAATCACCAAACTGCGGACACAAGCACGAACACGAACACGGAGAAAACAAATGCAGAAGCTTACCAAAATAACCGCGACCATCGGGCCGAAATCGTCGCCTTATGAAACATTAAAGGAAATGATTGCATGCGGCATGAACGTGTGCCGATTGAACTTTTCGCACGACACACAGGAAGCCCAGGGCGAAAAATTCGAAACCATCCGCAAAATATCCGAAGAATTAAAACGTCCCATCGCAATCATCGCGGACTTGCAGGGGCCGAAATGCCGCATCGGCGATTTCGCGACCGACGAAAAATACCCGCTTACACCCGGTCAGACATTCATACTTGATAACGACCCGACGCCCGGCGATTCCACCCGCGTGCAGCTTCCGGATGTCGACGTGCTGAATTCGTTGTCCAAAGGCGACCGCGTTCTTGTGAACGACGGCAAAATCGAACTTGAGGTCGTCGAAAGCTCTAAATGCGACACAGAAAGCGAACACAGGCACTGTCAAATCGTAACCCGCGTTGTTCGCGGGACTGAAATATGGTCGCGCCGCGCGTTCAATATTCCGGATACTATGCTTGAGGCAAGCGTCCTTACCGACAAGGACCGTTCCGACCTTGAATACGCGCTTGCCAAAGACCCGGACTATGTAGCCATATCGTTTGTCCAGACGCATAAGGACGTCATCGAGGCAAGGGAATTTATCAAAGCGCGCACCAAGCGCCCCATAAAAATAATCGTGAAGATAGAACGGCCCCAGGCAATCGAAAATTTCGAAAGGATAGCGGACGAAACCGACGCCGTTATGGTTGCGCGCGGAGACTTGGGTGTTGAAATTCCATTCTGGGAAGTGCCGGCCGCGACGCGCATGATGCTTCGCACTTGTCGCAAGAAGAACAAGCCGGTCATTATCGCGACGCACATGCTTGCAAGCATGGAACAGGCGGAATTCCCAACCCGCGCCGAAATATCGGACGTTGCGACCGCCGCGTACCTTCGCGCGGATTCCGCGATGACATCGGAAGAGACGACCATCGGCAATCATCCCGTAAAGGTCATAGACGCCATGGCGAAAATACTTTCCGCCGCCGACAGGGATTCCATCGAAAACAGCGCCGATTGGATTCGGCATGAAAATCTGCCGGAAAACGACTGGTCGCGAAGCGTCGCGTCCATCGCGCACCTTAACAAAGCCGCCGCCATCGTCGTGTTCGATTGCAGCGGCGAGCATACGCGCGCCATATCGTGCCGCCGGCCGGACATGCCGATTGTGGCCGTATGCGACAACGCCGTCACCGCGAACCAATTGACGCTTTCGCGCGGAGTGTTTCCGATATTCAACAAAAAGATGTTTGACGCGAAAGATGTCGCCGCCGCGCTTAAATTCGCAAAAATGGAACAGGGCAAAACGGTTGTGGTCGACGGGGAAAGTGTGACGCTTGAATAAAAGATGCAACGAACGCTGCATCTTTTATTCGTGGTTGGTGACTCGTGCTTGTGGTTGGTGTATTGGCCGCGGGCCGTCGGTCACTTTTCTGTTGCAACTTTGTGAAAACGGTCCTATGATTGCCGGCAAATAAACATAAAGGAAAACCCCATGAAAAAACTTATTATGCTTGCGCCCGTATTGGCGCTGTCCGCGTGCATGTACGGCAACCCTGCAAACTATGAAAGATATTTCGGCAACGCCGATATTTCCCAAATAGATTGGACCCGCGTCGACGCCGAAGCGTCCGCGTGCCAGTACAACTGGTTCGGATTTATACCGACCGGCAACCGGTCTGTGGCGCGCGCCGTCGAACAGGGCAATATCGCGCGCATCGCATACATAGACAGCGATACGGTCGTTCTTTTCCCGCTGTTCATCGCGGAATGCACAAATGTTTACGGTGAAAGAACCGTCGAAGCGCGCGAACGCGACGAACGCATCGCCGCGGAACGCGCCGCCCGCCGCGCGGCAAGAAACCCGCGCCCTCCGATAATGCAGCCGGTAAGCAATGAAGAATAATATAAGATAACCGGTGACCAGTTAAATGTTAAAAAAACAAAAATTTTTATATGCGTTGATTGTCGCAACCGGTTACTGGTTATTGGCCACTGGTTACCCCGTGCATGCGGAAACGCCCGTCCCGGCGGATTCCGGCGGCGCTATTGAATCTTTTGACCCGAACCTTGCCGGCAACCGGCACGCCCCGGTCCGGTCGTGGCGCCACGGATGGCAATTCGGTTTGGGCGTGCCGGTGGCATCGCCGCTTCCGTTGTCGTCCATAAACGGATTTGTCGGTTTTGTCGATAAGAATCAAAGGGGATTCTGGCAAAAAAGATTCGGGTGGCGCGCGGATTTCGCAATCCCTTCAAGCTTTGAAATGCGCGGCGCGATTAAAGACGACAACCTTGACCTGTCCGGTCGGCTTCTTGGGTTCAGACAATCGAGAACTGTCAAGGACGTCGCCGATTTCGATTTGGAGGACGACCGCGGTCCGATTGACGTGCACACCGATGGAATCAGCGGCGCTTTTATAATGAGGAACCAGTATCTTGGCGGGCTTGTCGATTTCTATCCGTTCGGCAATACATGGTTTCTTGGCGGCTTGCGATTCTCGGGCGGGTATTATTTCGGTTCGGCCGATTTGCGTCTGCAGGCGAGAGTTCCAAATTATTTCCCGAACAAAGAAGGATACGCGTATCTTGCAGCGGACGCAGACGACCCGGCCGACCGCGTTTTTATCAACGCGCGAATGATGAAGAATACACAGGTCGGCACCCGACTGCGCTGGAATTATCGCGGGCCTTATGCAGGGTTCGGATGGGATATGGGAATCTGGCGCGGGTTCAAATTCTTTACCGATATGGGGGTAGTGTTTGCGAACGCGCCGCATATGCGCAACGGCGACATAGACATACCGGCGGGCAGGTTCGAAGCGTGTATCGTGGACCCGACCCACGGAACAACTTGCGAAGATAACGAATGGGTCCCTATAAACATAACCGACCCGCAGGGAACGCTGTCCGGCATATTGACCGCGGTTTTGACCAATTTCGCAGACGGAGTGTTCGCCGGAACGCCGATTGGCACGCTTCCGCCCGGAATGGACGTGGGCGGAACCGTGGATTGTTTCTTGTTCGGCGGCGCCAAACATTGCACCGGTATTGATTCGGCTTGGCTTGATTGGGTTGAAACACTTGCCGAAGGGGACAACCAGTTGGGCGATATTATGAACCAGATGAAAGACGGCGCCGCGGGCATAGGCGACTTTGATTTGCAAAATCTGACCAACAGATACCTTGACGCGCGACGCGATACGCGGCGCGATATAAACGATGTCTTGAAAGATATCAAATACGTGCCGATGATACGGCTTGGCTTTATGTACAGGTTCTGATGCGGGTTGCGCATGAATTAATTTATTTTTTAGCGGTATTTTGTGATACAATTTCGTTATGGAATCCCAAAAGTGTGATATTGATAATCATGTGGGGGTCGAGTATATTCGGCCCGGCCAAAGGGTCAATCCTCTGAAACCCGCAGAAAGCTACACACACACACAC
>WRCO01000003.1 GCA_009783855.1 Alphaproteobacteria bacterium
CGCACTGCTTTCGGGAAGACCCTGTTTTATCGCAGGCGGCTCCCCGACCTTAGCAGTACGGGGATGTAGACAGCTTTGTTTCACCATCTACTTGTGCGGATACAATATATACTGCGATAAAATTAATATATACTGCTTTGACGTGGTCTAACGACAGACCCGAACCAACATCCCGGTCGGTTCATATCAAATTTACCTAGAAATACTGATAAAATCAAGTTGTTTCTATAAAATTGACTGGAATTATCTTTATTTTTTTACTAGGATAAGATAGAAATAAAGAGGCGCAAATGGGCAAAAATGCAGTACAATTATTTGAAAACAAACAAATCAGGACTCTATGGGATGAAACTGCTGAAAAGTGGTGGTTTTCGGTTGTGGACATCGTGGCAGTCTTGACTGAAAGCGTCGATTCTACAGCATATTGGCGGAAACTAAAACAACGTCTGAAAGAAGAAGGAAATGAAACCGTGACAAATTGTCACGGTTTGAAAATGACTGCTCCGGACGGAAAAATGCGCTTGACCGATGTTGCAGATACGGAACAAATTCTGCGCCTGGTTCAATCTATTCCCAGTAAAAAAGCCGAGCCGTTTAAGCTTTGGTTGGCTAGAGTCGGGTCTGAACGTATCGATGAAACTATTGACCCAGAACTTGCCATAAACCGTGCCATGCATGCCTACAAGAAACTTGGGTATTCCGAAAACTGGATAAACCAACGCCTTAAGTCCATAGAAGTCCGTAAGTCATTAACAGACGAATGGGATAAGTCCGGAGTCAAGAAAGGTAAGGAATATGCAGAATTGACTGACCTTATGATCCAAATCTAGTGAGGTAGCGACACGCGAGAATATAAGAAATTTAAAGGCTTGAGAAAGGAAAATTTGCGCGACAATATGACCAATACGGAATTAGTTCTGAATATGTTGGCTGAAGTTGCCGCTACGGATGTGTCTCAACTTCGCCAACCAAAAGATTTTGATGAAAGTATTGATGCTGCCGCTGAGGGAGCAAAGGCCGCACTCGCCGCCCGCCGTCAAATCGAACGCAGTACCGGCAAGACCCCAATAACTCGTCTCAATGCTAAAAGCATCGGCACAAAAAAGATAGTCAAAAAATAAAATGCGTAAGTGGGTTGTAGGGGAGTTTTTATATGAACCTATTTATCACTTCAAGCTTTGTTTCTGGAAGTCTATTAATTTCAGGTTTGAATGATATTCCATTTTCATCAATTTGATTAACATATCCTTTCAGCCATTCGATATTTTCAAAACTGAACCCATACCTAGTTAGCCATATCTCAAGTGGGTCATTTGTTCCATATTTTATATAGTTTTTCATTATTTCTGCTCGTTTATCTTCGGTCTTTTCATAATACTGATGAAAAGCGCCGGATAATGGGGTTGCGAGTGAAAAATATATTACTTTATCCAAGTAGTCATATGTATCGAATACTAATATGTCATATTTAAAATCTGATAGATGCGAATTGGTCGGAAATATAGAAACAAGGTTCTTAAATCCCTTATTTGGCAACTGAGTTGCAATTTGAGAAAATTTTAGGATTATGGAGTCTAATTGCGCTTGTTGCTCATTGGAATCAATACGCCTTTCCTTATATTCTTTTTCTATATTACGCTGGTCATCTCTCTTCGTAATATAGGCATATCTATTCGCTAGAATAGCTTTAAATGAGCGTCCTTGTATGAGCCAAAGCAAGATTTGTATGCTCGTGCTCAACACTGCCTTTTCTCCTTTTGTTAATTCATTGCGCCTTAAATGCGCCGAATATATGTTCTCAAAGGCTTCCTTTATTCGTATTTTGGATGTTAGGCTAAGCTTGTTATATTATTGCCACTTAAGTGGTAAATTATTTGATAGCAAATTATCTAGGATATATTGAATATCAGCGTCAATATCGGCGTTTTTCATTCGCTCGATTTGAATTTCTGGCATCATATATTCATCATTGAAAGTATCCTTCTGTATTGCTTCCACAACATCCTGCAAATCCTCTTCGATAGTTTCAACTTTTTTGTTTAGTTCCGATTCTTCGTTTAATTTTGCTATTTTCTTCAGTCTCTCTGAAAAGCTTTTTATATGACTATCTGGAATAATCACATATCCGTAATCAAAAGACTGGTTAAGCGAAGTCCTTCCAGCTCTACCGATGAGATTTTTCAAGCCTATTACTTTATCTGTTTCAGAACCATTAAATTGGAATTTATCAATCCACACCATATCAAATGGCATATTAATACCTTGAATCAAGGTTGAGGTAGCAAAACAAATTTTTGCGAAACCGAGTTTTACAAATTTTTCTATTAACAGTCTTCCGTATAATGGAATAGAGCCATGATGAATAACAATACCTCGTTTCATCATATCTATCATGACGGATGGAGCATTCTCTTCTGCGCCAATAAAATCTCTAAATTCTTCTATTATTTTTAGAGCATCCGCATCTATAATTTTTGGGCACAATTCTATGTATTTCTTGAATTTCTCTAAACATGACCCATTATAAATATTTTCTTTCGAAATATACACCAATAATGTAGTTCCATCGGTCTTTAATTTCTCATAAATTATATCGGATGTCTCTGGAATTTTATCAAATAACTTTTCCGATTCAAATGGAGAGAAATATGATAATTTATCGTCTTTTAATGACATATAAATTTTTCCAACACTTTGTTGGTTATATAAAAACTTTCCGGTGTCAGTATTTATATTGTGTTTTATAAACTGAGCTTCTGGGTTTTCAATAAATGGGTGTGCAAAAATCTTTTTAGAATCTGGGAAATGCGTATTTATGCGCCTAACCAAGGCATCAAATAGCATTCCCCGCATATATTCTTCTGCGATTTGGGCTTCATCAAATAAGAAAAGCTCAATATTGAATCTATTTTTCAACTTGAATAGCTCTCTTGCTCTTTCAGGGGTCACGACAAATATACGTCGATTAGTATTCGTTTTGTTTATGTCATCAATAAATTGTAAAACCAAAACATCTTTATCAACAACTCTTGTGATTTCTAAGATATACTCGGTTATCAAAGCTCGTGATGGGACAACGACAACCACGTCATTTTTCGCATTGGTTATTAGATATCTGAATAAATATGATTTACCAACGCTTGTTGGGGCAGAGAAAGAAAAGAATTTATGTTTTTTGATATGCTCTAATATATCGGCTTGTATGGGAGTAAAATTTTCTTGGGTTTCATTTTTTATGACATCTGCGTAAACTTGATAACAGGCTTCAAAAAATGATTCTGGATCTTTAGTTTTATAGAATAACCCTAAAACATAAAGAAGTTCGTTTTCTTGTTCAGCAAATAATGTCTGATGAAATGATTTAATATAAGATAATTTTTCTAACTGTTGTATGTCAATTGCCCCATTCTCATGGATGTCCATAATAATACTTGCCATAAGTTGTCTTATGGCATCAGAATCTTTTGAAGACAGTATCTCTTTAATTAACAAATTCTATCCCCACAATATATATTTCTGGATATTTCAATAACTCACTAAATTTCGGACTAGCGATTACATTATCAAATATCTCATTGTAATTTTTGTTATGGACGGAAAATGCAATAGTAAATGCCTTTGATTTATCCGGAAATGTTGAAATGTTGCTTTTAGTTTTATCGCCAATCCATTTATCTAAGTCAGGCAGCTCCTTAATATCTTTTTTGTTCTCAATAAATTTAACGATTTGATTGATAGCTATGGTGTGCGATGACTGATTTTTATTATATTTTGCTTCCCCAAATGCAATAAAGTTGGTTGGAGTCTCTGTGTGAAAGTCAAATCCAGGATTTCCACGTTTCTTCTCTTTCCATAATTCAGCCAGTGGAATTTTGTTATGACGGTGATGTCCTACAAGCAAATCTTGCGCCTGTGTTGATACTATTATTTCACCTAAGTCTCCTGAAATTGGATTAACAACATTGGTTAGAATTCCCGATACGATTTTTGCTATCGTCTCTTTGGCACGAGCTTCATAGCCCAATTTTGCCATAATGTCTAGGCTGTTTATCCAACTAGTATCAGATATGCTTTTTTGTATCTTTGTGGCCAACTTTGCTACATCAGAAACTTGGGCATGAATAAAAGAAATCGTGCAATTATCTTGCACTTTTTGTTGTGTCTGATGGATATTTAGGCACACAATATATTTCTCCTATTCAATTGTTTAGCTTCCTTTCCGACTAAATATAGTATTTTAGGGGGTAGTTTCAAGGTATATTACACTTTATTTACTTTCTTTTCCCTGATACTCAAAATAAATTCCCTGTTAATTTTTTAGGGAATTTTCGGGCGAATTGGCGGTATTGTTGGGGTGTGGCGGGGCAATTTTCGAGAAATTGGGCGAAATATGCAAAATTTCCCTGTATTTTCCCTGATAACGGTGTTATGATGGGGTCACAAGGCTGGGCTTAGTATGGGATACACCGTTGTTCTTTACAGCCCCGCCAAGATTTCAGATAGTATATGGCACATGGTAGAAACACCCTAAAAGCCCGCAGTTCTGTAGGATTTTTATTGCATTGACTATGTATACCTTGCTAAAATCCCTGATAGCTGCAATTTTAATAGGCATTCTATATAATGGCCTAAAACAGAGAGTCAATGGAGTTGTAAAATGAAACTAAGCCCAATTCTTCACGAGGAGGCGTTTGCATTTGTGGCCGCAGACAGCGACATGGCGGCGCAATTTCTGCCGGATGCAATATGCGTATTCAAAGAGGCCGAAGGTATAACTCTGGTCATATCGGAATCGGTCGCAAAGAAGCACGGACTGGCATACGAATTCCGCGCTGCCTGGATTACCTTGTCCGCGGAAACTTCCCTGAACGCCCTAGGAATAACAAGCACGTTTTCCAAAGTCCTTGCCGACAACGGAATCAGCTGTAACGTTTTCGCGCCAATACACCATGACCACATATTCGTGCCATTTGAAAAAGGTGCGGAAGCGGTGCAGTTGCTGGACGGTATCACATTGTAATGACATTCTTATAGGCTGCCATATACTTAGATATCCTGTCCCGCCACCCTTCGCCTCTGCGAGGCTACGGGTGAGTAAGCAAGTAGCAAAGGCCAAGGAGTGTCCTCCGTAGCCTTGGCGTACATATAATGCCTATAATAACGGGGTCAATAAATGGAAAATCAAACCATAGACAAGCTTGCTTGGATGCATTTTGAAAATCAGAAACAACTTGTCGTGCGCACAAAAGGTAAAGATAAATTTTACAATCCTGGCGGAAAACGCATTCCGGGCGAAACTGATGTCCAGGCTTTGGTGCGCGAAATAAAACAAGAGTTGGATATCGACATTATTCCCGAAACAGCGAAATTATTTGCCACTTATACCGCACAAGCAGACGGCAAACCAGCAGGCGTTATGGTAAAAATTACGGCATACACCGCAGATTTCACCGGCACGCCAAAACCGTCCAGCGAAATAGAAGAAATCGCATACATTGATTCGTCTGATGAATACAGGCTGTCAGCAATTCATATGGTCGGCGGAATATTGAAAGACCTTGTTAAAAAGGGATTAATAAGATAACAATTCAGATATGGGAAAGTAAGCAACAGAATGCCTGCCCGCCATGTTTGAACTTCCCTTGACAGGAACCCAAAATGAACTATAATGTTGGTATAAGATTGCAACATATGCCAAAGGAGCGGGATATGTCATTGATAAAAGACCTTAAACAAACAATTCTGGACATTCCGGAAGACTATAAGACGCGCTTTCTGTATCTGCCGAAGGATTACGAGGCGGCGATGGTGACGTGCGACACCAAATTCGATAAAGTCATCGGCACGCTTAAATTTGCGATTGGCGAAGCTTTTGAAATCGCGCTTCATCCGATACGCGCGCCGCTTGCCGCGACTATGGCGCACCTTAATCCCAAACGCGCTGTCGTCAAACACATGGCGCAAGAGCATGCTGTTGCAAGTCGATAAAAAACGCCCTTTGGGGCGTTTTTTGTGCGTCAAAAAATCTTGGTAAGCATTTTGGAAAGAGTCTTGCCGTCGCTTGCGTCATCGTATGCGATTTTACCCATGGATAAAATTATCGCATTGTCGGTAAGCGGCAACAGGGTTTTCAAATTATGTTCCACGATTATAAAACCGGTTCCGGTTTTTTTATTTATTTCGCGAAGTTTGTGAAACGTGTCGCTTATAAGTTTCGGCGCAAGCCCGATACTGGGTTCGTCCAGCACCAGCAATTTCGGTTGATTGATAAGCCCGCGCGCAAGCGCGACCATCTGTTGCTGCCCCCCGGAAAGATTTCCCGCCATATCGTCAAGCCGGTTACGCAAAGCCGGAAAGTGTTTAAGAACTTTATCCAGCCGTGCGGAAAATTCCGCGCGGTTGCCCCAATGGTGCGTCGCGATTTCAATATTGTCGCGCACGGACATGTTTGGGAAGACCCGCTGACCCTGGCCAATCATAAACACGCCGTGTTTTATCCAGTCCGCGGGGCTTGCGGGAGCGGAAAATTTTCCGCCCACAGATATATCCCCGCTCATCGGCCGCAACAACCCCATCATAGTCTTAAGCAAGGTCGTCTTGCCGCATCCGTTCGGTCCCATAATCACGGTGATTTTGGACGGGTCGAATGCGACGCTCACGTCGCTTAAGACAACTTTGTCACCGTATCCGGCCGTAATATGATTAAGTTTTATCATTTCACTATCACCGTTATTCCGTTTTCTATTTTACGAAGCGTGCCCGGGGAATTTATAACCCCGGACGGCGCCGTCGTGATGGTGCCGATGGCCGTTTCCATCCCGCCGGTTTTTTCAAGAATCGTCCGCGCGGCGGCGGCGTTATCGGCGGTGTCCGGATTTGCTTCGAACGCTTTGGTCAGAATCTGCAATATCGCATAATAATATTCCGCATAGTTCGTCACCCGGGTCCCCGTCAATCGTTCGAACCTTTCTATGAAATCGTCGCTCCACGGGGCGCCGTCGCCGTAATAGAATCCTTCGGCAAGACTTTTGTCTTCCAAAAACGAAAACGATTCCACGCTTATCACCGGGATTGTCATATTCAATTGATGATACTGGCGCAAGAATATGGCAATTTCCGGCATAAAGAACTGTGCGAAAATCACATCGGGCGCGTCATTATTGACGCGGTGCAATATGGGGCGGAAATCCCGCTCTCCCCTGTTTACCGGGTGGACATTCCGGACCGTGATTCCCGTGCCTTCCAATTCGCCGCGCAGCACGTCAAGAAATATCTGTTGCACGGATGTGATTTCATGAACGTAATCTATGGTCCGTGCGCCCGTGTTTTGCAGATGGCGGATTACTTCGCGCGCCTTGTCTTCGGCGGATGTTACGATGGTGAAATTATAATCGCCCTGGGCGACGTTCGGGTCTGTCGCCGTGGATATATGAATCACGCCGGCGCGTTCTGCAATCGGGTTTATCGCGCCGCCGATATGCGATGCAAAGGATACGATGGCATTGACCCGGTTGGCGGCAATCATTTTTCGCGCGCTGGTCGCGGCGGTTGCGGATTGAAACCGGTTGTCTTCAAAGAATACTTCATATCTGAAATGCGCCGCGTCCGCGTCGAAATCGTCGAAGAACAGTCGGACCGCATGCTGTGCCGAGCGTCCGAATTTCGCCGCTTCGCCCGACAGGGGCATGGAGAACCCAATCCGGATAACGGGCCGCGGGTCGGATGACATATATGCCGGCCGCATTGCGAAGAACGCAAAAGCGGCGATAACAACGGCGCCGACGATTATCAAAAGTTTTTTGCTCATATCATCCTCCTTATCACTTGTTTACTATAGTAGATATCTTTTTTCAAATCACTAATCACTGGTCACTTGTAACTGATTAATGGTTGAAGGTCACTCCATTCTTACCGGCACGCCGTTTTCTATTTTTCGCAACACAGTGGGCGCGTCGATAATTCCGCCCGGACATATCGTGACAACGCCGATAACCGTTTCCAATCCGTCGGTCTTTTCAAGGATAGCCCGCGCCGCGGCGGTATTGTCCGCCGCATCCGGATTTGCTTCGAACGCCGTTGTCAGGATTTGCAGAATCGCGTGCATATATTCCGCAAAGTTCGTCGCGGTGCTTCCGACAAGCCGTTCGTACCTTTCTGTGAAATCGTCGTTGCCGGATGCCGTGGCGACATAATACAATCCTTCGGCCAATGTCTTGTCGCCAAGAAACGAAAACGAATCCGCGCTGAAAAGCGGGATTGTTATGCCCGACTGATGATACTGGCGCAGAAATATTGCGATTTCCGGTTCGGAAAATTGGGGAAGAATCATGTCGGGCGTATCATTCGCGATACGTTGCAGTATCGGGCGGAAATCACGCTCGCCCTTGTTTACCGGATAGACGCTTTTAATTTCTATCCCGGTTCCTTTGATTTCGGATTTCAATGCGTTGATGAACACCTGTTGGCCGGATACAATTTCATGGACAAGAGTTATTGTTCCCACGCCAAGATTTTGCAAATGCCGGATTACCGCCTGCGCTTGTCCGCGGGCCGACGATATGATTATAAAATTATATTCGCCGCGCGCAACGTCCGGGTCTATGGATGCCGAAATATGGATGACGCCGGCGCGTTCTGCAATCGGGTTTGTCGGGCCGCCGATATGCGACGCAAGGGATACAATCGCGTTGACCCGGTTGGCGGCAATCATTTTATGCGCGACGGATGCGGCCACGCCGGATTGAAAACGATTGTCTTCGAATATGATTTCGTATCTGTAATGCGCCGCGTCCGCATCAAAGTCTTCGAAAAACAACCTTACGCCATGGCGAGCGGCTTTGCCAAAGTGTGCGGAATCGCCGGACATCGGCATGGAGAACCCAATCCGGATAACGGGCCGCGGATCGGATGACATATATGCCGGTCGGATTGCGAAAAATGCAAAAGCGGAGATAACAGCGATGCCGGCGATTATCAAAAGTTTTTTGCTCATACCATCCTCTTTATCAGTTGCCTACCATAGTAGACATCTTTTTTATAATTACTAATCACTGGTAACTGATTAATGATAACCGATTACTGGTCACCAGCCGGCGCAACCGACCGGCCGTCACGTATTTCGCGGATTACGGTGGGGACAAGGATGTTGCCGTCGTCGTCCGTCCTCAGCGTCGCCAATGATGTCCGAAGTCCTGCGGTGTTTCTTATCATGGATTCCGCGACCGCTTCGGGTGTCGGCTTTTCGCCGGGTGCGGCGTCCGCCATTTCCCACGCATTGACAAGTATGTTAATCATCATGTACGTCGCTTCGGCGTAATAGGTGTCCGTCCGCCCAAGGACGCCTCCAAACCGGTCAAGCCATTCGGGCGTGGCGGTCACATCCCGAACTTCCCACATTCCTTCGACCAATGATTTATCGGTGACAAGTCCGATGGTCTGTTGTCCGGTCACGGGAATATTCAAATTATTCCGCCGCATGGCTGTGATAAACCTGTCGGAATCCGGCGGCATTAATTGCATAACCACCATGCCCGCGCCGGATTGCCTTATCTGTCTTACCATCACGTCGAAATTCTGTTCGCCCGGACGAATGCGGAAGGTCGGCCCAAGCGTAAGAGTATCGCGTGCGTTCGCCTGTCGCACGATTGTATCGTACAGTATGGTGTTGGCGACGTCGCTTCCTCCGATGACCGCAATTTTATTTACGCCCTGGGCCTGCACACGGGAAAGAAGTTTATCAATCGCCGCTTCCATATCAAGGGTCAGGCGAAAGGCAAAATCACCGTCGCTTGTCGCCGGGTCAAGCGTATAGTTCAGATTGATAATCCGATGCCTGTTGATAATCGGATTGATGGCAAGCGCCATACCCGAAAAAATACTTACAACCGCGTCGGCCCTTTGATTTCGCGCAAAGCGGTGCATTATGGTTACTGCCCGCGCGGTCGAAAATTGCACGTCTTCCCAAATTATCTCATACCTGTATTTCGCGTCCGGATTTTGCGCTTTCCATTCCGGCATGAACGCGTCGATAACCCGGCGGTTGACATCGCCAAACGCCGCCATGTCGCCCGTCATCGGATACAGCATGACAACCCTGACGACAGGCCGGCCATCATCGGATTTGTCCGCGCCGCGCGGTACAAGCACAAACGCCGAAACAGCCGCCGCAACCAGCCCAATAATTATCAAAAGTTTTTTCTTTCTCATTATGTTTCCTTTTTCATTTTATCCGTTGTCCTTACTACTATAAGGGACAAGCCAGTTGTTAGCTGTTAGTTAGCTTATCTAAACTCTGCATTCCGTCCGCTTCGGCTTCTGCGTAAATATGCCCCGTGGGCGAAGCCACAACAGGATGATAAATATCACAAACGCCACCAAATCGCGCCATTGCGACGCAAACATCCAAACGCCGATATTCTCCGCGCCGGCAAGCACCATCGCGCCAAGATAAGCGCCAAGGATGGTCGGGCCGCCGATGATGGCCGCAATCATTCCTTTGAATAAGATATTAAAGCCCATAAGCGGCTCCATACCCGTATCGTATCCGACGCACAATCCGTACGCGCCAAGAATTGCGCCGGCAATCACGGACACAATCATCACCACGCGCGGGACATTTATGCCGACAAGGTTTGCCAAAGGCGGGCTGTCGTGAATCGCGCGAATGGTCTTGCCGAAAAACGTGCGTTGCAACATGAACGACAATCCGCCAAGCACTATGGCGGCGAATCCGACTATGACAACCTGGGTCGTTGGGATTCCGGCGACCCTTGTGAAATCAAGCGCACGGCCAAGCGTTTGATATTGCGGCCCGAACGCAAGATGAATCGCGCTTTCGAAAATTGTATAAAGCCCAAGCGATATGATAAGCAAAACCATCGGTGACGCGCCGGACGCGCGCACGGGTTTGAAAATAAACGCTTCAAGCGCCCATGTGAATGCCGCGACAAGCACGATTACAATCGGCCATGCCGCCGTCACGCCGAATACCGGTATCAATGCGAACCCAAGATACGCGCCAAGCGCCACCGACGCGCCAAGGGTAAGGTTGAAAAACGGCGACACCCAATGCATAAGGCGGAACGCCATCGCCATAAGCGCGTACCCGCTGCCGATGATTAATGTATTAAGAAGCAATTGTTGTAACATTATTTGAATATCCATAGTGGTCGGTGTTAGTGATAGGGTGTAGATGCTTTATCCTGTTTACCGCCTCCACTACCACCTACCACTTTTCCATTTTCGATTCTGTACATAAGCATTGCCGATTGAAACGCGCCCGCATCCGTTATATCGTAATGCCCGGCGACGCCGTAATACGCGCGCATCCGTCGCATCTGTGCCGAAATATCTTCGGCGGATGGAATGTCGTCGGAATCAGACGCGGCGCGTTCGACAGCGGCGGCAAAGACCCGGACGCTGTCATAAAAATACGCCGCGAAGAAAGTCGACGCGCTTCTCATCCGTTCGACGAATTCGGTATTTCCCTGTGAATAGCTTAAGGTATAAACGCCTTCGAACAAAGAAAAGTCGTCCGTCACATTGGGCAGATTGAAATATACTTTTGTCCCGCCGACCTGTTGCATGTGCAATTCGCGCGCCAAGATATTAAGTCCCGGCGGCGAGGCGGAAATCACAATCAAATCCGGATTCCATTCCTTCATACGCCGGACAAGCATTGCGAAGTCGCGGTCGCCAAGATTGCTGTCGAACCGTCGGACTTCCCCGGGCAGCTTGCCGTCCAGGCCTTCAAGAAGTTCAAGGGTGGTCCCGGAAATCTGAAACGCCAATGCAATCCTTTCGGGGTTTCTTGAATGTGCGAATTCCGAAAGTCCGCGGGTAATTTCGGCCGGCGTGGGAAAGAATGTAAAATTATAAACACCGTCAAGAACTTCGTGAACGGGCGTGCCGTGAAGACCGATAAGCCCGTGCTGGATAATAAGCGGCGCTGTTGCGAACGCGCTTGGCGAAAACGCGGTTACAAGGGCGGAAACCCTGTTCCGCGCAATCATCTTGTTCGCGATGGAGACCGCTTGCCTTGCCTGATGTTGGTTGTCGTCGAAAATCGCCCGGTATGCGAACCGGTTGTCCGGATTGCCGTTGATGTCGGATATGGCGAAATTAATGGCGCGCCGGATGGCGTCCCCCATGTGTGCCATATCTCCGGAAAGCGGTAAAATCGCGCCGATTGTGACGACGGGCCGCGGGTCGGAAAATCGGTGCGCCGGACGAAGCACAAAAAGCGCCGCCACCGCAATTGCAATCACACCGATGATTATTAAAGCTTTTCTTTTCATTTTATTTCTCCGTCTTTTATGTATCTGATAATGCTTCCTGGGAAAATCGTGCCTTTGTCGTTCATGGAAAGCCGGCCGTTTATGCCGTCGTATTCCGCGATTATGCCAAGCAGGCGTTCGCGCAGATTTGTCGTATCCCGGCCGTATTTTTCAAACAGGCGGTGTATAATCATAACGTTGTCAAAGCTTAACGCGGCCGAAGCGTCCGCCACCCGGCCGCCGAATCGCACGGCGTATTTTTCGGCGAATTCTTCCGTACCGCTTGGAATATCGACAAAGAAATCATCGTTGAAAAGCGTCTTGTCCGGCGTGAACGCAAACAGATACAAAGTCGTAATTCTTCCCCGGAATCCCTGTTGACGCAATTCCCGCGCAAAAAGCGACAGTATAGGTTCATAAGTGTACATCATGACGACGTCGGGATTTGTGGCGACGACGCGCGCGGCTTCCTGTCTGAATTGCCGTTCCGCGGGCGATAATCTTTCCGTTCCGACGATGCGTATGCCGGCTGTTTCCAATTCGGGCGTAAGGGCTCTCATGACCGCTTCGCCCGCCAAATGTTGAAACGATACAAGGGATATGGTTTCAAACCCCCGCTGTTTCAAATATCCGGCAAGCTGCCGCGACACCGAATCCAAATCGGAATTATGGTTAAACGTGGATTCGTTGTCGGACACGGCATAATCGGCGGAAAGCGAAATATGCAGAATCTCGTCGCGGCGAACCCTGTCCCGCAATGCGTGTCCCATTGCCGCGTTGCCGGACAACAGGACGTCTATTCTGTCGACATTTCGCAGCTTTTCATAAACGACGATGCCGCGGGCCGCATCGAATCCGTCCTCTATCACGACACGGTATCTGTATCTGTTGTCCGGGTTGGAATTTATTTTTTCAAGCGCCATGATAATGCCGGACCTTGCGGATGTTCCGATAACGGCGTTATTGCCGGACAGCGGCAGAATCGCGCCGATTGTGATAACGGGCCGCGCATCCGACGACAGATACGCCGGACGCATCGCGACAAACGCCAAAGCGGCGATTGCAATCACGCCAATCATAATTAAAAGTTTTTTTCTCACACCACTCCTTTACTGTTTGTCTACTATAGTAGACAACTGTTAACTACGGCCCGTTGCCTGCTAACTACTGGCTAATAACTGACAAGCACCGGCCTGTTGTTCTCGATTCTATGCAGAACCGCGGATGACAAGAACGCGCCGTGGTCTGTTATGTCTATGTGTCCGGCGACGCCTTCGTGCCGGCGAATTCTTTTCATCGCGGCCGAAATATCTTCGGCGGACGGTATGGCGTCGGAATCGGACGCCGCCGTTTCGACAGCCTTTGCAAAAACAACTATGCCGTCATAAAAAAGAGGCGAGAAGAAAGTCACGGAACTTCCAATACGTTCGATGAATTCGTCGTTTCCCTGGGATACGTCCACGCTGTACGCCCCTTCGAACAAAGAAAAATCGTCCGTCAATCCGACAAGCCCAAAGTGCAGCTGTGTCGCGCCGACCCGTTGCAAGTGCATTTCGCGGCCGAAAATATTCAACGCCGGCGGATTTATGCCGACGAAAATCAAATCCGGTTGAAATTCATTGATACCGCGGACCATCATTGCGAAATCGCGGTCGCCGTCGTTGCTGTCGAATCTTCGGACTTCGCCCGGCAGATTTCCATGCAACCCTTCAAGAAGTTCAATGGTCGTTCCCGCGGGTTGAATCGACAAGGCAACCCTTTCGAAATTTCTTGATTTCGCGAATTCCGAAATGCTGCGGATAAATTCGGTCGACGCAGGCTGGAGAGTAAAATTATACACGCCGTCACGCGCGCCTATAACACCCGTGCCGTGAAGACCGATAATCTGGTTCCGGACAAGTACAGGCGCCGTCGCGTAAGCGTTTGCGGAAAACAGAGTCACCATGGCGGAGACCCTGTGCCTTGAAATCATCTTGTTGGCGATGGGCACCGTAAGTCTGGTCTGCATTTGATTGTCTTCGAAAACCGCGTGGTATACGAACCGGTTGTCCGGGTTTTTATTGACGTCTTCGATTGCAAAGTCGATGGCTTTTCGTATCATCTGTCCCATGTGCGCCATATTTCCGGAAAGCGGAAGAATCACGCCAATCCGCACCACAGGCCGCGGGTCGGACGGCATATAAGCCGGCCGAAGGGCAAACAGCCCCGCCGCAAGAATTGCAGCCACCCCAGCAATTATCAAAAGTTTTTTTCTTTTCATAATATTCCCTTATGTTTGTTGTCTACTATAGTAGACATCTTTTTTATAATTGCCAATCACTGGTCGCTGATTACTGGTAACTGATAACTACACCCCAAGATACGCTTCCTGTACTTGTTTGTTTTTTAATACCGTCGCGGGCTTTCCGGCCGCAAGCAATTGCCCGTGGTCAAGCACGATGATGTTATCACACAACCGGCGGATAAGTCCGATATTATGTTCGATAATCACAAGTGTTTTGCCCATGCCGCGAAGTTCGGAAAGTAATTCGACAATCTGTTCTATTACCGCGGGAAATAATCCCGTAAAAGGTTCGTCCAAAAGATAGACATCCGCATCCTGAATCATCGCGCGGCCAAGTTCCAAAAGCTTGCGCTGACCATACGAAAGCGATTCCGCCAAATCGTCCCGATGTTCGGACAGATGGATTTTTTTCAAAATAACCTCAACACGATGCAGGGGCGTGCCGCGTGCGCCCATAAATTCGCAAAGACCTGAAACTATTCCCGTATTCGCAATCGCAAGCAAAAGATTGTCGCGAACAGACATTTGATTTACCAATCGCCCGTCTTGGAAAGTCCGCGCGATTTTAAGCCCGCGCAATGCCGTCGGCTCAATCTGTTCGAATTTTTCGCCGCCGATAATAATTTCTCCGCAATCCGGCACAAGCGTTCCGGTAAAAAGGTTCATAAGCGTGGTCTTGCCACTTCCGTTCGGTCCGATAAGTCCCGTGGCGACGCCCACAGGAATTGCAACGGACAGCCCGTCAACCGCGCGCAGCCCGCCGAAAGTTTTTGTTAAATGTTTTACTTCAATTGCGTTCATTTTCCGTTTTTCCCGCAGGGGCGCAATATCTTGGGCCCCGGGTCTTCGATATTCGACCCCTACATCCTATATTTGCCCAAAAATCCCTTTGGCTTGAATACCATCATAATTATCAATGTCGCGCCGTAAATCACCTGTTGCAACTGTGCCGCGATTGTATGGGGCAGGCCAAGAAACCGCAAAACTTCGGGCAAAGAGATAAGGATAATCGCGCCAAGCACCGCTCCACGGCTTGATGAAAGTCCGCCGATGATAATGATTGTAAAAAGGAATATGCTTTCATGCACTTGGAACGTTGACGGGTCAATAAAGGCAATATAGCTTGCAAACAATCCGCCCGCAATTCCGGCGATGGCGGCGCCAAGTATAAAGACAAGGCTTTTCATCTTCGCCACCGGGTATCCCAAAACTGCGGCAAGCTGTTCGTCTTCGCGGATGGCTTTAAGGCCACGGCCGAACGACGACCGGTCGAACCATTCATAAAGCGCGAATACGATTGCAAGAACAACAAGGCACAACATAAAATATTCGGCGTTGCTTTCGATGACGCTGCCGAATATTTCCGGCTTTGGAATTCCAAAGATGCCAAGCGGCCCGCGGGTCAAATCTTTCCAGTTCATCAAAAGGGAAAAAACTATGATTGAAAGCCCGGCGGAAACGATGGCGTAATAATCTCCGCGCCACCTTGCAAGGATTCGTCCGACAACCCCCGCCGCCGCGATGTTTATAATCACGCCAAGGAACAGCGCCGGAAAAAACCCAAGCCCAAGCGCGGTCATCCCAAGCGCCGTCGCATACGCGCCGATTCCGTAAAACGCCGCCTGGGCAAGCGATAACATCCCCGCCATTCCGACGACCATATTCAACGACAGCGCAAGCACGCCGTAAATAGAAAACAAAATCCCAAGATTTAACAGATATTCCATTGCCCCGCGATTATAGGGGCAAAGCCACGGGGAACTCAACAAAAAAACGCCCCGGCGGGGCGTTTTTTATCAGGACTGGGAATTCTGATTCCTGCCTTGGCCATCTTGATTTCTGCGGCCGCTGTCGCGTCCACCTCCATCGCCGGCATTGTTGTCTGGCGTTTCGGCTTCGGGTGTGGGCTCGGTCGGTCTTCGCCCTCTGTTATCCGACGGTCGGTTGTTATTGCGTGGACCCTGATATTCGGGTTCAGGCACCGGGGATTCCTGAACCGGTCTGTTATTTCTGTTGCGTTGCGGGCGGGGCGGGGTGTCTTTCTCCGGCACAGCTTTTTCCGGCACAGCTTCGACGGGCGGTGCGGGTACGGCCGGCACAACAATTATATTATTGTTATTGATAACTGCAGGCTGGGGGGCCGGTTGCCGTCGCGGTTGGCGAGGCGGGCGGACGGGCTGTTGCGCAACAACCGTTTCAGTCACCGGCCGGGGCGCGGGCTGATGCCCGCAGTCAGTGCAAGTTACGCAGCCGGCAAGAATAATTACAAAGGTGATTGGCAGGAATTTTCCAAGCATGATTTTTCCTTTTTTTTTAAGATGCGCTAGCAAGTTTATTTTTAATTTTCTATTCGACGTCCGCCGCGACGCGCATCCTTATAATCGTATCCGGATTGTCCACCGCGCCGTTATTTTCCGAAGTGCCCGCCCTTATCATGTCCACGAATTCCATTCCGGATGTCACCCGGCCGAACGCGGTGTATTGGTTGTCAAGGAACCGCGCGTTGTCGAACACTATAAAGAACTGGCTGTCGGCGCTGTTCGGGTCTTGGGCACGCGCCATCGACACCACTCCGCGTACGTGCGGCGTGTTGTTGAATTCCGCCGCAAGCATTTGCCCCGAACCGCCCCTTCCGGTTCCGGTCGGGTCCCCGGTCTGTGCCATAAAGCCCGGTATCACGCGATGAAACGGCGCGCCGTCATAGAATCCCGCGCGCGTTAGTTCTTTTATGCGCCGGACGTGGTTTGGCGCGACGGCGGGATTTAATTCAATCACCACGCGTCCGTCTTTCAAGTCCAGATATATTGTGTTTTCTCTGTCCATTGCGTTTGCTCCTGTTGCTGTTAAGAAAATTGCGAGAATCGCAATCAGAATTTTGTGCATTTCCACTCTCCTTTTTTGTTCCTTGGAAACATAGCCTTTTTTGTGCCGCTGCCGCAAGTAAAAATATGAATAAAAGAAAACTTGCATTCGTTGAAGTTATTTGCTATGTTAATCCCGTCCAGTATACGTGAAATTAAAAAATCCCGTACGTGAAAATTCGCGCCGCGTCACTTTCGTCGCATGTTTTTCGTACGCTTTTTCAATAAGGATAAATAAAATGAATATGTATCAATTGCTTGAAAAGACAGCAAAAAAATTCCCAGAAAACGTGTTTTTGGCACGCGAAGGGCTAACCTATCCGGAATTCATCGAATTGGTGAAATCCCGCGCGGCATCGTTTGCCGCCCAGGGTGTAAAGAAAGGCGACACGGTCGGCCTTCTTGCTCCGAATATCATGGAATGGCCGCTTTCGCTGTTTGCGGTGTGGTATCTTGGCGGCCGCGTGCTGTTGCTTGACACCAACCTTACTTCGTTTGAATACGACAATATGGCGGAATTGACGGGTTGCAAACTTGTTGTTGCGACGAAGTCGTTCTTTTATAAATCTGCGAATTTCAAATTCTATGATATTACGACAAAAGACGCGGTGCTTCGGGACGGCGCAAAAGTTCCGCCCCCGGCGGATGTAAAAAGCGACGACGTCGCGACGCTGTCGTTTACATCGGGTTCGACGGGGATTCCGAAAATCGTGCCGCTGACGCACTTTAACCTGACCAAATGCGCGGCGTCGCTGCAGGATTTCGAATATGCGTTCAAAGACACGGATATCGTGTACGGGTTTCTGCCGTTGTACCATATATTCGGGTTTGCGGCCGGATTCTTGTTGACGCTGCATTTTGGCGCATCCATATTGCTGCAGCCGACGATTGACCCGAAAATGATACTGGCGGACTTCAAGGAATTCCGCCCCCATGTCATCCCGGCCGTGCCGCGGGTGTTCGAACTGTTCCGCGGAAAAATCCTGGACGGATTGAAACAGAAAAGACTGTTGGGATTTGCAAGTTTTGTATTGCGGAACAACAAGCTGTTGTCCGCTATCGGCCTGGGCTTTCTGGTGCGGAAAATCCAGGGCAAGATTCTGGACGTGTTCGGCGGACGCGCGCGATTGCTGATTGCGGGCGGCGCGGCGACCAAACCGGAAGTGGAAGATTTTTATCAAAATCTGGGGCTTTTGTTCACCCAAGGATACGGCCTTACCGAAACGGTCGGGCCCATCTGCGGTTCGCACCCGCGACCGGGCCGCCAGCCGTATTCGTTCGGCGGTCCGCTGTCGGGCAACGAATGCGAAATGCGCAACGTGAATACCGAAGGTGTCGGAACCCTGTGGGTGCGCGGGAACAACGTGTTCAGCGGATACCTTAACAACCCCGAAGCCACCGCCGAAGTTTTCGACGAAAACGGATGGTTTAATACCGGCGACTTGGTGTCCAAGGATAAAAACGGCGAATACCGTTTCCGCGGACGCAAGAAACAAGTCATCGTGCTTGATTCCGGCAAAAACGTATATCCCGACGAACTTGAAGGATTGTACATAACCCTTCCGGGAGTCAAGAACGTTGCGGTGTTTGAACACGAAATAAACGGCAAGACCATTGCATACGCCGTGTTCAGCGTCGAAGACAACGTGGATTTGCAATCGCTTGGCGTGTTTATTGCGGGCGCCAATAAAAAGATTGCAAGTTATAAATGGGTGACGCATTTTGCGATAACGACGGACGAACTTCCGCTTACATCGACAAAGAAAGTGCGCCATCACGTCGTTCGCGAAAAACTTATCGCGGGCGAATATCCGAAGCGCAAAGAATAACGGAAGAGGGCGCAAGAACAACAATCCCGGCGACTTGGTTTTCGCCGGGATTGTTATTGCTATCAAGGTCGTAAAATGATAGAATACATGCAAATTGGGGGGGGACAGGATGAAATTCTTGAAAACAGGTCTGGTCGCCGTGCCCGCACTTGCGGCAATACCTATGGGCGCAGCGAATGCGGATTGGATGGCTTTGGCAACTCCGGGCCAGATTGCGATATATAATGCTATTAACAGCGCTCCTTCGACGAACAGCAATTTTAATACGATTAAAGACCACATAGAATCATTGCTTGTAAGCGTGAATCCGCTTAACAATGCCATCGGGATTGCGGCCTTGTCCGCGTTTGTGCCGCCGACCGCCCCACAGGTTCATGCGGTATCGACAACCACCGCGGCCCAGGTTTTCGATGCGGCCGGAACGCGTCTTACCGGCGGGGCGATGACGCCTATGGGTGAACCCGTGCATAATTTTATTATCGGCAACACCGAAATCTGGGCCCAGGGTTTGGCAAGCCGCGCGCGATTTACGGGCGACGATGCTTTTAATACGACTTCGTTCGGCGCGACGTTCGGCGTTGAAACAAATCTTACGCGGTCGTTAAAGTTTGGCGCGGGATACGCTTATACGAACACGACGGTAAAACCGGATATAAAGGAAAGCAATATACAATCGCACAGCGTGCTTGGTTACGCGGAATGGAAGGCAGAGGACTGGTTTGTAAACACGGTGGCAAGCTTTACATTCGGAAGACAGGCCGAAGATAAAAAAATCGCGGGCGTAGGCGTCACCGGTTCCCGTAATCTTGATATGTTTGCGGTTCAATCTTTGGTCGGCCACGAAATTCACGGCCGCGACCTTACCTTTGTGCCGCGCGCGGGCTTTCGTTATCTTAATGTCTGGCAAGAAGGGTATACGGACAACGCGGGTTCGTACACAACCGGCGCGAATGTTGACTTTCTTACCGGAATCGCCGGGATGAAATTCACGTTCGAATGGGAAAGACGGACGCGCAAATACGGCGCGCTGTGGCCGCACGGTCCGCGCATAAGACCCGAGGCATACATCGGCGCGACGTATGATTTTATAACGGACGCTGTGAATTCCCGGATGATTATGGCGAACGGCGCGGTGATAGACATAGAAGGCGATACGCTTTACCGCGTGGCGATAGAGGCGGGCGCCGGGCTTACCATGTCGACCGTCGGCGGCATAGGATTTACCGTCGGATACATGGGCCGCTTCCGCCAGGATTACACCGATAGCAACGTTATGCTTTCAATCAAATATGCGTTTTGATTCATAGGGGGGCGGGGCGGATTTCCACGCGCCCCTAAACCACCGGCACCAGCCACCAAAACAAACCCCGGCGAAAGCCGGGGTTTGTTTTGGTGGTTGTTCTAACTTCCCGTCCATGTGGTCACGATATTGAACCATTGGAAGTTGCCGTTTGCAAGTCTGACAAGCGCACAATCGCTTCCGACGCATCCTGTTGGCGGCTGGATTGCGGTGTCGGCCAAATCAAGCGATGTCGTAACGTCGGCCGCCAAATCGGCGCGCGCCGCTATGTCAAGGTCCGCCAACGCGCCAAGGTCATTGACCGCGGAGGTGACAGTGTCAATCGCTGTAAAGACGCCGCCTGAAGTCACGATGCGGTTCGACCCGGCTGTTGGTGCCGTGTCTATCAACCCGTCTCCGACGATGTCCTGTTTGCCGTCCAATTCGTCGCCCATTGCATCAAGAACAGCTTGCGGTATGTTTCCATCAACCTGTGCCTGGACATGGGCCGCCAATGTTCCGACGGTGAAACCGCGCTGTGGCTGGCCGGCTGCGTCGACTATTGCAAAGACGCCCGCGTTGCCGACTTGTTGCAAAGTCTGCACATCACCGGTGACAAGGTCCGCCTTGCCTGCCAAGGCCGTCGCAACGCCGCCGGACGTGACGATACGTGTGGAGCCAACCGTCGGGCTGGTGTCCACAGTTCCGTCGCCAACCATATTCTGTTTGGTATCCAACGCGCCGCCCGCGGCTTCGTTAATGGCATCGAAAATTGGTCCTTGGCCCGCGACGTCTTCACCGATGACGTCGATGATTGTGTCGCTTATGCTGGTTTCGATGTCCGTCACTCTGCCCGCAACCGTGGTGAGTTTTCCATCCACGTATTGTATGGCTTGGTCGACGTATGTAGTAGATGCAAGGTCTGCGGCGCTTGCCATAAATGGCAGAACCAACAAGGCCCCCGACACCATGATTATTCTCATCTTCACGCTTTTCATTATTTTCTCCTTTTTTGTTTTTTTATTGTTTCTTTCTCAAATTTCTTTTACCAATTTTTTACAAATGTGTCTCTTACTCTAAGCCACGATTTCGACCCGTCCGCCGATGCAAGAAGCACATACCTGTTTCCGTCCGCCGGCGGTGTTGGAAGGCCAGAGCCCGCGTCGTACAAGCTTGGGTCAATCTTTCCATCCGCCCCTACTGCTATAATCTGTCCGGCCGCTGTTCCGACATGGCTTCGCCGAAGAATATCGCTTCCGTCGAATCCGTCGAAATCTGCGATTGCGTCGGCGATTCTTTGGTCGGTTTCATCCTTTGTGAACACTTCGTCCCTGTCTGCTTTGCGATATTCCAAATCGTCAATCAATTCGCGAATATTGCCAAAATTTATATCTCCCGCCGTCGACGTATTAACCGGCAATCCGCCCCTGTGAATCGGCACGCCTGGTCTTGCGGTGCTTGATGCCCGCGGTGCGCTTACGGACGTTGATGTCGCGGCGCGCGCGGGTGCCATCTGGGTCGTGCTTCGCGTTGCGGCGGCCATCGGCGTTGCGGTCCTTGCGGCGGCGGCGACACTTTGCCTTTGCCGGAAGACTTCTGTATTCGAAGCGGTCGGTCCCGAAGCTGTCCGCGTTGCGGGCATGGCGGCGCGTCCGGCATTGGGCGTCCGTACCGTCGCGGCGGCGTTTGCTTCGTGGGCGATGAACGCCATCGCAAGTCCCGCCAAAGACAACTTATACAGGTCCACTTTCGTCCCTTGTTTGCATTTGTTTCTTGACTATTATATCAAAAATCAGGTTTTGAAAAAAGACCAAAATCCAAAGCGCATAGCAAAAAGAATTCAACCCCGTCAAGCGGAAATACAACCCTTTGAATTTTTTTATTTTGCCCATACTTTTCCATTGAGCAGCTTACGCGATTTTTTCTAAAATTGACCAGATGTACTGATATTTCAAGGGGATACTTTGGAGAGGTTGCTCCGCATTTTCAATAGACCGAAATTTCATAAACCGCCCGGTTTCCGTGGACTTTGGGGTGTTTTTGTTTTCGGGATTTGCTTTATTTTCGCGCACGCGTACGCGCGCGCCGATTCGCTTGTCACGGAATCATTTGTGCGCGGTGCGGTGCAAAGCATTGTCTTGGCGCTGAATGAAAAAGCCGACGCGTCGGATTTGGCGAACTATGTTCACACCTCTTCGGTCGGCATGCCGGGCGGAATTGCGATTTTGGACGAATCGGGATTGGTTCCTTTGGAAATGATTCCGGACGGCATTGGCGGCGTGCAATCGGATTGGAACGCTGAATCGGGTCCTGCGCAGATTCTTAACCGTCCGGCGCTTGGCACCGCCGCCGCGATGAATATCGCCGACTTTGCATCCGCGGCACAGGGCGCGCTTGCCGACACAGCGGTCCAGCCTGCGGCCCTTGCATCCTTTATCGCCGCGTCTTTGATGGGCGCGCCGAACGGCGTTGCGACGCTTGATTCGACCGGCCGGCTTACTATTGCGCAATTGCCGGACGTTGGCGGAAACTTGTTTGAACTTATCACGCGAACCGATGCCTTGGAGGCCGGCAAGGCGGACCGTGCCGCGGGCGCGACGGCCGGCAATCTTGCGGGTTTGAACGCGGGCGGTCATCCGACCGATTCGGGTATTTCGGCGGCGAACGTCATTGTTGCGATTGCACAGGCGGCGACCGCATTGCAAGAAATCCCGTTGGAAGTCGCGACTCGCGAATGGGTTTTGATGCAGGGCTTTACAACTGGCGGCGGAGATGATGGCGGCGGCGTTACGAATGAACAGTTGCAGGCGCTTATGACCGCAATACAAAGCCACTCCGACGCAAGGAATAATCCGCACCAAACAACCGCGGCACAGGTTGGCGCGATTCCGACGGCTGCGCGCGGCGCGGCGGACGGTGTCGCATCTCTTGACACAAACGCAAGGATTCCATTCGTGCAAATGCCGGTTGGAATGGTCCCGGGCACTGTCGCCGCCGGCAACGACCCCCGGTTTGGAACAGTATCCCACGGGGCGCCGACCGGAAATCCGACGCCAGGGACGGTGTTTATATGGTTCGAATAACCGTTCTTTCTTTGTTATTGTCTTTTGCAACTGTCGCCGTCATGGCGAATGAAAGGATTTTATATCTTGGCGACGGCCTGTCGGCGTCCGGGTTCAAACTTTCGGATGCAAAGATTACGCAAAACGTGTTGGGACTTCGGGATGCAAACGGCCAGACATTTTACGCGACGCTTCAAGCGGAAAGGGTAGAGGGCCCCTTGCCCGGTCCGCCGACTTTGCGCGTTATAACATCTATGGGTCATCGCTTTTCGCTTCGCGATATTGAACCGTTGCCCGAAACTCCTCCGATTATTGTCCCGCCGCCGCCGACACTTACAAATCAATGCGTGGCCCAGGCGACGATATTGGAACCGGGCACGTATCTTGTTGTTGTCCGCGGCGGTCGCGGCGGCGATGGCGGCGGCACGTTGGCCAATGGTGCGGCGCCGGGATTGGATGCGATTGAACGACGTTTCAGGGTCGAACTTGACACGCCAATGGTCGCATATATGTTCCGCGGCGGGAACGGGAATCCGGGCGGCATCGGCAACACCGCCGGCGCCGGTTCGACCGCTGCGGCCGGGGGCGGGGCATCCGGCGCGCCAAGCGCGATTGTGCTGTGCCCGCTTTACGAAGTTTGCGACACGGACAACAGTAAATTCTTTATTTCCGAAGGCGGTGCGGGTGGCCGCGGCGCGGGTGCAAGAAATAACCAAGGCCAATTTCTTTACGGCCGCGGCGCGGGCGGCGGGTTCGGACCGTACCGAGATGGCGAGGCCGGGTCCGCCTCCGCGGCCGCTGAATTCTCTGTGGGCGGCGGCGGCGGCGGCGCGCCGGGCGGACGTGGCGGCGCGGGCTTTGTATATATTCCGAACCAATGGTTCTCTGAACCCGGACAGGATGCGGTCGGACTTGCATCCGGCGCGGGCGGTCGCGGATATTCGATGCGCCCCAACGGACTGTTACAATTTGGCGCGGGCGGTCCGGCCGGCGCCGGCACGATTACATGGACATGCGCCGGGTATACTTTGCATGCCTATGGCGGCGGGTCTGGCGGCGGCCTGGCCACCCGTAACCAAATTGCCACGGGTGGCGCCGGGGGAAGTGGCACGGGAACACAGACCACGCATTCGACCGCCCGGGTATACAGGTTGGATGACGACGATAACCCATAAAAAACCGCGCGTTGCGCGGTTTTTGTTTAACTTTTCAATTTTCCGGCCCATGGGCAAAAGCGCGGAAGTTTGTATGTATCCTCAAGCATTTTGATTGTGTCCTGCAGACTTTTGCGCAAACTTATATCTTCGGAATCCAAAGCTTCCGTTCGCGCTGAAAGACTTATTGCATGGACGGTGCGGTTCGCATCTTCGTATTTTTTAAGGACTTCCGAAGAGGGTGTCAGCTTTTCTTGAAGGGTGACGGTGACCGGCCCTGTCGCCTCTGTCAGTTCTGGCGACGGAGTTTCAGGCGACTTTTTTGTCGGCGGATTAAAAAGATTATCCAAAGTAAATTGATAGGTTTCGATTTTATTCGTCATACCAACCCCCTTTTCTATGATTATAGGGCAACTCGCTTATTTGTCAAGTAAAAATCGATAATTGATTTATATCGATATCTCGTCCCCAAGTGCCAATATATAATCATTCCCCCGCCGCAAGACAAGCGCGCCATCCGGATTAATCTCGCACAGAATCGCCGGCTTTCCCTGATACTTTATTTCCGAATCAAGTCCGGCCGCCAATTCCATCCACCGGGCGCGGACGGGCGCAAAATCCCCGCGCGAAAGATGCGCGGCCCATTCGTCAAGCCTGTCCATAAGCGCCACCAAAAATTTATCGCGTGTAATGCCGCGTTTATACCGGTCAAGCTTTGTCGTTTCATACCCGGCAACCACAGGGTTGGATTTGATATTTACCCCGATGCCGACGATGACAAAGTCTTTCGAATATTCGATTAACGTGCCGCTTACTTTTTTCCCGTCTATCAATATATCGTTCGGCCATTTTATTTTCGGGTCGATTCCAAAAGAAATCATGGTCTCTGCAATGGCGACGGCGACGGCGTACGACAGGCGCGGCTCGCGTTTTTCGATTTTGTAAATAAAACTTGCGTACAGATTTCCGGGCTTTGAAATCCATGTCCGGCGGTACCGGCCGCGCCCGGCGCTTTGCGCGCCGGCGATTATGACGGCGCGGTCTGTCGCCGTGCCGCTTGCGATAAGTTCATGCGCATATTCTTGCGTGCTTGGGATTTCTTCAAAGGAATAGAGTTTGTAATTCATGGCTCGTCTCAGATTTCAAACCTGTATCTCCCGTTTTCCGTTTTTATAAAATCCGTGCCGAATTGTTTCCGAAGCGCGTATATCGCGGTGTCAATCGCATGGCTGTTCGCATCGGGCGCATAGCCGCACGATATGCGCAAATCGGCGGCGGATACGCCCGCGGCGCCCGCGCGTTCCAATAATGTTATTATCTTTGCGTTTGCCATCGACACGTTCGCGTCCGCTTTGCATGCGCGCCGCACGGCGCGTTTTCGCGCTTCGTCAATCTGCGCCACGATTTTGGATTTTAATTCAAGTCCGGACATTGGTTCCGAAAAATCAACGGGATTAAAGATTAAATCCGCCACTGTGCGCGATGCCGATGCTGCGCCCAAATCGGTCAATATCTGCGCCCAAATCTTGTCTTCGGTGTAAAATGTAATACCGGATAGCATGGGGGGATTATAAATTATCAATCGGGAATTAGCAATTAACAATTTTCAGTGTGAAGTGTGAAGTTGTGGTTGTCGGCGAAGCCGACGCCACAACTTCACACTGAAAAAACGCGCCTTTCGGCGCGTTTTTATTCCGGCGGATTCATTTCATCCAAATTCATATAATTCCGCGAGATTATATACTGACGGAAAGTCGGGATTGAAAACGTTCCGTTCAGCCTGGGCTGTCCCATGCCGCCGACGTTGCAAAATACCGATTTGCCTTCGGCGAAATAATATCCGATTCCGGCAAGCGCTCCGATGCCGCCGCCGATTAGCGTTCCCCGGCCGCGCGCGGTCTGTAACCACGGTCGGTTTTTCCCGAATTCCAAATCAAGCAATTCTTCCACGTTCCGGCCTGTTATCGTCGCCTCTGTTGTTAACAGTAAATCTAATGTTCCGTCGATTTCGGCAAGAAGCTCGTCAAGCAGCGGGCTGCCAGTCTGGGCAAGGTCTTCTCCGGCAAGCCTTAAAGCTTCGGCCGCGCGCATCCATTCGCCAAGGCTTTCGGCGGGACTGTTCGCCGCGAATAAAGTGCGCGGACAATTCTGCGGCGTTGTGGACAACGCGTCCGAAAGGTCGCCGAACGTGCCCGACGTCATGCATACCGAAAGCGAATTCAATCTGTTGTTCGGGCCGGAATCCACGCGAAGGTCCATCCGCCTTGCAATATTTTGATGGCTTGCCATAAAGTCATTGATAAGATTCGCCCTGTGCAAATCAAACGAAGCCGTGCGGTCCGCCGCGGTTGCGACCGGTCCGAATCCCGTGCGGAAATAACATGTTCCGTCGCGCCGGAAACCGCCGGCCGTGCGGCCCGCCGGGCACGGGCGACGCGATGCGACGCTTGCCGGGTTGGCGGGATGCCCGCTGCAATGTATAAGATTCTCGTCGGATGCGCCGCATTCGCAGCCGCGGCTTGAAATCCGCACGTCGCCGAATTTCGCCGCGCCTTCGGCGCTTGGCGATACAAGTTCTTGGAACAATTTGGCGGCGCAGTCGTTGACATTTTGCCGCGCGGCGTCAAGCGCGGCTTGCAAACTTGTGTTGCCGCTTTGCATGGCGGCCACCAGCGCCCGGCGTTCTTCCGTCGACGAAAGGTCGTATTGCCTTCCTTGGAAAGTAATTCTTAACGCGCCTGTGCCGCTGACTTCCCCGATTTGTTTTTTGACGTCGTCGACCCGTCTTTCCTGATTCCTGTCGATTATGTACCCGACGCCGTATCCTATGCCCGCGCCGCCGACTATCATAACCGGAACGACCCATTGCGAAGTGCGTCTCATCGCGGAAATCTGGTCGAACGCGCTTGCGTGGCACCGTACAGCGTCGCCCATCCGCGCCCATGCGACCACAGGCCGGCCGCCCGCGCGAATCACGCCGCCCCAGTTATGCGCGACAACCGGGATAAAGCATTCGTGCGTGTCTTCGTCGAACACCGCCTGATGCCCGTTGGCATGTATGCCAAGGCACGCGCGGCGCGCGATGCCGACAGTAACGCCAAGGATTGGAATTTCAACATCATCCGGATTCGGCGCGTACCGTACCAATTCGCCAAAGGTGTCATATATCCACATCTCGCCGTTTGCCATGTCGGTGAATATTCGCCGACCATCGGGGCGAGTTGTTTCCGCCAACGGATTGCCGGTTGCGGGACTTGTCGTGCGCGCAACCATTACAGGCGCGGCGGGCGTTACAGCCGCGGGTGCGGGTGCGGCGACGGGCACCGGAATTTGGGCCCGCGGTTGAGTCCCGGCGCCGGCGCGCATTGCGGCGCCCGCAATAGACCCGGGTCGCGCGCGCGTTGTCGTGGCATGCGCGTCAAGCGCGCACAAAGACGCAATGGATACGGCAACAAAAAACTTTGCATTCATGGATTAACCCTCTTGCGGATAATTTTATCATAAATCGGAAAAAATGACAAGCCGCTTATCAAAGCGTCGCGACTTCAAGGACGTATTTAAGCCGGAATAAAAGCTGTTGGATAAATCGGAATATTTTCCGGTGCGTTGCGAACGGCGCCTTGGCACAGCATGGCTGTCTTCCTTCCCGGCCTTTGTTGCAAGTTATATCATAAAATGGTTTGTTTTCCAAATATCATTGTGATATAATGTCGGTGATATGAAATTCGCGCCATTTTATTTTCTGTTTGCTTTTTGCATGCTGCCGATTGTTGCGGCGGGCGAATGGCTTCCGGGATTTGAAGACGTCCCGATGATGGATAAAACGTATGTCGTCGAAGAAGAAAGCTTTGTGTACTCTTTGGCCGAGGGTAAAATTGTACAGGCGACGGTTATAAGCGACCACGTGTCGCGCCGCCAATTGCAAAGGTTTTACAGCGATGCGCTGCGCGAACTTGGATGGCGCCGGACGCGAGATACGCGCGCGCTTCAGACTTTTACGCGCGGCAGCGAAGAATTGAACATAGAGATAATAGAATCCGACCCGCTTACGGTGGGCTTCACGCTTACGCCGATTGGGGATTGATAACTAACAACTAACAGCTAACAACTAACAACCTGGTACAGGCGGGTTGTTTTTGCTTGTTCTTATCGTTGATGATATTAATTTCACAAGCTCTTTGCAATCCGAATAGATGCTCTCAAACTGTTTCTCTGAAATAAATTCGAGGTTAAGCCAGTACAAGGTCTCCTCGCATTCTTTGAATGCAATATGAAATTTAGCTATGAAATCTTTTCTGCTGCTTGCACAGTATGCTTCGGACAAGTTGGCGCCGATACTTGTGCCGGAACGAATGACTTGCTTTGATATTACAAACTCTTTCTTTATCTCGCCCAAATATTTGCACATCTTCACGATTCTTGCCGCGAACAAAGCAGATTTTTGCAAAATGGGTTTGTCTTTCATATAAGCTGTTAGCTGTTAGCTGTTAGTTCAAGCACCCGCGCCGGAACATCCTTCATCGCCATGCGCTCTTGCGCCATGGTGTCGCGGTGGCGCAACGTCACCGTGCCGTCTTCCAAAGTCTGATGGTCGACCGTGATGCAGACCGGTGTTCCGATTTCATCGTGGCGGCGGTAATTCTTTCCTATGTTGCCGCTGTTTTCCATTTCGATGCGGCCAATATGAAGCTTTCGCAAATCCGCGACCAAATCGCCGGCGCGGCCGACCAATTCCGGCACATTGCGGGCAAGCGGTATCACGGCGGCTTTAACAGGCGCAAGCCGCGGTTTTAATTTCAAGACAACGCGCGATTTTTCATCACCCAAATCTTCGTCCGTGTACGCTTCGCACATTACCGCGAACATGGTGCGGTTTGTGCCCAATGCCGTTTCGATGACAAAGGGTATAAAACTTTCGCCCGTCTGCGGGTCGCTGTAAGACAGTTTCATCGTGCTGTCTTTATTATCCATCACCTTTGCTTTTATATCGAATTCGCTTTGCGATTTCGTATGGCTGCCCAAATCGTAGTCGGTGCGGCTGTGAATTCCTTCGACTTCGTCGAAACCGTCCGGGAATTCATATTCGATGTCTTCGGCGGCGGCGGCATAGAATACCAGTTTTTCATGCGGCAAAAAGCGCAAGCGTTCCGCCGGTATGCCAAGTTCGTCAATCCACCACCGCATGCGCGCGGCTTTCCATTCTTGGAATTGTTCTTCTTCTTCGCCGGGTTTTACAAAATATTGCAATTCGGCCTGTTCGAATTCGCGCATGCGGAACACGAATCCGCGGGGCGAGATTTCATTGCGAAACACCCGGCCGATTTGCGCGATTCCAAAAGGAAGCTTGTGCGGCACGGCGTCCAGGATATTTTTGAAATTGGTATATGTCGTCGTCGCGGTTTCGTTGCGCAGGTATGCGTTTATTTCGCCGTCCGAAGTCGCGCCGACGGACAATCCCATCATAAGGTGGAACGCCCGCGGCTCGGTCAAATCTGCAGAGCCGCAGGTATCGCATTTCGTCTGGTCCGCCATCTTATCCTGACGCATGCGAAGTTTGCATTTCTTGCATTCGACCAACAGGTCGGAAAAGCTTGCCTCGTGCCCGCTGTATTTCCACATCAGGCGGTTGGTAAGCTGTGCGGCGTCAAGGCCTTCGATATCGTCGCGCTGATACACCATTGTGTTCCACCAGGATTCGCGGATATTCTTCATCAATTCGACGCCATAGGGGCCGTAATCGTAAGTCCCGCCAAGCCCTCCATAGATTTCAGACCCCGGGAATATAAACCCGCGGCGCTTGCAAAGTGAAATCACGTCGTTGACATTTTTGGCTGGCATGGTTAAAAGCCTTTGGTTTTCGCGGAAATTATTCCGTCAAATTCATACTAGGAGCCACCACAAGCGCCCGGGCATGTCGCGCAGGCACCGGTGCATGACGGCTCTTCTTTTACAATCGCGTTTGCGGGACACATGCCGATGCATACGCTGCAATTGACGCACAGTTCGGGGTCGATTTCGTATTTGCCCGCGGCGGCGACAATCGCGTTTGCGGGACACATGCCGACGCATACGCCGCACGATACGCATTTTTCTGGGATTATTTTACAGGTCATAAAAAACTCCGTTTTTGGTGTTGGTGGCTTGTGCTGGTGGCTTGTGGTCAAATACCAACCACCAACACCGGCCGCCAGTCACGATTTTACCTTCTGTTCAACAACATCAATATATACTGGAACATTGCTATGAATGCTATGTACAAGTGAAGCGCGCCCAAAACGGCCAACTGGTCCCGCTGGTAACGGTCGCCCAACTGTGCGTGCGCGCGTTTAAGAAACTGCATGTCGTACGCGGTGAACAGCGCGAACACCAAAACGCCGACAAGGCATACGATGGTCATGAACCCGGACCCAAGCGGCCAAATCATCGACGCGATTCCGACAAGTATAAGGCCAATCATACCCATGAAAAGGAATACGCCCATAAACGACAAATCGCGCGCGGTCTTGTATCCGAACAGCGCCATGCACCCGAACATCGCGGCGGCGATAAAGAACGCCTGGATAAGGGATGCCGGGTTAAGGAACAGGGCGCTTGCGATAAGCGGGGTAAGCACGATTCCAAGCGATGCCGCATAAAGGGCAAGAAGGACGCCGGCGGTTTGCGGCTTCATGCTGAACACCCGTGCCTGTGCGAAAATCGACAGCGCCAACCCGCCGAACAAAAGCGCATAGAATATGAAATTAAACCCGCCCGTCTGCTGGTTGATTATAAGCGGAAGACCGAAATTTATGGTAAGCCACGACATCAGACCGGTTAATGCGACGGCCCCGAACATCATAAGGAACACACGTTGCAAGAATGCGGCCATGCTGTCCGCAGGCTTTGTGGCGGCGCGGCGGGCGGCGGGCGTTGATTTTGTTTTTTTGACTGGCATAATTTTCTCCTTTTATTTTGCGTGTTCAATATAGTATATTCACATATAAAGGTCAAGTAATGATAATAATTCCACAAATTTCGCCAGTTGCGCTTGAAATATTCGGATTTGGAATCCGGTGGTATGCGCTTGCATACATTGCGGCATTTATTCTTGGGTATTGGACTGTAAAGAAACTGTCCCGCGGAACTTTGGACAAAAAAGCGCTTGATGATTTGCTGACCTATGTGATTATCGGTACGATTGCCGGCGGCCGGTTGGGCTATGTCCTGTTTTACAATTTTTCGTATTTCGTGTCGCATCCATTGGAAATTTTTATGGTATGGCACGGCGGGATGGCGTTCCATGGCGGTTTGGTTGGCGTAATACTTGCCGTTTTCCTGTTCGCTCTACGGCGGGAGTGTGCAGTTAAGGAAGGTGAAGTTTCACACTGCAAGCATGTCGAAAATGCCTTTTGCATTTTCGACATGCTTGCGGTTGCCGCGCCGATTGGAATATTTTTCGGCCGCGTTGCGAATTTTATAAATATGGAGGTGATGGGCCGCGCAACCGGCGGACCGTTGGGCGTTGTATTCGCGGGCGCGTTGGACCAGACGCCAAGACATGCAAGCCCGCTTTACGAAGCCATGACCGAAGGCGTTCTGTTGTTCATCATAACGCTTTGTCTTTGGCGCTGGACGCGGCTTCGCGAATATCCGGGCGCGCTTGCCAGCGTATTCTTGGTCGGGTATTCGGTGTTCAGAATATTCTGTGAATTCTTCCGCGAACCGGATATCCAGATTGGATTCCTTACCGGTTGGGGATTGACGATGGGCATGCTTCTTTCGGTGTTTATGTTTGTCGGCGGCGCGGTTTTTTTTGCATACGCGATAAAATTCGGGCGCCGTTAAAAGACGCCCGAATGAAAGATAAAATTGATATTTTTTAACGACCGGGTCTTGCCTTGACCACGTCGGCGATAAGCACGGACAACGCATTGGCGCGCTTTGTAAGGGTCGCTCGTTCGATTCTGATGGCGGACGCCTCGGCATGAAGCGTATTCAGCCGGTCGGGAATGTCCGTGATTACGTCTCTCCGCGTTGTTTTGGACAAGATGCTTTCAAGCACTTCTATCTCGACATCAATTTGCGACAAAGACAGGGTCATTTGTCCAATTTTAATATGCGAGTCGTTCAACGATTTCCGCATTTTTGTAATATCTGTGGTCATATCGCAATCCTTTTTGATTTATCTTGCAGAATTATAAACTAAAATATACATTTGTCAACAATTATTTTTGAAATAGGGGCGCAAACCCAAAGCCCGGCCCCCGGGCAGTATTCAAAATATACAACCAAAGCCCATTGCGCATAGCATCAGAACAGGCTTAGGTTCCCAGGTTTGAATTCCGGAAATTGTTTGTATTCTTTGCCATCAAGAACTGGCGGTGGTACCGCGCCGCGACAATCGTGTTCGCTGTATTGCTTGAACCAGAACGCCTTACCTTGCGCTAAAGTCCAATCACGGATTTCGCGCACCCAATCCGTATTCATAGGCCGGGCAAACGGGCCGGACTCGCCGCCAACGATTACCCAATCTATACCAGTCAAATCCAATCGCGGAATCGGTGACAGCAGTGGCTCTAAAGACAAATACCGCATTTGCGCAGGCACCATCTTCAAATCCTCCAGCCGGTCAATATATTTGTCCGATTCTATTGTAGCGCCGGCAACAATATGCGGCAGCCATTCCAAGTGTGGCGACAACTCACGCATGCGACGTGCCCGTTTAGTAAGTATTGTGTATACATGCCAATCCGCACGCTTCATAACCGCAAAGACTTTCTGTGCATATTCCAACGGCACATCATCATGAAATAAGTCGCACATGGAATCTACAAATATCAGGCGGGGCTTTTTCCAATGTAGAGGAATTCCTAATTTTTCTGGCCGCAAAGTTAGCTTGAACCCATTTTCATATCCGGCAATGCCTTGTTCGCGTAGACGTTCCGCAATCGGCATAGCATAGCAATTTTGGCATCCGTCGCTGTATTTGGAACAACCGACAATCGGGTTCCATGTCGCGCCTGTCCATTCAAGAGTCGAATTTATTGCCATTGTTCAACCTTAGCATGTTTCAGCGAATAACACAACACTTCATCCTTGTAGCTGGAAAAGTTGCTTCACAATCTGCAGGTTTATAACCATCAATTGATGGAAAAGAACAAAGAACTGGAAAACCAAATCCGAAATCACTGACAAAACGCGGTGAACGGCGGGCGAGAGCGCTCTGTGTCTATAAACCTGTCGCCGCAATCAAGGCAATTAAACATCCTGTCCCGTCCGGGCATGCCGATTGGTATATTTGCGATATTGCCAAGCATCGGAAGCACCGCAATCGCGTTCGCGACGTATCGCGCGTCCGGGAATACGAAATAAAACGCGCGCGACGGATGGTTTTCGCAACTGCCCGCGCTTCCGGGATAGCACAGCTGGCTGTATCTTTTTGTCGGGTCCGGCACGCATTTGGTTTCACAGGTCTCCGGATTCATCGCCGGCATTTCGCATTCGGTGCACGCCGCGGTCGGAACCCGTATAGTCCCGCCGCCCGGCAAAACCCCCGGTCGCGTGGTATGAATGCGGTCGCATCTGCGAAGTTGTCGCGTTTCCGCAGGATTCGCGGCGCATATCCATTCCATAGTTTCATAATTCAGATGCGCGGCATATCCAGCGGGGCATTCGGTATGCATAATCGGGTTCACGCATTCCCAGAAATCGTCAATCATAACCGCCGTTTGGTTGCCCACGCATAATGGCCGGCGGCTGTTGTCCGGGACGCATTCGCCCGTGCGCGGGTCCAATATCGTCGTGCCGGTGCACACGCGCGCAGGCGTGCGTGACACGCACTGCCACCTGTTAAAGCGGAACACGCGAAGATGTCCCGGCGCGCACGCGGAAACTCCGCCGATGCCGCCTTCGGTGAATATGGCGCGTCCGGCAACCCCGTATTGCGTTATGTACATGATTTGTCCGGCGGCAAGCCCAAGCTCTCGCACAATGGCGTCCGGGACTTCGCGCGTCGTGCCGTTGCCAATTATCATTTGAAGCGTTCTGCCGACTTGGGTGATTATTCCGAATCCGGTGCTTCCGGGGAATTTTTTGGCAAGGATTTCAAGCGTTTTGCCCGTATCTTCCGGCGCCGGCGCGAACGATATTATAAAATTGGTAATGGATTGCCCGGGCCGCACCGGAACGCATGATGCTGATATTCTCCGTCCGTCGGTGCATATTTTGACGGTTTCGATATGGTACCGCGCGGCGCACGGAGTGTCGTTGTCGATGTCCACGCGTTCCGCGATTTGAAGCGCCTCGTCAAGCGCGACCGCCTGGGTATGAACATGCGCAAGACATGTAAGCACCGAACCTATGGCGGTTTGCCGTGCGGCGAATTCGATGGTGTGGCGTTCGACGTTTTGCGACGGACTGTCCATAAGGTACCACCCGGCCATAAATATAAAGACCAAAATCAGTATGAAAACATTCATCTCGCCCGCATTATAAAGCGAAAAGCGAAAAGTGAAAAGCGAAAAGTTTATGATTGAATTCAGATTAAACACTGCTATAATCCGCGAACATGAATCACAAGCCACCGGCGCGAACCACGAGTCACGAAATGAAAATCAAATCCCGCGAAGAAAAATGGCAGAAACGCTGGCGCGACGCGCGCGCGTTCGTGCCAAAGAATGACGGCGCAAAGCAAAAATTTTACAACCTGTTTGAATTTCCTTTTCCGTCGGGCAACGGTCTTCACGTCGGGCACTTGATTCCGTTCGTATCGATGGACGTTATGGCGCGGTGGCGCCGCATGCTTGGCCTTGATGTGTTTTATCCGATGGGGCTTGATTCCATGGGAATCACGGCGGAACATTATGCCAAGAAAATCGGAAAGCATCCGGCGGATTCCGTAAAGGAATTAATCAAAGTCTTCAAAAAAGATTTTGAAATCGTCGGGATTTCGCACGACCCGGAATCCTTTCTGTCCACGTCGGACGCGGGGTTTATCAAATGGACCCAATGGATATTCATCCAATTGTTCAATGCGGGGCTTGCGTACAAGGACGATTTCCCGATGAACTGGTGCCCCGCCTGCATGGCGGCGCTTACCAACGAAGAATTGGAAGACGACGGCACGTGCAACCGGTGCCGCGGCGGGATAGAACAGAAAATCAAAAAACAATGGATGATGGCGATTACGAAATATGCCGACCGCCTTGTCGATGATTTGGAACTTGTGGATTATCCGGAACGCGTGCGCACCGCGCAAATAAACTGGGTCGGGCGCAGCTATGGCGCGGACGTGGACTTCAAAGTGGGCGATGACGCAATGACCGTCTATACCACGCGCGTCGACACCATATTCGGCGCGACGTTTTGCGTGATTGCGCCGGAGCACAAGCTTGTCGCGAAATGGTTGGACCAGGGCCGGATTGAAAACGCTGACGAAGTCGCCGACTATATCGCCGCGGCCGCAGAGAAATCGGAATTCGAAAGAACGGACGCCGGCCGCGCAAAAACGGGAGTACGGTTAAAAGGGCTTGCCGCCGTCAACCCTTATACCGGCGGCGATGTTCCGATATTTGTTTCCGATTACGTCCTTGTCGGATATGCCCACGGCACGATTATGGCGGTGCCCGCGCACGACCAACGCGACTTTGAATTCGCGAAAAAATTCGACTTGCCGATTATTCCGGTTTTGAATAACGGCGATATTGCGGACGGCGCGCAAGAAGGCGACGGGCCGCACATCAATTCCGATTTTATGAACGGCATGAATAAAGAAGACGCAATTGCCGCCGCGATAAAAGTCGGGGAAAAGGGCGGCTTTGCCCGCGGAACAAAAAAATATAAAATGCGCGATTGGGCGTTTTCCCGACAGATGTATTGGGGCGAGCCGATTCCGCTGATACATTGCGACAAATGCGGATGGGTGCCGGTGCCGGAAGACCGGTTGCCGCTGTTGCAACCGCATCTGACCGATTTCACGCCGACGGAAGACGGAGAGGGCCCGCTTGCGCGCGCGGAAACTTGGGTGAATACAGTGTGCCCGAAATGCGGCGGCGCTGCAAAACGCGAAACGGATACTATGCCCGGTTGGGCGGGGTCCAGCTGGTACTTTTTGCGCTATCTTGACCCACATAATGACAAAGGATTCTGCAACCGCGCGATGATGGACAAATGGATGCCGGTCGACCATTACAACGGCCCGATGGAGCATGTGACGCGCCACATGATGTATTCGCGATTCTGGTATAAAGCGCTTTATGATTTGGGACTTGTCCCCGGTGCGGAACCGTATAAGAAGCGCACGACAAGCGGGCTTATGATGGGCGCGGACGGCCGCAAGATGTCCAAATCGCTTGGCAATCTTGTATCAAGTTCCGACGTCGTGGAGCGCGCCGGCGCGGACGCCGCGCGGATGACGGTATTGTTTATCGGACCGTTCGGGGCGCTTGTAAACTGGTCCGAAGACACGTTGTCCGGCGTGCAGAGATTCCTTAAACGCGTCGAGGCGTTCTCGGATAATTTGACCGACGATGCGCTGACGCCCGACCAAGAATTTTTGGTCAACGACTTGATTGCAAAGATGACTTCGCGCATCGAAAACATGCAATTCAATACGGGCATAAGCGCGATGATGGAATATATCAACGCGTTCTCCGGCGGGATGCCGCGCCGGGCTTACGAAATTCTGTTGCAGGTTTTGAACCCATTCGCGCCGCATTTGACCGAAGAAATGTGGGAGAAAATCGGCAACAAGGACATGCTTGTTTTCGAACCGTGGCCCGTCCCGGACGAAAGCAAATTGAAGCGCGCGTCTGTGACTATGTCTGTGTCGGTGAATGGAAAGCTTCGCGGCACCATATACATTGCGACCGACGCGGATGAAAAAACAATTACGGACGCGGCGCGCGCGGCGGCTGAAAAATACCTTGCCGGCGGCCCGTCTGCGCCCGCCGGCGCGGCCGGGGCAAGCATTGTGAAAACAATCATAGTTCCGGGGCGGATGATTAATTTTGTAACCAAAGGATGACAGCCATGAAAGAAGCACAAGAACCCGCACAAATCGTCAAATACGAACTTGACTGTTCCAGAACCCCAGAAAGAGGAGGTTGCGTGCATACTTCAACGTGGCCGGGCCGATGCGCTTTGCTGGATGGCTGTCTGAATAGAGCGATAAGAATCCAAGATACTTTCATCGGCCTGTCGGACAAGGATAACGATACGATTATCATAGACCAGAAAAACTGCAAACAATGCGGCTGGTGTTATAAAACCCGCTGTCCGGAAGTCAAACTTTATATAAACGGCGAACTACAAAAAAAGACCCGATAGACATGAAAAAACTTTTATGCCTTATGACTTGTGCCTTGTGCCTTACTGCTTGCGGCTGGACGTCGATGTACGATTCCGGACGGCAATTACAGGGCGAGCTTCGCGACATCTATATCGCGCCGATTTCTGGCACGAACGGCATTGATTTGCGGAACGCGCTTCGCGGCACGTGGGGCACGGATAATAATATCAGCGCAAGATATGCCTTGACCGTGAATCTGCGGAATCCGGAAACTATTTTCAAAGCTCTGCAAATCACCGGCGACGCGACTTGGCGTGAAGTGCGCATGACCGCGACGTATGAATTGCGCGATAATGAAACGGGCGAATTATTGCTAAGCGCGTTTGATACCGCGTCGGAATCGTATACTTTTGTCGCGGACCTTGTCGCGGCCCAGGCATCGTATAACAACGCCGTGCAGAATGCGGTTCAAGTCCTTGCGCGCAAGATAGAAACAAGAGTAAACGCAAGGTTAAGAACCCAATGAAATGGAAAGAATCCGACTTTAATAATGCATTGTCCAACCAGATGGCAAATGTGCCGGCGGTCCTGATTTACGGTCCCGACGCGGGCCAGGTGGACGAACTTGCCGACAAGGCGATTGATAAACTGGAAATAGATTCGGTGAATCTGTTCGTTGTCGACGCGAACGAATTGAAAGACAAAACCGACGCATTGTTTGCAGAGGCGTGCACACCGTCGCTTCTTGGCGGCCGGCGCATGGTATGGGTTGCGAACGTCGGCGATTCCGACGCGCCGCTTGTGCGCGAACTTGTCACGCATAAATCGCTGGACGCGTTTGTTGTCGTGACGGCGGCGGAACTTCGCGCGGGCGGCGGAATGCGCGCGCTGTTCGAAGATGCGCAGAATCTTGCCGCGATTCCGTGCTATGCGGACGACGAACAGACGCTTGGCAAAGTCATCCGCGAATCCCTGTTTGCCGCCGGTATAAAACAAATAGAACCGGACGCGATGCAATACATGTTTTCGCGCCTTGGCGGCGACCGCGGCGTCACGCGTTCGTTCTTGAAAAAGTTAAGCATTTACGTGGACGACACAAAGACCGTCACGCTTGTCGATGTTGAGAAATGCCTTCCCGACAATGGCGCGGTTTCGATTGATGATTTTTTATATTCGCTTACCGCGGGTCATATTGCGGCGACGCAATTGGCGATGGACCGGGTGTTTTTCGACGGAGCGGAACCGATAATGCTTGTCCGGATGCTGGATTTTCATTTCAAGAAACTGCTTGATGCGGTGGCGACGGGCCGGATGCCGAAACTGTTTTGGAAAGTTGCGGACAAATTCGGCGCCGCGATGCGATTCTGGTCCGAAGATGAAATCATCGGCGTGCTTGCCCGCCTTACGGAATTAGAGCGTCAGACAAAAACAACCGGCATGCCGTCGGAATTATTGGTGCGCGATTTCGCGTTAAAGCTTTCGGTCCGCGCGGCAAAACTTGCGCTTAAAGCAAGGCGGAAATAATCAAAAGAAAGCCAAATGAATATCCCCCCCCCCCTCCATATTTGTCAACAAAGTATTAGGTTATATAAAGTCCCGTTGTGCCAAGAAACATAAATTTGGCGCGACTTATTCTGTTTGGGACGGGCTTGAACTGTTGGAGGCTTCATTAAAATCCATCCGCCCGGTATGCGATTATATCAATATTGTTTATTCCGAAGAATCATGGTCTGGTGAAAAATCGCCGGTTGAAATAAAGCCGATACTGGACGACCTTGTTGCGCGCGGCCTTGCGGACGAGGTGTTGGAATACAAGATTGATTCAAAATCAAAAAAGGCCAGAGAGCAGAAAAGGAAGCGCAACATTGGCATGAAAGCCGCACTGCGTGCGGGGTGTGATTATTTGATGTCCATGGATTCCGACGAATTCTATATAGCGGACGAGTTGGAGAAATTGAAATCGTACATATTGGAAAGGAAAATTACCCATTCGTATTGCAAGCTTATGCTGTATGAAAATCCAAACAAAATGTATATCCCATCCAAAGGGGCGTACAATTATTATGTTCAAACCTTTTGTAAAATTAACCGGTTTTCAAGGTTTGGCGGCAATATCCGTGTTGCGCGGTGCGACCCCACGCGCCGCATCCATACATGGTTGCGGATACCGAAATATTTTGTATTCGAGGGATGGTATATGCACCACTATCCCTTTTACAGAAAGGACCTTTGCACTAAATACGAAAATTTATCGCGCAGGAAGAACAAGCGCAGCGTTGAAGAAGTTGTCGCGTGGAGAGAGGGTATGAAATCCTTGCCGGTGGTGGAATGTGGCAACATATTCGATATGCCGATATTCTGACAAAATATCTTGACTTTTCGCGATTTGTGCCATAATATACGCCCCAGTCAATAAAGGATTATCAATATGCCAAAAGTATGCACCGTCACCGGAAAAAAGACAGAGGTCGGACACAATGTGTCGCATTCCAACCGCAAAACAAAACGCACGTTCAAACCGAATATGCAGACATTGAAATTCAAAAGTGATGCGCTTGGCCGCGAATTTTCGTTGAAACTTACGACATCCGGTCTTCGCACTTTGGTAAAGCACGGCGGCCTTGACGGGTATGTCATGGCGAAACCGATTTCGCGCCTGACGCCCGAAATGGCGGCGATAAAGAAAGCGATTGCCAAGAAAACCGGCGCAAAACTTGCGGCAAAACCGGTGGAAAAAAAGACGGTCCGCAAACCGAACCGGTCTGCGCGTCTTGTTAAAAAGACCGCGGAAGTCGCGGCGAAAAAGAAATAATGTCCCTGGGGTCGTAGCTCAGCTGGTAGAGCGCTACGTTCGCATCGTAGAGGTCGTCGGTTCGACTCCGATCGGCTCCACCAAGGGTCTGGCTTTGTGGCGGAACTGGTAGACGCGCTTGACTCAAAATCAAGTTCAGCAATGAGTGTCGGTTCGATTCCGACCAAAGCCACCACCAAAAATAAAAATGCCCTTGCGGCATTTTTATTTTAATGTATGATGTAAAATGAAACAAAGAGCGTGATTCAATGAAAACTATTCTTATCACAGGTGCGGCCGGATTTATCGGGTCAAGTCTTGCGGACGAATTGCTTGGGCGCGGGCTTCGCGTGGTCGCATTTGACAATTTCAACAATTATTACGACCCGGCGCAAAAACGCGAAAACATATCCGCCGCCGCGGAATCGCCGAATTACAAACTCTATGCCGGGGATATAGAAAACCCTCACGACCTTCAACGGGTTTTTGCGGAAAACAAAATTGATTCGGTCGTGCATCTTGGCGCGCGGGCGGGCGTCCGTCCGTCTTTGGAAGACCCGATTTCATACGTGAACACGAATATCATCGGAACGATGAACGTCTTGGAGGCCATGCGCGCCGCGGACGTGAAAAAGATGGTCTTCGCATCGTCGTCAAGCGTTTACGGAAACTGCACCGCCGACAAATTCACCGAAGATATCGACGTGCGCGAACCCATATCGCCGTATGCCATGACGAAAAGCGCGGGCGAACAGCTGTGCTATACATATCACGCGCTGTATGGTATGTCCGTGGTCGCCTTGCGCTTTTTCACGGTTTACGGCCCGCGGCAAAGACCGGATTTGGCAATCCGGAAATTCGCCCAGAAAATCCGCCGGGACGAGGCGATAGAAATGTTCGGCGACGGGTCGAATATGCGCGACTATACGTATATCGGCGACATTCTTTCCGGCATTATCGCGGCGATGGATTACGACAAGGCTCCGTTTGAGATAGTCAACCTTGCCGGCGGGCGGCCGATAACCCTGCGCGATATGATTTTTGAAATTGAAAACGCGATGGGCAAAAAAGCGGAAATAAAACAAATGCCGATGCAGCCGGGCGACGTGGACAAAACAATCGGCGATATAACAAAGGCGGCGCGGCTTTTCGGATACGCGCCAAAGACTTCGTTCGCGGATGGTGTAAAGAAAACAATCGAATGGCTTGATACCAAAGGATGATGACAATGGATAAAACGAAATTTGCAAGTCTTGGGATATGTGCGACGGCGGCGCTGCATATGGTTTGTTGCGGCGTGCCGATTGCGGCGGCGGTGCTTGGCATCGCGTCGCCGTTTGCGGGATTATTGCCACACGGTTTAAGAATCGTGTTGTTGGTTTTTGGCGCGTTCGCGGTCGGTGTTTCGTGGTTTTTCTATTTCACGGGCTGCAAGTGCAATAAAAAGCTTTTGATATTTTCAACTGTGCTGTTCGCGCTTGCGCTTGCGTTGGCGTTCATCCCGCACGCGCACGGCCCCGATTGCCATTAATCCGAAATCGGCGGCAATTTTTCCGGCAATTTCAATTTATCACCGTATATGGTGTTATATTCCGCCGGCTCGAAACTCATAAGTCCGGCCGAAGGAGAAAATGTAAGTTCGCCGATATAAATCCGCCCGTCGACATTATACATGTCAACGCGGACAAACGGGAATTCCGCGGATATTTTTTCCGCAAGGCGGACCATTTCGTCCAGATTTTTCGGTTTTGGTATATCTCCGTACGGTATGTATTTGTCCACATGAACGATGCACGGCAATTTCCCCCAGCGTTTGTCAAACGCGGCCATAGTCTTGTCGGCTACATTAACGGAAGTGCCCGCCCGCGCGTATGACAGTATGAATTCGACCCGCCCGTTAAGACAAAAGAATTTATAATCGGTAAGTCCGTCGCCGCAATCCGACAACATTTCTTCGACGATGAATCGTTCCGGTCTTCCTCTTATATTTCGCCATTTGTTCATCTTCCGGATAGCGTCTTTTCTTTTCGTCTTTGATTTGTCGGGCACAATCATGACTTGCCGTCCGGCGCACCCGGAGGTGGCTTTTAATACGAACCGTTCGGGAAGTCCGTCCCAATCAATATCTTCGGGCCTGTTATACGCGCCGAGAAGTTTTGGCACATATTCGCCCAATCCTTTTTTAGTCGCCCATTTTTTGAAAGATTCCTTGTCTTCTATGGGTTTGATTACCGCCCGCATCCGGCGGAAATAGTATTTTTGAAGCCATAAAAGCTTTTCCGCAAATATCTTCGGCGCTTCCCAGTTGATTTCGATTCCTTTTTTCCGAAAGGACGAAAACACCTTGTAACAGGAGTTTGTATTCGACAACAGGTATTCGGAATGTCGATTCATCTGCTTTACTTTGTGCCGCCGGATTGTCCTGAACGATATGCCGAAAACTTTATGCTTTCTGAAAAACATGCCGTCGTGCTCTGTGGTGACAAGCCGCGATACAAGAGATTTTAACATGCGCCTTCCTTTTTTTTGATAAATAGACAAAAAAGACACCCAGAAAGCAGGTGTCGGGAAGTTAGTCAATCAAGTGATAATGATTTCGTCGCCTTTGACCTTTCGGCCTGTTGTATAGCGACGACTTCCCGACCGAAGTCGGGACGTTGTTAGAATCGTATCACTGGGCGACTAAACCCGTTCTACTAACTTTGTCCTTTGCCCTTGTTTCCAGGGGCGCTGTTATTAAAGCACAAAAAGTTAATTAATCCAATGAAAAATACGGCGATATAAAAAACCGGCTTTCGCCGGCTGTTAGCGTTTCTTTTCCAATATTCGTTGATATATGTCAAAAGCTTCCGGGCAGAACAGGGGCTGTCCGGGTGTGACGCGATTCCAGAATTTGCCCCAACTGATGCCAAGGGCATCCGTGGCTTTCAAATTAATCTGGCGTTTGGTTGAATACACAATGCCCGAATTTTCTATTTCTGAAAGCATAACAAGGATGCGTTCGTTTTCGCTTTTCGTGTTTTCCGCCCGGTTAACCTTGCGCCCATCAGATATGCGTTTTTTATATTCATTGAATATTTCCTTGCTGAACCGATTATTGCTTTCCGAAATCCGCCCGTAAAATGTCTCGTACGAAACGTCCAAATCTGGGCATACGGCTTTCATCGCCTCGAAAAGCTTTAACGTGTTCGGATATTTCACATCTTCGGACAGCTGTTTTATCGCGATTAAGATGCGTTCGTTGGAACGTCCGAATTTTGCCGTTCCGCCCGTTTTTGTGACATAATTTTCACAAAGTATCGGCAACACGGCGGCGCGAATTTCCGGGTCAAATGACCGGTGCTCTGGCACCATTTTCCCATAGACCAGGCGCACGTTTATATTAGGCTTTATTTTTTGAATGTCACAGACAAGGTCTTTAAGCTCTTTATACTTCACCGCGTCGCAAGCGGCGACGTCTTCCAAGTTGCGAAAACGTTTCCCCGTCTGGGCTGTTTTTAATATCCAGATTGCTGCCAAGAACCGTTCCGCCCATGCGTCCGGCCTGTCCGCAGAGGGCATCTTTGATATGGCCCGTTTGTCATACGTGGCGCGTTTTACACACCGCGGGACCAAGAGCAACACTTCCGCCAATTGTGTATCCAAATCAAAAGCATATCTGTTTTTGTTCATCTCTATTGTCCATTTTATAGTTGACAAAAGAGATTATAAGGAAATATTTGTATTTTGCAAGTATTTTAATAGGGGCGCCCACCGCAATCTTTGATTGCGTCGGGGTCCGGGTTTGCGCCCCCACGATTGATGGCTTTTACTTAAAACTGTACCCCATTTCCAAATGATTCGGGTCATAGGTCCCGTTCGCGATGGCAAGAGTATCTTCGACGATAACAAGTTCTTCGTTCGTCGGAATCATGAAGACCTTTACCTTTGAATCCGGCGCGGATATGACGCTTTCGCCCGCGCCAATGCGCGACAGCGCACCGTTGTTGGCATCATTGTCAAGCTTTATGCCCAATTCATCCAACCCGTCGCACACCAATGCGCGCACCCGTTCGTCGTTTTCGCCGACGCCCGCCGTGAATACAATCGCATCGACGCGGCCAAGTTCCGCCATAAAGCCGCCGATGTATTTTTTGATATTGTTGGCTTCCACATCCAAAGCAAGGCGGCAGCAATCGTTGTTCGCCATATTGTTCCAAACATCGCGATGGTCGATGTGGCCTTCGGACAGGCCCAAAATCCCCGATTGTTTGTTAAGGTGTGTCTCAACCTGTTTCGCGGTGATGCCAAGGCGGTCCATGACATAGAATATGATGCCTGCGTCTATATCGCCGGCGCGGGTGCTCATGGTCAATCCGGACAGCGGGGTAAGCCCCATGGACGTGTCGATGGATTTTCCGCCGCGAATGGCGGCCGCCGACGCGCCGGACCCGATATGAAGGGTGATAAGGTTGACTTCGTTTGCCGGCTTGCCAAGCATTTTCGCCGCGCGTTTGGATACGTACAAATGCGACGTGCCGTGGAATCCGTAACGCCGGACGCCAAGTTCGCGGTACCACGCCGCCGGGACGGCATAACGGTACGCGTAATCCGGCATCGTTTGGTGGAATGCGGTGTCGAATACGGCGACTTGGCGCGCATTGGGCAACAATTGCTTTGCAACGACAATACCCATAAGGTTCGCGGGATTATGAAGCGGCGCAAGCGGCGACAATTCTTCAATGGTCCGGATTACTTCGTCTGTGATTTCGGCGGAACAATTGAACTTGTCGCCGCCGTGCACGACGCGGTGTCCGACCGCCGTGATGTCGTTAAGGTCGATTGACGCATCGCGCAGCATGGTCATAACGATGCCAAGCGCTTCGTTATGGTTGTGCATTGGAACTTCTTTCTTTTCTTTTGTTCCGTCCGCCTGTTTTTGTGTGATAAAAGAATCGGATTCGCCGATTTTTTCAACCGTGCCGGATACTTTTACTGATTTGGAATCCGCGTCGAAAACTTGATATTTAAGTGAACTGCTGCCACAGTTCAGCGCAAGAATATATGCCATGTTTTGTCCTTTCTTTTGTGTCAGTGGCGGGGATTATAACAATATTTGATTTGAATTCAATCTTAAAATTTAAGCTTTTGTTTTTTGTTTTCTTGTCTATAATTCAATTACGGACCACGGATAACGGATAACGATGAAACACGCAGATTTATTTATAAAAACCGAACACGCCGCGCTTATCAAACAGCTTGCCGAATGGGATGCGGCGTATCATGCGGACGCCGCGCCGCTTGTGGACGACGCGACATATGACGCGGCAAAGGCACGCGCGCGGGCGTTGGAATCCGAATATGTGGGCTTGCCCACCGTAGCCTTGGCGAAGGTGGGCGCCGCGGTATCAAAAGACTTCAAGACATTCCGGCACAGCATTCCGATGATTTCGATTCAGGACGTCTTTTCGGAAGCATCCGTCGCCGATTGGCTGAGACGCATCCGGAACGACGAAATCTGGGTAGAGCCGAAAATCGACGGACTGTCGTTTTCGGCGCGGTACGAAGACGGCGTTCTGGTCCGCGCGCTTACCCGCGGCGACGGCACGACGGGCGAAGATATTACGGAAAACATAAAAACAATCGCGGATATACCACAGGTGCTGAATTCGCCTTGCGCCTTGCGCCTTGCGCCTTCCGTCTTGGAAATCCGCGGCGAGGTTTATCTGTCCCGCGCGGATTTTTTGGCGCTGAACACGCGGGCGGAACAATCCGGCGGCAAAGTGTTCGCAAATCCTCGCAACGCCGCGGCGGGCAGTCTGCGCCAACTTGATTCAAGCGTCACCGCATCGCGCAACCTTCGCGCGTTCGCATATACGTACGGCGAAGCATCGGACCGCGATTGGAAAACGCAAAGCGAATTTTTTGACCGTCTTGAATCGTGGGGATTTCATACTACGCGCAAATGGTGCCGAATGTGCCATTCGATTGAAGAAATCCAAGCATTCCACAAACATATCGAAAACATCCGTTCCGAAATCCCGTTCGACATAGACGGCATGGTGTGCAAAGTCAATGACATAGCGGTCCAGGAGAAACTTGGCTCTACCGCGCAAAGCCCAAGATGGAAAGTCGCGTACAAATTCCCCGCCGCGCGCGCAATTACGCATATCAAAAGCATAACGATACAGGTCGGGCGCACAGGAGTGCTTACCCCGGTCGCAGAGCTTGAACCGATTAACATCGGCGGCGTTGTCGTACAGCGCGCGACGCTTCATAACGCGGATGAAATAGAGCGCAAGAATTTTCGCGTCGGCGACAAAGTCGTCGTACAGCGCGCGGGCGACGTTATTCCGCAAGTCGTGGAATCGCTTGAACACAGCGCCCACAGCGAACCGTATAATTTTCCGACCGCGTGCCCGGTCTGCGGCGGCACTGTTGCGCAGGATTCCGGAAAAGTGGCGCGGCGTTGTATCAATACTTTGTCCTGTCCCGCGATGATTGCATCTGAATTGGTACATTTCGCATCGCGCAAAGGGTTTGATATCGAAGGCCTTGGCGAAAAACAGATTGAAAAATTCGTCGAACTTGGCTGGCTTAAAACACCCGCGGACATCTGGACATTAATCTTGGCTCGTGGCGAAACCATAAGACGGATGGAGGGTTTTGGAGACCGGTCGGTTGCGAATCTTGACGCGGCGATAAAATTGCGAAGCACGATAGACCTTCACAGGCTTTTGTTCGCGATTGGAATTCCAGAGGTTGGCGACGCCACCGCAAAGATATTGGCGCGCGAATTCGGGTCGATTGAAAACCTTCGCGCCGCGGATGCGCCGCGCCTTGTAAAGCTTGACGGCATTGGCGAAATCATGGCGAACGAGATTACAAAATTTTTCGCAGACGAACATACGAAGCGCGCTTTGGACGAATTGTTGACGCATCTGACGATAATCAACCCGCCGCCCCTTGCGCCTCATGCCTTACGCTTTGCGAACAAAAAAATCGTTCTTACCGGCACGCTTTCCAAATACACCCGCGAACAGGCGGCGGAAATCCTTGAAAACCTTGGCGCAAAGGTTCAAGGAAGCGTAAGCGCGAAAACAGACATATTAATCGCTGGCGCGGACGCCGGTTCAAAACTTGCCACTGCGGAAAAACTTGGCGTGACGGTGTGGGACGAGGAAGAGTTCGAAAAACAACTAACAACTGTAAAAAGCAAAAACAAATATAGCCGTGAGCGAAGCGAACTCAAATAGTTGTTAGCTGTCAGTTTTTATGCTATAATATCCGCATGGCGAAGAAAGAAGAAAAAAAATCAATTTCATTGAAATGGCGGCTTTTCGGCCTGATGCTGACTTTTGGTCTTGTGGGTGCTGCCGCGGTTTCGGTTTATGTTCTTGTCGCGTTTTTACAGATGCCGTCGCTTGACTCCATGCTGCGCGAAACGCGCCTTCCGACCATTACGTTCGTGGACAGGGATGGTTTTGAAATTCGAAGCGCGAACAGAATCATGGGCACGCCCGTGTCCATGGATACTCTTCCGCCCCATGTATGGCAGGCGATAATCGCAATAGAGGACAAGAGATTTTTCGAACACAATGCGATTGATTTCCGCGGACTTACGCGTTCTATGGTCGCCAATATCCGCGCGCGCCGCGTCGTGGAAGGCGGGTCGACAATCACCCAGCAGACGGCGAAGAATATATTCCTTACCCGAAGCCGCACGGTGAAAAGAAAAGTGCAAGAGCTTATACTTGCATTCTGGCTTGAAAACCGTTTTACCAAGAATCAGATTTTGGAACTGTATATGAACCGCGTGTCGCTTGTCCGCGGAATGCGCGGAATCGACGTTGCGGCGCGCGAATTGTTTCAAAAGCCCGCGACGGAATTGACCATCGCCGAATCCGCCCAGATTGCCGCCATGTTAAAGGCTCCGACGACGTTCAGTCCGGTGCGCCACCCCGAAAGAAATATCGCGCGCGCGCGCGTCATCCTTGTCGAAATGGTGCGACAGGAATTCATCACGATATACCAAGCGCGCGAAGCCGCAACGCAATTGTTCGCCGTGACGCCGCCGGCCGATACCAATGTTTTCCGGTACTGGACGAATTTCGTAATGGACGAAGTGACATCCCGCCTTGGCGAAAACATAGAATCCGATTTGATTGTCTGGACCACGCTTGATTCGGATTTGCACGAACGCGCGGCCAACGTGATGCGCCGGCGGATTATGGACGCGCGGGACCGCGATGTCGGCAATGGCGCGGTCCTTGCCATGTCGCGCGACGGTGCGCTTCGCGTCATGGTCGGCGGAATTGATTACCAGGTGAGCCAGTTTAATCGGACGACGGCCATGCGCCAACCGGGGTCGACTTTCAAACCGGTGGTGTATCTTGTCGCGCTTGAGGCGGGACTGACTCCGTCGACGATGGTCCATGACGCGCCGTTCGCGATTGGCGATTATAATCCGCGGAATTTCAACGAAAGGTATTACGGCGACATCACTCTTGCGGTCGCATTCAACCGGTCGGTTAATTCCGTGCCGCTGCGGCTTACGGAACGATACGGGCTTGCCAATGTTTTGCGTATGGCGGGGCGGCTTGGCATCGGGGCGCGATTAAAGCGCGAATATTCGACGGTGCTTGGCGCGTCTGAAATGACACTTTTGGATTTGACGACAATGTACAATGTGATTTGGAACGACGGTGTATCGGTGCGGCCGTATGCGATTGAAAGGATAACGACGCCACAGGGACAAACTGTATTCAGGCGGGATGTCGACAAACCACAGAAGTTGTTGCAACCTCAAACGGTCGCGTATATGACGGCAATGCTTGCCGAAGCGGTAAGGCCCGGAAGCACCGGCGCGCGCGCCCGCACGCAGAATACGATTGGCGGCAAAACGGGAACAAGCAATGATTTCCGCGACGCGTGGTTTGTCGGCGCGACGAATGATTTGACGCTTGGCGTTTGGGTTGGCAACGATAACTTTACACCGATGGACCGCGTGACCGGCGGCACGGTGCCTGCGGAAATTTTCCGTGACATTGTCCAATAATAATTTATAATCGCCGGGTTATGGCAATTAAATTCAACCTTATCACATCGGATGGTGGCGCTCGCCGCGGGTCGGTCGAAACCGCGCACGGAACGTTCCAGACGCCGGCATTTATGGCGGTCGGAACGGCGGCAACGGTTAAAGCGCTTACAATGGAGCAGGTGGCGGCGACGGGGACCGAAGTCATCCTTGGCAACACTTATCATCTTATGCTGCGCCCGGGCGGCGATTTGGTGGAACAGATGGGCGGACTTCATAAATTCACCGGATGGCGCGGCCCGATATTGACCGACAGCGGCGGCTTCCAAGTCATGTCGCTTTCATCGCTTGCCAAAATTACGGAAGAGGGCGCGCATTTCACATCGCATATCGACGGCGGCGCGCGGCATTTTCTTACACCGGAAAAATCTGTGCAGATTCAACATCAATTGGATTCCAATATAACGATGGTCCTTGACGAATGTTTGAAACTGCCCGCGGCGCGCGAAGTAGTGCAAAGAAATATAGATATGGTGACCCGTTGGGCGCGGCGGTCAAAAGACGCGTTCATCGACCGCCCCGGATACGGGATTTTCGGAATTGTACAGGGCGCCGACTATAAAGACCTTCGCGTAAAGTCCGCGGCCGCATTGATTGACATCGGATTCGACGGGTATGCCGTCGGCGGGCTTGCCGTCGGCGAACCGCAAGATGTCATGTTTGGCGTCCTGTCGCACACTTGCCCGCTGTTGCCGGTCAACCGGCCGCGCTATCTTATGGGCGTTGGGACACCGCTTGACATTATCGGCGCGGTCGAACGCGGTATCGATATGTTCGATTGCGTCATGCCGACGCGCGCGGGCCGAACGGCACAGGCTTTTACAAGACACGGCACGCTTAACATGCGGAACGCGCGCCACAAAGACGACCCGTCGCCGCTTGATTCCGAATGCGGATGTCCGGCGTGCGGCGGCGGATTGTCCCGCGCGTATATCCATCACCTTGTAAAATGCGATGAAATCCTTGGCGCGACATTGTTGACTCAGCATAATTTGTGGTTCTATCAAGATTTGATGCGGCAAATCCGCAATTCAATCGAAGCCGGCGAATTCCAAAAATTCAAAAAAGAACTCATTGCAAAGTACGAAACAAAAGAATAATATCCTGTAAAGTAAAAGGAGCGCACATGGCAAAAAAACAAATCGAAGTAATCGACATGGGCGGCGCGAAAACCGTCGCGAAGAAAACCAGCTGGGTAAAAAAAGTAAAGATAGTATTTCTTATCATATCCATCCTGTGGCTTGGGTTTGCTTATTGGGCGCCGTTGCATGTGAAAGACGTGTACGGCACGCAGATTAAAAAATCCATCGTCGTGTCGATGTTCTTTGATTTACAGCGCAATATAAATGAACAATATGAAAAACTGCTTCGCCTTGCGGCGCGGAATATCAATCTGGAAAAACCCATCGCGGTCGCGATTGATAAGGTAAAAATCGCCGAAACCGGCGTCGCCCGCGTGGAACAGGCAACGGCCCAGGCACAGCAGGCGACAGCAACCGCCGGCCGCATTACCGGCATCGCGGGGCGGGTCGGCGTGAATGTCGGCGCGGCGGACAGGGCAGTCGACGCGGCGGCCGGAGCGGTCGCCAAAGTCGACGACCAGGCGCAAATCATCAACAAACAGCTTGACCGGGTAAAGGGCGATTTGACCCGCATCGCGCAAACGGAAATCGACCGCGCGATTGATGAACAGCTTAAAGCAATTCTGGACCAGCATACCGGGCTTGGCACGACGATGCTTACCGATTACGGCATCCGGCATGTGATGCCGTGGCGCCCGTCGACATGGCCGGTTACGAACAAGATTTACGCCGATTTGGAACGCTCGAACCTGTCCGCGATACAAAGTCTGACCGGCATGGTCGACAGATATTTCGGATATGTCGCGTGGGGTCTTGTGTTTGCGGCGTGGGGTGTGGCGTTGCTTGTTTGGTTTATGGTTTTGGGCAAGGTAAGGAAATTGTTGAAACCGTTCCTTGTCTGCCCGCGTTGCGGCCATACGTACGCCGACAAGCGTACGGCCTTGATGCTTCTTAAAGTTTTCCAACCGTGGTCGTGGATATAAGGTGGTTGGTGCCTGGTGATTCGTGGCTGGTGTTGGTGGCTCGTAGGGGCGCAAAGCATACGTCCCCATTGTTGTCCACTATAGTGGACAACTTTTAACTGATTACGGACCACCAGCACAGGCGACGAATCACCAGCACCAGCCACCAGTAACAAATAAAACTTGATTTCGGCAAAAATATATGCCAAAATCAGACCCGTGCGAGCGTAGCTCAGTTGGCTAGAGCGCAACCTTGCCAAGGTTGAGGTCGAGGGTTCGAGCCCCTTTGCTCGCACCACACTTCGCGTCTGCGACGCTTCGTGTGGCTTCGCCGCACGAAATGCGGAGTGGCAGAGTCCAACGAAGCCTTGGCGAAGTTGGATGAGAGGCGAAGTAGTGCCCGCCGAAGCCCAAAGGGCGAAGGCCGGGCCGATACAAGGGAACACAAATGCTTATGGTATCAAAAAAATTCAAATAGAACGCGCCACGAAAATTTCGCGGGCGCTTTTGGCGTCCGTTTTTTAATAAAGGAAATGAAATGACAGTAAAAACACCCGAACTTGTAATGTGCGGATATCACGGCTGCCACGTGGTCCCGCCGGCCGAAGGCTGTAAATGCACGGGCTGCACTTCATACACCGCGCGTTGCGAAAACTGTGCAGAGCCGAGAAAACGCGCGGACAAACAATTCGCAAACGACGATTTTCATTTTGAAATCCGCAAGTGCCAGGAATGTAAAAAACGCGCGGCCGACATGATGAACACGGGACGTTGAATTAAAAATAATGCAAAGGAGTATTAAAATGCCAGAACAGACAACCGCCATATCGACGAACGAATTAGAGGCACGGCTGCAAAAAATGGAAAATATTCGCGCGCGCGATGGTGTCGTATGGAAAGACAAATACGAACGCACATCCACAATCGCTGAAGCGCGCGGATTGAAAGACGGAACCGCTGTGCGTTTGCCGGGTCGCGTTATCGCGCTTCGCTGGTTGGGTAAGCTTATGTTCGGCCGCATTTACGACATGGACGGCGAAATCCAATTCTCACTGTCGCTTGCCGACATCGGCGAAGAACAGTTCAAGTTCTTGAAAACCAACTTGGACATGGGTGATTTTATCGGTGTTGCGGGCGAACTGTATACCACAAGCGCGGGCGAATTGACCGTCAAGGGCACGGAAGTCATCGTATTGGCAAAGGCTTTGCGTCCGCTGCCGGAAAAATATCACGGCCTTACCGATACTGAAACAAGATATCGCCAGCGTTACCTGGATATCATCGCCAATAAAGATTCGCGCGATGCTTTGATTGGTCGATTTCGCATGACCAAAAATTTACGCGATTTTATGACCGGCCACAACTTTTTGGAGATCGAAACGCCAATATTGCAAAGCGTCGCATCCGGCGCGGCGGCAAAGCCGTTCACGACGCACCACGATGCTTTGGATACGGATTTCCAGTTGCGCATTTCACCGGAATTGCCGTTGAAGCTTGCCATCGCCGCCGGATTTGACCGCGTGTTTGAAATCGCAAAAGATTTCAGAAACGAAGGGATGAGCCCGATGCACCTTCAAGAATTCACGATGATTGAATGGTACGCCGCGTATTGGGATTTTCGCGACAATATGAAATTCACGTGGGAATTGATACAGCATTTGATACGCGAATCCCGTGGAACGTTACAGATTGAATACCAAGGAACAATGATGGATTTCAGCAAGCACGACATGCTTGATTATACCGCAAAGATGAACGAGCTGTTCGGGTGCAACGTGTTGGAATTCGACTGTGCGGATGCGCTTCGCGCGCAATTAATAAAGGACAAAATGTTCACCGCAGACGAATTGGAACCGTATGTATCGGTGCCGACACTGGTCGATTTTGTTTACAAACGGAAAATTCGCCCGAATATAATCCAGCCGACGTTCCTGTACAACTATCCGGCGTACATGGTGCCGCTTGCGCGCAGGAATGATGAAGACGAACGGCGCATCGATATGTTTCAACTGCTGGTAGATGGCGCGGAGCTTTGCAAGGGTTATTCGGAACTTGTGAATCCGATACAACAGATGGAAGCATTCGAAGAACAGGCGCGAAACATGTCCGCAGGTGATGAAGAAGCGTTCCGTCCGGATACGGATTTTGTAAAAGCGATGGAGCACGGCATGCCGCCGCAATCCGGCGTGGGTATCGGCCTTGACAGATTGGCCAGTTTTATATTCGACTTGCCAAGCCTGCGGGATACCGTACTGTTTCCGATGGTGAAATAATGGTGGCTGGTGGTTGGGGACTCGTAATTAAAGGTTGTCCACTATAGTGGACAACCTTTATTTCATGCGTTAATTAATGATTGTCTAATATATTAGACAGCCGTACCAGCCACGACCCACAAATCATTTTTTCTTTAACACTCTTCCTTTTTCCCTTTCCCATTCGCGTTTTTTTATCGTCTGGCGTTTGTCGCGCTGTTGCTTTCCATGTCCGACGCCAAGCAGTACTTTCAACCGCCCGCGGTTGTTGAAATACATTTTAAGCGGCACGATGGTCGCGCCTTTTTCGGCAAGTTTGCCGACAAGCCGTTTGATTTGCGATTTGTGAAGCAATAATTGGCGATACCGGCGTTCATCGAACCGCACGGCTTTGTTCGCGGTCGGAAGCGCCATGATGGCGACATTGGACAGAATCAGATTCCCGCCGCGATGCTGAACAAACCCGTCGGATATGTTGACCATGCCGTAACGCAAAGACTTCACTTCGGCGCCCGTCAAACTTACGCCCGCTTCGATGGAGTCTTCAATAGCATAATTGAACCGCGCTTTGCGGTTTTCCGAAACCTGTCCAGATTTTATAATTTGTCTTGGCATAACGGCCGAATGTTAACAAGGATTCCGGAAAAATCAAGAAATCTTGTCGGCGATGTCGCGCAAGGCTTCCATCATATAATTAAGGTCCATGTTAAGAACGCTTGGGTCTATTGCCGCGGCCGGTTGATACGACACAATGCGCGACGCCGAAAGTTCGCGAAATATGGTAATCGTATCGCCTTTGGCGGGGGCTTCGATAAACGTGACGCTTCCGCCGCTGTGTCCGAAAGTTGGATTTTCCGGCAATTCGGGAAGCATGATTTCATATTCGGACGCCGGGACGGAGAGGCCGTTTTTATGGACGCGCACATCGCCGGCGCGCCATACGTTGAACGCGAAATGGAATTGTTGTATTTCGCCATTCGCAGTGTATGCGATTCTTGTATTCATATTTTTTCCTTTTTATGCATAAAAAACCGCCCCCGGGACGGGAGCGGCAAGCGACGCCATTATATCACAAAAAGGAAGACAAGTCAAACAATCACAAGGGCAAATAATATTTGCCCCTACATTATTTGGGGGAACTGTTAAGTTATTAGAACAATCTCAGAAACTCCCAATTTTCAGTTTCCGGTTTTGACTGTCTACTATGGCAGACAACCATAAAAACGGCAGAAAATCAAGTTGTCTAATATATTAGA
>WRCO01000004.1 GCA_009783855.1 Alphaproteobacteria bacterium
ATATTTCAATCCGGCACAAGGGTGCTTTATACGGAACGCTTTATAAAAGCGCTTTTCGATACGCATAATTTTTACAAAGTAATCGGCAAGGCGCCCGTGCATTTCATATTCGCCGGCAACAGCGAGGCCATCGAAAGAGAAGACGCAGGCTCGCTGTTCAAGCATTTCAACGGCGCGGACAAAACGATGCACGTCATACCGGGCGCGATGCATAATTTTACGACCGACCCGAAATCCGACCTGTCCCGAGACGCCGCGCCGACAAGATATCGGCAGACCGTCGCGGAATTATTCGCGAATTTCGCTTGTAAGCAGCATGCGCTTGCACTATAATGACCCCTGCTATGAAGAAAAAGCAAACATATATTCCGCCCGCCAACGCAAATCTGGACAACCGCGTAAAGTGGTCGCTTTACAGGCGCGTATGGCGCGAAATCGGCCGCCCGCAAGTAAAATGGCTTTTATCCGGCGTTCTTGCCGCGCTTGTCGCCGCGGGCGCGGAAGCGTATTCAATTACCCTGGTAAGGCAGATAATAGACCAGGGATTCATCGCCCAGAACATGAATCTTTTGTACCTGCTTGGGCTTCAGATAATATTGGCGTTTACGTTGAAATCCGTCGGGGTGTACGCGAAAACGCTTCTTATGGGCAAGGCGGGCCTTATGGCCGCGACCAATCTGCGCAGACGGGTTTACGACCACATGATGAGGATGCATATAGCGGTCTTCCATGCTTCGCGGTCGGGCAAATTGCTTAACTACTTCGGCGTGCTGTCGGCGAATGTTCTGCACCTTGTCACCGACACGGTAATTTCGACGGTCCAGAATTCGGCGACGCTTTTATTCATGTTCGGCCTTATGCTTTGGTACGCGCCGCAAATGGTTGTGACTTTGTTGTTCCTTGTCCCGGCTATTCTTATGCCATTGTTATGGATTATGCGAAAAAAGCGCAGACTTACGCGCAGCGGGTTCGGCATCGCGGCCGAAAGCCTTAACCACGTGACGCAATCGATTCAGGGTATAAAAACCATACAGTCGTTCGCGAACGAACGAACGGAATGCGAGACTTATGCCGGCATCGAACTTGCCGGGCGGCGGAATTCATACAAACAGATGCGGATATCGGGACTTCAATCGCCGCTTCTTGAAATTATGATTTCGATTGGAATATGCCTTTCCCTTATACTTGGCGGACACTTCATCACCACGGGACAGATTACAACCGGCGACTTTGCGGCGTTTATCCTTGCGCTTACCGCGGCGTATCAGCCGGCAAAAAGGATTATGAACGTCGGAAACGGCCTTCAGTCCGGGTTAATCGCGGCCGAGCAATTGTTTGATTTCCTTGATTCCAAATCGAACATTGTCGACGCGCCGGACGCCGTCGACCTTTCGAACAAACCGATTACCATAAAACTGGATAAAGTATCGTTTGCGTATAACGTCGCGGACGGCGAAGTGCTTAACGACGTGTCGCTTGAAGTGCAGCCGGGAACGGTATGCGCGCTGGTCGGACCGTCCGGCGGCGGCAAGTCGACCATATTCAATCTTCTTGAACGGTTTTACGACCCGCAAAAGGGCCGCGTCCTGTTCAACGACAAAGATTTGCGGAAATATAAAATCGAATCGGTTCGAAAGAATATCGCAATGGTGTCCCAAGATGTGTTCCTTTTCCACGGTTCGGTCGCGGACAATATCAAATACGGCGTGCCGGACGCGACGCCGGAACAAATCGAAGTGGTGGCGAAATCCGCCAACGCGCACGAATTTATCAAAGACTTGCCGAACGGGTACGACACAAACGTCGGCGAACGCGGCGCGAATTTGTCCGGCGGCCAGAAACAGCGCATAGCAATCGCGCGCGCAATACTTAAGGACGCGCCTATACTGTTGCTTGACGAAGCGACAAGCGCGCTTGACACGCACAGCGAAAAATTAATCCAGGCCGCGCTTAAAAAACTTATGAAAGGCCGCACGACGTTTGTCATCGCGCACCGCTTGTCGACAATCCTTGATGCGGACCAAATCCTTGTGATAAAAGAAGGCCGCATCATAGAACGCGGCACGGATAAAGAGCTTTGCAAATGCGACGGCGTTTATAAAAAATTGCGGGATGTGCAGTTGAAGGAATAAGCGGCCGGTGACTGGTGGTTCGTGGTTTGCCTGTTTGGGAAATTTTTCCAACAAATTCATACCACCAACCGCCATTACGCCGCTTTCTTCATTCCCGTTCTTACACTGCGCGCGTATTTTCTTATCTCGTCGATTGGCACAAGGTCGCCGTTGCGTTTTTCCGCAGACCAATAATCCCAACCGTTGAACGCCGCGCATCGCTGCAGGCGCGCCGCCATGACATGAATCGATGCCTTGCCAAGCAGGGTATGCTGCAGCTGCGCATCCCTTGTAATCATCACGCGGTCGCCCTTTGCACCGACAAGCGTCTGGCCCGTCTTCAACAGTCCCGCGTCAATAAGTTCTTTGAACGCAATCTTTATTTCTTCGCGTTTCGCCGCGACTTCTATGGATGACAAATCAACCGACCGCACCGCGTCAAGGCGCCGCTGCGCCGCATGTATGTATTCGTGCGATTGTTCGATGCCGATAAAATTCCGTCCCAATTCCTTGGCAACCGCGCCCGTCGTGCCGGTTCCGAAAAACGGGTCAAGAATCACATCGCCCTTGCGCGTCGACGACAATATAACGCGCCGTAATAACTCCGCGGGCTTTTGGGTTGAATGAAGCGTCTTGCCCTCTTTGTCTTTTAACCGTTCCGCGCCAAGGCAAATATCAATATGCCAATCACTGCGCATCTGTTTTCCGCCGTTGAGTTTTTTTAACGTGTCGTAATTGAAAGTGTATTTCCCGGTCTTTTCGGGCGTCGCCCAAAGCAGGGTTTCATGCGCGTTCGTAAATCTTGTGCCGCGAAAATTCGGCATCGGGTTGGTTTTCACCCAAATAATATCGTTCAGAATCCAGAATCCGGCGTCCTGCATAAGCGCGCCAAGTTTGAATATATTGTGATAGCTTCCGATAACCCACATAGCGCCGGCGGGCTTAAGCACGCGGCGGCATTCGGAAAGCCAGTCGCGCGTGAAGCGCTCGTACGCTTCGTCGCTTTCGAAACAATCCCATTCGTCGCGGACGGCGCGGGCGGCGGTCTGGTCTTCGGGCCGGTACAGCGTTTTTTCGCCCAACTGTAAATTGTACGGCGGGTCGGCGAATACGGCATCGACCGACGCGGACGGAATTTCACGCATACGCGCGATACAGTCGCCCTGTAAAATGGAATTCAGGTATTCTCTCACAACACCCCTATTTTACCATAAAATCGACCAGAATCCGAACACCGCGCGGTAAATTTTATAAAATAAATGCCTTGATTTTTTTGAATTCTCTTACCCGGCAATTCATCATTCATAATTCATAATTCATAATTTTCCCCTTGCGAACCGCCAAATTCTGGGCTATTCTGCCCCTTATGAGATGTCCGTATTGCAGTCATAACGACAGCCAGGTAAAAGACAGCCGCCCCTCCGAAGGGGACGGCACGATTCGCCGACGCAGGATATGCAGCGAATGCGGCGCGCGGTTCACAACGCTTGAAAGGGTGCAATTGCGAGACCTTATGGTAAAAAAAGTAAGCGGCCAAATAGTCCCCTTTGACCGCGACAAACTTGCCAAAAGCATCCGCATCGCATGCCGAAAACGCGAAGTGCCGGACAAGCAAATCGAACACATCGTGACCGGAATTCATCGCAAGATGGAACTTGATTCGCCCGACGATATAGTGTCGTCGGAATACATCGGCGGGCTTGTCGCGGAATCCTTGATGACGCTTGACCCGATTGCATTCGTGCGTTTCGTATCCGTGTATAAAAAATTCGCGCGCATATCGGATTTCAAAAAAATCATCGCGCAGATACCCGAAGCGGAGCCGGGCGACAACGCCTGTGAATTGCCGCCCATAAAATACCCGGCGGGAAAACTTTTCTAGGGCAAAAGCATAGATGGAGCATGGATAGTGTCGAGATTAAAAAGATATTTTACGGGTATTGGAAAAGCATCCATGCTCTATGCTCTATGCTTTATGCTCTTTGTTTGCGGCTTTGCCGCGAACGCGTCCCAACTTCCCAACATCCTGTCCGACCACGACGCCGATGTGTATTCAAGGATTTTCAAACTTCAGGCCCAGGAACGAATCGCCGACGCAGCGCGGCTTTACAAAGAAATCCAAGACCCGCTGTTGATGTCGGACGTGCTTCATCAAAAATATATGTCGCGGACCTACCGCACGCCGGCGGCGGAACTTGCCGAATGGATGCGCCTGTATTGGAACATGCCCGGCGCGCCTGCGATACACGCGCTTGCCAAGCGGCGCGGCGCCGCGACGCGCGCGCCCGTCGTTCCGGTATCCGTCGCGCTTACCGGCGACCATATCGCGCAATCGGAAAACTGGACAACGCAGCGGTACACGGGCGAAACCGCGCGCCAGATCAATCAATTCCGGTCCTTTCTTCGGCGCGGCCATACGCGCAACGCGCGCGCAATTCTTGAAGACCGTTCTTTCAAGCGCCGCGTAAACACGGAAGATTACGGGCGGCTTGCCGGGCGGCTTGCGTTTATATATTATTCGGGCGGGCATTTCGAACTTGCGCGCGAATGGGGCATGATTGCGGCGGAATCGAAATCCGAATTCGGACTTTGGACTATGGGTCTTGTGTCGTTCAAACAGGGCGATTTCGACGACGCGCATAATTATTTCGCACTGTTGTCCGAAGTCGGACATATTAACGAAACACGAAGGGGTGAGGCGGCGTTCTGGGCCGGCCGCGCGGCGGCGGCGAACGGCGACAACCGGACGGCGCGGAAGTTCTGGCGCATTGCGGCGCGGCGCCCCCAGACTTTTTACGGCGCATTGGCGGCGGCCATGCTTGGCGAAGTGCCGCGGTACGAATTCTTTGAATCAAACTGGTCAAGGGAAGACATAGCGGAACTTATGCGTACGGCGTACGGCATGCGCGCGCTTGCGCTTTTGCAAATCGGCGAGAACGCGCGCGCCGAAGGCCATCTTCGCTTTCTTATCGCGGACAGTTCCAACAACCGGCTTTTGCACGCGGTGCACGCGGTCGCCGAAGCGGCAAGCCTTGGCCGCACAAGCATGCAGGTGTCCGTGATGATACGCAACCGCGGCATTGTGGAACTTGACGACAATGTCATTTCCGCCGCGCAATATCCGATGCCGGGTTGGGAACCGCTTGGCGGATGGTCTATAGACCGCGCCCTGCTCTTTGCCGTCATGCGACAGGAATCGGGATTCAAACCGACCGCAAAATCGCGCGTCGGCGCCAAAGGCGTGATGCAGATAATGCCCGGAACCGCGCGCATGGTCGCGCGCCAAAACAATATGCGCATGGCCGACATAGACATGTCGCACCCGGAATACAACATGTTTTTGGGGCAACAGCATATTGTGGACTTGCTTGCGCTGCCCAATATTAACAACTGCATCATAAGAATGCTTGTCGCGTATAACGCGGGTCCCGTCGCAAAGAACAGATGGGAAAGAAGATTCCAAACGGACGACCCGCTTCTTTATATCGAAAGCTTTCCGTTCGCCGAGACGCGCGGTTATATAAAGCGCGTGCTGTCCAATCTTTGGATTTATCGCGCGCGGCTTGGTCAACCGCTTACCAACATATCCGAATTGGCGGACGGCAAATGGCCGAAATACGGCTCGTATGACCAGTATGTGATAACGCTGCCGCGTTCGATTCAACGGATATAATTGTTGGTGGCCCGTGCTGGTGATTCGCAATAGTCCAATATATCGGACAGCCATAATTGACGCATGAAATAAAAAGCTGTCTATTATAATGGACGGCAAACCGTCACAAACACAAGCTGTTAACCATGAAGTCCCTTCCTGATTTTTCTCTAGAACTTGAATCCGGATTCAACACTGTTGCCGGCGTCGACGAAGCCGGCCGCGGTCCGCTGTGCGGCCCGGTGGTCGCCGCGGCTGTTATATTCGTGTCGCCTGCTTCCTGTCGCCTGTCGCCTCCTATCGCCGATTCCAAAAAACTATCTTCAAAAGCGCGCGCCGCCGCGCACGATTGGATTATGAACAACTGTATCGTCGGTGTCGGCGAATGCAGTCCTGAAGAAATCGACGAACTTAACATACTGCATGCGTCAATGCTTGCCATGAAGCGCGCGATTGCGAATTTATCCGCGCGGCCCGACTTTTGCCTTGTCGATGGAAACAGATTGCCGACGGATGTCAAAGGCCGCGCCGTTGTCGGCGGCGATGCCAAATCTATATCCGTCGCCGCCGCATCGATAGTCGCGAAAGAGGTCCGCGACAAGATTATGCGCGGCCTTGCCGAAGAATTTCCGGAATACGGATGGGAAAGGAATGCCGGGTACCCGACCGCATCGCATTTGCAGGCAATCAAAAAATATGGTATAAATAAGCATTACAGGAAAACATTTTCGCCGGTGGCGAAAATAATTAAGAATGTTGAAGGGAGTTTTTCATGACCATTCGCACCATCAATGACCTTTCCGACGTCCGCGGCAAATATATTCTGCTTCGCGATGATTTTAATGTCCAGATTATAGACGGGAAAATCATGGACGCGTTTCGTATCGAGCAAAGCATGCCGACCATACGGAAATTAAAGGACATGGGCGCGCGCACCGCGATTGCCGCGCATCTTGGCCGCCCCGATGGCGCGGATGCAAAATATTCCCTTGCGCCGATTGCGGAATATATGAAAATCCCGCTTGTCCCCGATTGCCTTTCCAAAGATTTTATGGCGGACATGAAAGACGGCGATGTGGTGTTATTGGAAAACGTCCGCTTTCATGCGGGCGAAGAAGAAAACTGTCCGGAATTCGCAAAAGAATTGGCGCGCGGGTTCGATGTATACGTGAACGACGCGTTTGCCGTTTCGCACCGCGCGCACGCGTCGCTTGTCGGCGTTACGAAATTCCTGCCGTCATACGCCGGCGAATTAATGGCAAAGGAAATTTCGGAATTAACACGCGTTATGGAAAATCCGACGCGGCCTTTGCTTGGGCTTATAAGCGGCGCGAAAATCAAATCCAAAATCGGCGTTATCAAAGCGTTTGGAAAACTGTGCGATAAAATCATACTTGCGGGCGGCATCGGCACCGGCGTTTTGGCGGCGATGGGCGCGAAAAATCTTGCGATGACGGCGGACAACCTTGAAAAATATGACGACGAAGTCGTTCATGAAATCATGACGGAATTCGGCGACAAGATTATTCTTCCGCTTGAAAAAGGCGTCGGCGCCGAATGGTCCAAAGAAACAAAGCGCACGGATAAAATGATGGCGGACATATTGCCGACCGACGTCCCGATGGACGAAGGCCCGGCATCCGTCGCGGAATTCAACCGCGCGATTGACGACGCGAAAACCATTATATGGAACGGCACGGTCGGCATGGCGGAATGGGCGCCGACATGGTCCGTCGGTACATTTGCGATTGTGCGGCATATAGCACAGCGCACACGCGACGGCGAATTGGAATCCATCGTTGGCGGCGGCGATACAATCGCGGCGGTCGAAGCGGTCGGCGCCATAAACGACGTCACATACGCGTCCACCGGCGGCGGCGCGTTTTTGGAATTTATAGAAGGCAAAACTCTGCCCGGCATCGCAGCGCTTGAAAAATAATATGGGCATATTCAGTAAAATATCTTCATTGTTTTCTAAACGCAAATTGGATGCGGCAACGCTTGACGCGATGTCGGACGCGCTTATTGCCGCGGACATTGCGCCCGAAATTGCCGCCGATATTACTGCAAAACTTCGCGCGAAATTTCGACCGGATGCGGACACAACGGAAACAGAAATCAAGCGTGCGCTTGCCGACATATTGCGCCCATATGCAGAGAAACTTACAAATCACAAACCACAAATCACTGGTCACGCACAAGAAAAGCCACAGGTTTTTCTTGTGATAGGCGTAAACGGCGCGGGCAAAACGACAACCATTGGCAAGCTTGCGAAACAATGGACGGATGCCGGAAAACGCATCGTCATCGGCGCATGCGACACTTTTCGCGCGGCCGCGAACGAACAGTTGGCGGAATGGGCCGCGCGCGCCGGCGCAAAACTTATTTGCGGCGGTAAAGACCCCGCCGCCGCCGCGTACAAGACAATCGAATTGGCAGGGCAAGAAAACGCGGATATTGTGATTCTGGACACCGCCGGACGTCTTCATAACCGGACGGATTTGATGGACGAATTATCAAAAATAATCCGCGTTATAAAAAAACTTGATGAAAGCGCGCCGCATGAAATCCTGTTGACGCTTGACGGCACGGCGGGCCAAAACGCGCTTAATCAAATAGAATATTTTAATAAGACAGCACCTTTGACAGGATTAATAATAACCAAAATGGACAGTACATCCAAGGGCGGCTTTTTAATAACATACGCCGCCCGCATACCGAATCCAGAATCCCGAATCCCGATTTACGCGGTCGGAATGGGCGAAAAAATCACAGATTTGCGCGCCTTTGACGCAAACGAATATATCGAAAAATTATTGGATTTATAAACAGCACTTTTTACAGCGCTTGCTGTCCGCAAAGAATTTTCTGTTGTGTTCGATGGACACGTCGTCCGGTTTGAATTGTGCGGCGACTTCGTTGTATTCTTCCGCCCTTGCCATATCTCCCATGTACGAATGACATAATACAAGCTGCATGGCGGGGATGTATCCGCTGAATTCCGGCAAGATGAATCCGCCGCCGGCCGGCGCGGTAAAGGCAAGCCTGTACCAATAAGCGGCGATTTGATATTTTTCCGATTCAAGAAATCTGTCGCCCATGGCACAGCATATATTCGGCCGCGGAGCGTCGTAAAGAAAACTTCGAAACAGCGCATGCAGCGCCGCCTCTCCCTTGTAACTTGTGCCAAGGCAATAACACGCGTATATCTTGTCTTCCATCCAGCCGCCCGGCTGGGCAAGGAATTTTTCAAACCACACCTGCGCGTCCTGGATGCGGCCGATTTCATTCAATTCTTTGCCGAAATAGAACATATCGCGCGGGGAAAATTCTCTTTTGTCTTTCAACATGCGTTCAAAAATCTTGACATTGCGCCCGGTATTTATATGCACGCGGCCGTGGCAGATTTCGAAATCCGAACGCATAGTCGGGCCGCGAATCTCCATACATTCGTGAATAACGCCGATCCACCGCGGCTTTCCGTCGTTTTTCACAAGCCTTTCGCGGTCGAAATAAGCCGTGCATTTGCCCGCAGAATCATATATGTAATTATACTGACAAAATACGGCATCCAAATCCGGGGTAAGCAAAGTCTTCAGTTTTTTAAGGTTCTCCCGGTCGATTTCGCGAAGGTAATCATCGGCGTCAAGCCACAGAATCCATTCCTTGGTCGCGTGCGAGAACGAAAAATTCCGCGCGGCGCCAAAATCGTCAACCCAATCGAAATGATGAATCTTGTCGGTGTATTTTGCAGCGATTTCGCGGGTTTTGTCGGTGCTTCCGGTATCGGCGATGATTATTTCGTCCACCAAATCGGCGACACAGGAAAGACAGCGGTCCAACATCGCTTCTTCATTTTTGACAATCATGCAAAGACTTATCGTCGCCATTTTATTTCGGAAACATATTAATATATCCGAAACATAAATTCAAGTGGTTTTAACGGCCACAAAAATTAGCGAATCGGTTTTTTCTGTGATAAAATCGGTTCGTCACAACTATAGAGGTTTTATTATGCCACTTATACCAATGGTCATCGAAGAATCGCCAAAGGGCGAACGTTCGTTCGACATATATTCGCGCCTTCTTCGCGACCGAATCGTCATGCTGCAGGGTCCGGTTGAATCCGCGATGGCGAATTCCATCATCGCGCAGCTGTTGTTTTTGGAATCGGAAAACCCGAACGCGGACATTTCCTTATATATACAAAGCCCGGGCGGTTCGGTCGACGCGGGCGAAGCCATTCTTGACACCATGCGGTACATCCGGTCGCCGGTTGCGACAATCGCGATGGGTTCGGTGGCAAGCATGGGCGCCATGATTCTTGCCGGCGGCGAAAAGGGAAAGCGAAGCGCGCTTCCCAACGCGCGGATTATGATTCACCAGCCGTCCGCGGGAATGGAAGGCAAAGTGACGGACATGGAGATATATTTCAAAGAAGCGGCCAAGGCGAAAGAGCTTCTTATCAAACAGCTTTCCGAATTCACCGGAAAGAAAGAGTCCGAACTTCGCGAAGCGATGGAGCGCGACAATTTCATGTCCGCGACGGAGGCAAAAGAATTTGGATTAATTGATGAAATCTTGATTAAAAAATAAGGCGGGAAAAATGTCCGAAACAGATATAAAAACTTCCGACACACAGCTTTGCAGTTTCTGCGGCAAGGCGGTGCACGAAGTAAAGAAACTTGTATCCGGCAAAAACGTCTGCATCTGCGACGAGTGCATCGGCCTTTGCAACGACATCATGGCCGGTGAGGAACAGATAAAAGTCACCGCGGATGCAAGCAAGCTTCCCCCGCCGTCGAAAATTTACAAAATCCTGAACGATTATATTATCGGACAGGATGATGCAAAGCGCACTCTTGCCGTCGCGGTTTACAATCATTATAAAAGACACAGCGCCGGGATAAAATCCGACGTCGAGATTCAAAAATCGAACATTCTTATGATTGGGCCGACCGGAACGGGAAAAACATTGTTCGCGCAGACATTGGCGCGCGTATTGAACGTGCCGTTTGCGATTGCGGACGCGACCACTTTGACCGAAGCGGGATACGTCGGCGAAGACGTCGAAAGCGTTCTGACGCGACTTTTGCAGAATGCGAATTTTGATATAGAGCGCGCGCAAAAAGGAATCATATATATCGACGAAATCGACAAGATTACGCGCAAAAGCGAAAGCCCAAGCCTGACCCGCGATGTATCCGGCGAAGGCGTGCAGCAAGCGCTTTTGAAATTAATCGAAGGCACGACCGCCAATGTCTCCGCGGCGGCCGGCGCGCGAAAACATCCGGGAGAGGCGACGGTCGCATTGAACACTCATGGGATTTTGTTTATATGCGGCGGCGCGTTCGACGGGCTTTCCAAAATAATCGGCGCGCGCACGAACGAACGCGCGGGCATAGGTTTCGGCGCAACGGTCCAATCGAAACAGGAACGCGCGGATAAATACAACCTTGACAAGGTTATTCCTGCGGACCTTGTGAAGTTTGGAATTATTCCGGAACTTATCGGGCGTCTTCCGGTTATCACGACGCTTATGGAATTGGATGAGGATGCGCTTGTAAAGATTCTGACGGAACCCAAAAACGCGATTGCGAAACAATATTCCGCATTGCTTGAAATGGAGAATGTGAATTTGAACATCACGTCGGACGGACTTTGTGCGATTGCAAAAAAGGCATTGGACCGCAAAACCGGCGCGCGCGGCCTTCGCAGTATTTTGGAAAAGATTCTTCTTCAACCGATGTTCGATGCGCCGGATAAACCGGATTTGAAGGAAATCGTAATAGATGCCGAAGTTGTCGGCGGAACAAAGCCCCCGGTCGAAATTTTGGAAAAGCAAAAGAAAGTTGCGTAACGCGAACTCGCCTTGTTAATTGGCCATCAGTTAATAAAAGATGTCTGCTATAGCAGACATCTTTTGTCCCAAGCATTAATTCCTAACGTCATTGGGATGCGCGGGCACGAACACAATAAAACCGGCGTATCGCGCCGGTTTTATTATCTTGGCACACAGTCCCAATGCGGGCTGCCCCGATGGGTATGAGTATCATTACATTCAAGCACAGAGCACACGCCTCTCCAACGACCGGTCGATTCTTCACACCATTCCTGTCCTCTTGACGCTCCCGCGGGCAGCGTTGGGCACGGCCTTACACCCGCCGGTTGGCGAGTTATCGGCGATGTTCTCATCTCGGTCGCATCAGCACCGCATTTACTTTGCGTCCTTGACGTGGGCGCCGCGCATGCGGTCCGCGCCTCGTTGGGCTGCTGCCCTTCTGGACAAGGCGTACATACACCTCCGCGCGGACTTATATGACCAGCCGGACACGGTTCGCACGCTGTGCCGTCTGTGCCGGGCCGTGTGCCAAGTCTGCATTGTACACATTCCGTCTGATTTTCATTGGGTATCCTGTCGGCACGGCAAGCTTCACATCGGTGGCTTGCATTAACTATCTGGTTCAGACGGCATGGAACGCATACTCCGCCACTGTACTCCTGACCAGGGGCGCAAGGGCTCGCATTATTATTGTTATCACCGCCGGCGCCGGGGGGGGGGGCGCCGCCTCCACCACCTGTACTGTCGCTTCCACCGCCACCACCGGTATCGCCGCTACTGCCGTCGTCTTCATTTGGGTCCACGCAAGCATTGCGCCAGGCAACCCATCTTCTTCCTTCGGCTTCGCATTGGTCGCGGCCCGCGCTGCGCCTGTCCATCGCTCTGTTAATCGCGCCGGATGCGACAAGGGCCGTTGCCATTCCATACATCGCGCCCGTGGTCGCGGCCTGTGCGCCGCGTGCTTCGCGTTCCGCACGCGCAATATTTTCAAGATACATGGTAAGGTCCACGCCAAACCATTCCGGCGTGCACATAAATTCCGTCCCGGCGTTGACCGTTCTTGACGCAACGACGCCGTCCCAATCTCCGCTTGCTCGCATGGTAAGGTTGAACAGGCATTCGAACGAACGCTGGTCGAACATTCCGCCGATATTGCGGCATCCGGCCTCCATCTGTCCGCGCATCGTGTAAAGCCGTCTTTCGGCTTCCATCGCTTCGCGCTCCATCGCCACGCGCATGATGCCAAGCGCTTCAAGCGTGCGCGCCTGTAATCCCGAATCCGCGGCGCGGCATCTGTCGGCGATATGGCGGCATGCCTGTACGGCCGCTTCGCCCGCTTGCCGGGACAGGCAATTAACATACGGAGTGCCGCCGATACGGATGCTTCGGTTGCTTCGGCTGAAACGGTCCGTTACGGAAAACTGTTGCGAGCAATGCTCCATTATACAAAGGTTGTAATCTTCGCCGCATTGATTGGCGTCGCGAAATCCGACCACCGTCGCGTTCAAATCACGGTCGGCTTTTATTTCGACGGAAAACAAAGCGGTCTCGCGCGCAGAACAATTCGCGCCGCGCGCGCAAGATTCGATTTTGATACCCCAAATGGCATCGGAATCCGTCGCGCATCTTGTGAAATCTTCACCGCATTGCTGTTCCATGCATACGCGCATAGCTTCGTCGCACGACGATGTGATTACGTTATTCTGCGGCGGCGTGAAAAGCACGCCCTGTGGCTGTACCGCTTGTTGCCGGCGCAACGCTTCGGCAAGTGCGCCGCCGCCGTCGCCGACGTCCTGATTGGCGCCGGTAAACACAAGATTGAAATTCACCCGGGGGTCGAATGGAGGCGGAGGGGGCGGAGGCGCCGACGGCGCTTCTTCAACAACAGGCGCCGGGGCGGGCGCCGGAGGCATGACGCCGGCACTTGCCGTGCGGGTGCGGGGCGCCACCTGGCCGCCGCGCGTAGTGACGTTGGCAGGACCGGCGTGCGCACTTGCGCAAAGCGCAAAAAAGAGCATAGAGCATAGAGCATAGAGCATGGATGCTTTCCAGAGACCTGCAAAACTGTTTTTTAATCTAAACACTTATCCATACTCCATCTGTGCTCTACGCTCTATTTTATCTCGTATGCCGGACAGGGGCGGGCGCCGTCGGCGCGATTTCATTTCTTATCCGACCGCATGCGATATCCACATGTTCGCATAACAGCCGCGCTATGCGGGTATTGTCCACACTGCCCTGGCACCCGCCGATGATATTGCATTTTTCCGTTTCGCACGCCACCCGGGCCGGAGCCCTTGCGCCGCCGCCCGTCATGCAATCCGTGCCAATCGCCCTTACCCATTCTTCGCGGTCGGCCCTGTGTCTGCGCGCGACGGTTTCGGCGTTTGCTGTGCGGTTTGTTTCAAAATTGTCACGTTCCGTCCGCATTGCCGTCCGTATATTTGCAATGTTTTGGTCAGAGCCGCAGTTCGTAGTAATAGTGCATGCGGAAAAATGTCGGTCCAAATCCGCGTCCACCATACACGCAGCCCAATTGGCGCCGCATCTTTCAGTAACGCATCGGCGAAGGTCCGCCTGGCTGCATTGGTCGCCCGGGGTTTGCGCCATCGCTGTCCGGGACGCGTCGGCGCCCGTCCGTTCCACAAGCGCCGCGTTGCACGATTGCATTATCAAGGTATTATAATTGTCGCGCACATCGTCCGCGGTACAGTCCGCGATTAAGCGCATGCATTCCGTCGCGGCCCATACGTATCTTTCCCGCGGGTCCGTCGGCGCGTTTCTTGTGTCAAGTGTCGTGGCACTTGGACGCTGTGCCAAGGGTTGGCGGCGCAGCGTCGCCTGACCCGATCCGCAAAGAGCGCACCGCACCGTCGGGTCGCCCGTAAGTCCCGCGACGCACGCGGAATCAAGACACCGGACAAGGTTCGGAACATGGCATCGCGCATCGGCCGCGCCGATAAACATGGCACAGGTCGCAAGGCACAAGGCAAAAAACTTTGCGGCTTTTTTCATCATCCTCTCTATTTCCCAATTTTATCAGAAAAATGAAAAAAATAAAAGGGGGAATCGCGCCCCCGTCATACCGCCGAAGGGCGGGAGCCATTGTTGTAAAAAACCGCCGCCAGCAAGGCTGGCGGCACATCATTATTCGCCGAACAATCTTCGGAACATTCTTGCATTGATTTTCACCGGATACTTGCGCCCAAGGAATGCGGTGTAATCGTCCTGCATTATGCGCGCCAGCGCCCGTCCCGCGTCGGCTTGCAATTCCGTCCTTCTGGCCTCGTTCATATTCGGCACAACGGCATCTTTTACCGACAGCACAAAGAATGCATTCGCCCCCGGAACGATGGTATTCGTCCCGACCGGCGTCCGGAATGCGGCGGCAAGTATTTCAAGCGGCGCGCCGGATGTGCGCGTCACGGTCACGGGGCGTCCGACCGGGGTGTTCTCTCTGTTCGCGTCGATAAGGATTTGGTTCGCGCGTTCGTACGCCCGGACCCGTCTTTGTTCTGTGCGCCACAGCGCGACCAATTCGGCCCGCATTGAATCGAACGGCGCGGCGTGCGCGGGTTCAATCTTTTCAACGCGAACGATTATAAATCCGCTTCTTGTTTCGATTACTTCGGATTCTATACCCGCTTCCAAAGCGAATGCGATGCGGCGCGCCTCGTCGCCGAACGCCGCATCCGTAACCGCGCGGCCGTTTTTATCCGTCCAGTCCGCGTTTACGGCGGCAACGTGTGCAAACCTTGCGCCGGGGACTTTTGATGCGGCGTCGCGCATTGCTTCGCCCCCGATGATGGCGTCTTCAAGCCTTTGCGCCGAAACAAACGCGGCGTCCACCGAATCGGGCTGTGACATGTCCGCAGGCACGATTACGATGGAAACGCTTCTGAATTCCGGGATGATTTTCGGATTTCTTGTATGAGTCTGCCGCAACTGTTCTTCGGTCGGATTGCCCGTTTCCGCAAAATCGTCGAACGACACGCGCGCAAATTCTATCCGCCGCTGTGCCCCGCGGGCGCCGTGCATCGCGGTGACGACAAATTCCGGAACAAGCACGCCGGCCGCAAGCGGAGACAAAAGCATGTCGCGCATAATTTCGCGCCGTATGTGTTCGGCGAACGTTGCTTCCGACAATCCCATATTGGCAAGAGTGACGTCGAACATTATCGCAGAGAATCTTCCGTTTTCTTGGAACGCCGGTTCGGCGCGGATTACCGCGGCAACGGCGGCGGGCGACGCGGCAAGCCCGATGTCTTCCGCCCGCTGGTCAAGCATTAATTGCGACCCAAGGCTTGATAAAATCTGTTGGCCAAGCTGTATCGTCGCCTGTTGGTCCGCGAAAACTTGCCTTCGCAATTCGGGCGTCATCTGGGACAACTGGCGACTGCGCTCGCGCTCGAATTGGGCAAGGGTTATGGGTTCGCGCCCTATTTTTACGATTGAATCGTCAAATCTTGACTCGCCTAAAATCCAATTCGCGGCGCCCCAGCCCACGAACGAAAAAATCAAAACGCCCATCAAAACTTTCGCCAACGGCCGGTTGGTTGAATCTCGCATTTGCTTTAACATGTTAAATACTCCATTATGATTAGAATCATGGCGATTTTACTAAACTTTTTCTTGCCCCCGCAAGGGAAAAATGGTAAATTACGACTATGAAGCACCTTGAAAAAATCATCGTCGGAAACTGGAAAATGAACGGTTCGGTCAAATCCCTTGCCGTTATGATAGAGGCGTTGAAATCCGTGAATATGAACCGCGAACGGGTAATCCTTTGCCCGCCGTTCACCCTTTTGGGCGCGGCGTCGGTCGCAAACGTCGCATTCGGCGCCCAAGACGTCGGCGCGTATGATTCCGGCGCATATACAGGCGAAATTTCGGCCGAAATGATTGCCGAAACCGGCGCCAAATACGCGATAGTCGGGCATTCCGAGCGCCGTCGGAATTATTTTGAAACCAACGAAATCATATCGCACAAAGCATTGGCGGCGCACCGCGCCGGACTTATTCCCATTATATGCGTGGGCGAAGCCTGCACGGGCGACGAATGCGCCGCGGACGCCCAAATGCCCGCCGCCGTGGAAAAACAGGTTAAAGAGTCCGTCCCCGAAGCCATCACGAACTTTATCATCGCGTACGAGCCCGTCTGGTCCGTCGGGACGGATAATATTCCACCGGCGGCGGATATTGAAAAAGCGCACGGACATATCTATAACGTGCTTGCCGGGATGGGCAAACATGCGCCCGTAATATACGGCGGGTCGGTGAATGCGACGAACTCGCTTGCGATAATGTCTATGAAGGGCGTGGACGGGGTCCTGGTCGGGCGCGCGTCGCTTTTGCCCGAAGAATTCATCCCCATAATACAAAGTGGAAAATAAAATGTCAGATATGGAAAACATTGTCGAAGAAGCCGCCGAAGCGGTCATAGAATCCGAATCGGAACGGACGGACGCGGACGAAACCGAATGCCTTCGGGCAAGGGTTGCGGAATTGTCGGACAAATATATCCGCGCGATGGCAGAAATCGAAAACACGCGCCGGCGCGCGAAATCGGATGTCGAATCCGCCCTGCGCACCCGCGCCATGAATATCGCGGAAAGCTTTTTGCCATTAATTGACGCGATTGAGGCGGCGTCCGCGCACGCGCCGGACGATGCGGGGATAAAGGCGCTTTGCGGCGCGGCGGCGGGCGTCCTTGCAAATGTCGGCATTGTTAAAATCGAAACCGTCGGCTGTGCGTTGAATCCCCAATTTCACAACGCGATTTCCACCGTGGAAGATAACAAAGAATCCGGCAAGATTACAGAAGAATGCCAATCCGGATATATGTTCGGCGACACGGTGCTTCGCCCCGCGACCGTTATTGTTGCGAAATAATCTTCGATTACAGTATACTATCGCCAAATTGTCGACATAATATGAAAGTCGGAAAGCCCGGTCGCACCTGTGTACATGTTGTTGCTGTGCCCGGCCCAGGGACTGCCGTTGTTCCCCATAAATTTTTCCCACACAAACTGTCTTTTGGCATTGATTTCTTCTTGGGTATCGGTATCCAGCACAGGGTTGTCCGGATTGATAAGCGTCCGTGCGGACGGCCCGGTCAGACCGGTGCAGCCATTGAATGTGCCGTCAAACATCCATGATGACGCGTTTCCGTGAATACCATCAAACAGCCCGTCACCTATGCCGGTAAGGCCGGTGCTGTTTCTGAATGTATTTTGAAACATCCACGCATCCGGCGGTCCGGCAATTCCGGCGAACAACCGACCGGGAATTATGCCCGTCAAACCGGGGACATCCCTGAACGTGCTGTTAAATATATTTTGACGCGGCGGGCCTTGAACCCCGGCGAACAAGTTTTCCGGTATCGGACCGGTTAGACCGGTGTTTTGAAATGTACCATCAAATACAGCGGATTCTGGCGAACCTTGAATCCCGGCGAACAAGTTTTCCGGTATCGAGCCGGTCATATTGGGATTGTCGGCAAATGTTCTGGCAAACATGTGCGCCCTTGGCGGGCCTTGAATCCCGGCGAACAGGTTTTCCGGTATAGAACCGGTTACGCCGGCGTTACGGAATGTACCGCTGAACATTGCGTCCGCTGATAATCCCTGAATACTGCTGAACAGGTTTTCCGGGATTTCGGTTATTCCGGTGTTGTTAAATGTATTCGCGAACATAGAATTTTGCGGCGGCCCCTTTATGGTGGCGAACAGATTTTCCGGGATACTGGTCAAGTTGGTGCAATCGGCGAACGTACCTTGGAACATAGTCGCTCCGGTTCTTTCTATCCCGGCAAACAATGTTTCCGGAATTTCGGTCAGACCCGTAAATCCCCTGAACGTATTTATAAACCTTGGGCGTAATGTTGCGCCGGAACCGTCGCCGATTGTTGGAAACACGGCGCCAAGGTCGCCTTCAAGTTTTGTAACCTTTGCCCGAAGCGGAGAGTTTTCGAACGTTATCGAAGACCGAATTTCCAGCAAGCCATGCGCACTTGTAAATCCGCCCAAACCGATGACATAATCCCCATCTTGGGTAAAAGTGCGTCTTGCCGTCGCCGGCGTCATATGTAAAATTTGCGGAGGCGTGCCATCGCCCCAATTGACGCTGTATGTTCCGTGCACGGCATCTATACGAAAACTGAACTCTTCGCCCGCCTTTACGTCGGTAAGGTGTAACCAAAATCGCGGCGCAAATGTAATTAACCGTTCCGCTGCGTTCTTAACCGCTTCTACATTAGCCGCCTGGGTAGTCGCATATTCAGATTCGCAATAATTGGTGGTGGGCCCCATGTTTATTGCTGCATTCGCCATGTCAACAAGGCACAACAAATATTCCATATTTGCAATGCGGGTGTTTGCGCCCGTGTTAATCCAACTTGGATTGGTCTGAGGAACGTGCGCGTGTATCGCGTTTCTTATCGCCAGGTGCACAAACTGGACGGTTGCCACACGCGTGTTTTCGGCATGGGCCGCAGATGCAAAAACAAACATCAAAAAAGCAATTAATCGCGTACGGAACATTTTTGCCACAAATTTTGGGAATCCTTCCATGTCGGGATTATAGCATAAAGACAGCCAAGTATGGCAAGGGAATCTTATATTCCGTTCCGTCGAGACCGTTATCGCTTTGAAGTAATTTTTTACAAACTTCGCTGTTATTTTGATTTCCGTTCGTTTATAATCCTGTCGGTGCCTGTCAAAGGCGTCGCACAGTTTCAAGGAAGTTGTCATGAGAAGTTTAATCGCAAGCCTGGTCAGTCTGTTTGTCATCAATAATCTGAAACGCCGTCATTTGCGCAAAGTTATCAAAGGGATATCGGCGCAAGAAAAACGCATAATACAGGCCGGATTGCCGGGTTTGGAAATAAAATCATTCCGATTTTTCAAATCCGGAACGGCGCGGATATTTCTTGTCAACGACAACCTTGTGGTAAAATCCTTCGGTCCCGGATGCGCGGCCCACTGTGCGGCGGCAAGCGCGATTTTGCGCGAACATATAGACGGCGCCCTGTTCCCCGACATTAAAAAGCTGCACGGGACGGAAGATTATATGTATTATCCGTTTCTTCCCGGCAACATGATTACGCATGGCAATGTCTCCGAAGAATGTCTGTCGGACATTGCGCATTTCATCGCCCGCATGCACGCGATTGATACAGACAAGATTCCAAAGGAACTTATGGACGCTCTGCATCCGCAACGGCCGCTTTCAATTATTCAAGACCCGGTCGAAATTTCCAAAATACTTGGCCGCGATGTTTCGGACGACGTGCGGGAAATCCAGAAAGTCTATGCCAGGCACAATTTGCGGAAAAGAATTTTTACGCACGGCGATTTGCGTCTTGGACAGATGTTGCAAAACAGTGCCGGCAGATTGTGCGCCGTTCTGGACCTTGATAACTTTACAGCCACCGCAAATCCGCTTCATGACATAGAACAGTTTTCCAAAAATCCGGCCAAATTGTTTCATTTCATCAAACTGTTGAATAAAGCGTACCAATCTTGCGGGCTTTCCATCCGCATATCCGAACACGACGCGTATTTTGCGATGAAAAATCGTCTGTATGGCGCGATTATCTCTGATTGGCGGCGCAAAAGAGACCTGGACCGGATGGCGGAAAACATCGCCGCTCTTGATAGACTTGTCGGATTAAATCCCAATCCTGTGGCTTAATTTTAACATCAGCAAAGTTTCATTGCCAAAGTCACGCGTATGGTTCGGATTGTTGCGATACACAAATCCGACCGCGCCGTCGGTAAATTCGCCAAGGTTGCGCCTGTACGCAAGCGATGCGCGAAGTTCGCGCGCGGCCGGCGACAAATCAAATATGCCGATATAAGGATTCGTGGAAAGGTCGAATCCGTGGTCCGCTTCTATTAATTCCACATCCGCGCTTACATAATGCATGCGGCCGCTTGTGACCGCCAATGGCCGCGCAAGCGAGAAGGACCACCCGCCGTATTCGACCCCGAACGACAGCGCGTCGGAATGTATTTGCGAAACGTCCGCGATAATCGTGCCAAAGCCCGCGGCGCTTGTCGTTGTCCGCGCGGCGGTATACCGCGCATTAAACCGCAACAATTCGCCCGCGCGGTATTCGAACACATTATCCATGTATACGGTATTGCCGCCCGAAAGCGACGTAAAGCCCGTCGAATGCGCGCCAAGCGTCGTGTCGGATTCGCGCATCGCCCCGACATTTGTACCGAACGAAAGCGGACCCGCGCCGTATGTCACGCCGCCTTCGAACGTCATGGCGCGGCCAAGTTGCAATAATTCTTTATTATCGGAAAGCATCGGGTCATGCGCAAGAAGCCCTTCTTCCGTGACGGAGCCAATCGCCGTCCCGACAGAGAATCGCCAATTGCCCGCGCGGTACGCCGCATCGACCGATGTGGAATTCGACGCAATCGCCATAATCGGATTCGCACCATCGCCGCGGATTATATCGGTATCGCCCGCGCTTCGTTCAAACCGCGCGCCGAATGCAAATGCGCCCGTATCGTATGCCAGCGACATTTTATCAAGATTTCCAAACCCGTCGTCGCGATGCGTATCGCGGAAAGACATACCTATGGAAAATCCGCCGTCTGTTATCGTGCCTGGCCGCCGCGTCGTCCGGAAATCGCCAAGCGCGTCGTGCATGACCATCGCGCGGCGGTTCGCGGTCATATATACCGACCCGTCCCATATGCGCGGCATGGATAATTCTCCGTCCGAAGATTCTATGAAATCGAACATAGGAATGCTTATGCTTGCATTCCGCGCGCCGAACGCGCCGGAAAACGCCATCGACGAAGAGCGCGGGGGGTTGGACCCGCCGCCTCCGGTGTTGCCGCTTGTCGGGACTCTTCCGACATGATAAAACGCGTTGCCGGACGGCGAATTGACGACCGGTATGTGGTTATTGGTCATCCCGTTTATGGCGTAATAGTATATGTGCCCGCTTGGCCGTGTCGCAAGTTCCGGATTGACAAGCCCGTATCCGAACACATCCGCGAACGCCTGTAAATAAGTCATATGGCCGTGGTCGACCCGCGCCTGAATATCCGCGGGAAGCTGATACTTCATTTGAAGCGCGCTGTAATCCAGACTTCCGTTGGGCAACCGGTGTACCAACATCCGGCTGTCGGATGTAAGCGCCATAAGAAGGAAAATCTGGTCATTGGTCAAGAATTGTCCGAATGCGCTTTGCACCTGTCCCACTGCGCCGGCCATCGCGGCGACCGCAAGCGCGTCCGTCTGACCCGCCGCGGCAAAGCACCACGGGTCAACGCCGTTTGTACCCGACCCTGCCCAGCCGCATTTGCGCGCGCTGAAAAAATCGCGGTCAGGAAGATTGTTCGGGTCTGTGACAAGAACATTGGGGTCGTGCCATGTCGACAGGACTATCTTCGGGCTGTTTTGATTGTTCCACAAAGTGTCGTCCATATTTCCGACACTGCCCGGGTTTATATTCCCCGTTCCGTCGGAAAGCTGAACCGCGACGACGGACATGAAATACCGGCTTGCGCCCGCGTATGCCATCGGCACGGCGTTTTCGAATGTGGCCTCCAAGACTGTGCCGGGCGTATTAACAAGAAACGCCCCGGTCGAATATATAACCATCGATTGGAACGGGGTGCCAATCCCGCCAAGGAAATCGCGCGCATCGTTGCGCACGTTCGCGGTATTGTTCGGGTCATTCGCATAATAATATGCGATAAGGTCAAGAAGAGCCGTCCGGCGCGCATTGCCTTCTGCGAACATCCAAAGGTTGCTTATCGTTTCGGTGCCGATTGCGGTCATTGCAGAAACCGGCGCAGCGTTCGCGATGACATTCACACGCGTCGGATTGATGCCGGTGGACGGCGGCGCAATGCTTGTCGGGGCAAGGGTCAACCTTGCCGCATGAAGCATCGCGGCATAGTTTTGATAATCAATCGCATCGCCGTTACTGTCAAGCCCGCCGCCGGTCCGATATACGACCAATTGTCCGTTCGGAAGGAATCCGGTGTAATCCGCAAATCCGCGGCCGTCGGCAAGGGGGCCCTCCGCAATGCCGCCGATTAATATCTTGGCAAGAAGATTGTCGTAAGCGGTCGCGTCTTCGTTGCGTATCGCGGTGCCGTCGCCGGTAAAATCAAATCCGTCGCGTTCGCCGGAAACGCCGGCGCCGATAAGCCCGCTTGTCGCGGTGGACATATCGACAAGAGTATTATAAAACCGGCGCGATACGGTGTTGGTGCCGCCACCGCCTTCGCCGGGGCCGGTCGCCCAGAAAATCCATCCGTCCGCAATGCTGGAATCGCCCGCGTCCGCGGTATCGTTCGTCGCCGCGCTTGCATTGATATTCACGCCGTGATTGGATATAAGCGCGACCGTAATCGGCCGGCCGCCGCCGGCAAGAAATCCGTTGGCGACCGCAACCTCGCGCACGCCGTCAAGCGGTTGCCGGTCGTTGCCGCGCAGCGTCATCTGACCCAAATATCCGCGCGCAAGCGGACCGTATCCGCGCATCAAAGCCATATAATTCTGCATCGGCATTATCGCATAGTCGTTCGCGACATCAACCAACCCTTCGGACAGCAATACGAAATCCCCGGGCATAAGAAAGTTTTCAACCCAGTCACCCTGGGCCGATTGACGCGCCGGCTCGACGCAAATACCCTGGGTATTTGTAGCGCATGCCAAAAACCCGCGCGGAAGATTATTGAATTGCCAATCGATAAGTCTGTTTTGGTTCCCGCCGCCACCGCCTCCACCACCGCCGCCACCACCGCCGCCGCCACTGCCGCCACTGCCGGCGCGATTTGGCGAAAACTGGTCCGTCAAGAACCACACTCCGCCGACAACAGCCGCCGCACCCGCCGCCGCCAACAGCATAGTTTGCGGTGTGGACAATCCGCTTAACAACCCGCCGTCGGAATCTCTTTGTTGCGACGTCCGCTGGTTATGTCTTCTTATCTGACGGTCGCACCCGGATGCGTCGGCGCCGAACATTTGCAAAACCTGTGCCGCGCGCGTGTCGTTGTTCATAAGCGCGGTACACACGATGGAAAGCCCGGTCGCGTCAATATAGTTTATATTCGCGCCGGAATGAACCAAAGCCTGAACCTGTTGAATATCGCCCGCGCGCGCGGCGGCAAGAAGTTGCGCCGCCATTTGGAATTCGGTTGCGGCGTGCGCCCGCGGAGCGGCGGAAACCACAGCCGCAAAGGCGAATATCGCAAACAAAAATCTGGATTTTTTAAGCATTCTCTTTCCGTAAATCAATTTTAACAAAAAACGGAATTTTAATGCAAGAAGAAAAATGAAAACAACGGGCAGAGTCCCCGGGTACCGGCAAAATCACAGATTTCGCGGTGTGGGTTGCGCCCGTTGCATTGAATCCAAGCGGTGTGCGTTATTCGTCGTCGTCCGCAACGCAATCTCCCCATTGTCCGGTGGAAAGACACGTTCTTGTTCCGGCCGCGCCACCGATTGTGCAGTTTTCGGTCGCGCCGGGCGTGCATACGGTCGGCGGCACAGTGTCAATCGGAGGAAGCTGTGCTTCTGTGCATGCTCCGTGGATTACGGCAAGCTGTGTCGCCCTGCACCGTTCCGCGCCGTCTATTTCAACGACTTCGCACGCGCCTTCGATTCTTATGGCATTTCCGGCGATTGGTCTGTAAGTCACCGCCGCGTCGCTGCACACTTCGCGCCATGATGTGTTAAGTCCGGTAATTCTTGAACACACGTTAAGCCAGTCTGTACAGTTCTGGCCGATGATGTTTCCAACAGGCTGTGCAAAATCCGGCATTTCAAGGCGCCATTGCACATAGAATTCGCGAAGGCTGTTAACGCGTCCCTGTTGCGCAAGCACAAGCTGGTCAAGTCTGTCGCCCACACGGCAAGTGACCCCGTCTATGTTCGCCTGGGTCCGCAATCTGTTTGCTTCGGCGTCCGCTTCGGCCTGTAATCTTTCGGTTTCTCTTCTGGCTTCGTTTTCAAGGCCTCTTTCATCCTGTCTTACTTGGTTCGCCTGGACAAAGTACGCTATAGTTCCGGCAACGCCCGCACCGATGGCCGCCTGGCCCCATGTGCCGCCAAGCCTGTCTTCCGCGACCGTCCGGCTTGTCACGATGCCGCCGCCGGCACCGACTGCCGCCCAAAGGCCCGCGGCAAGAAGCGGATTCATCCTGCGCGATGCGCGCGCTTCCACTGCGTCGACCGGAGCTGCTCTTTCACCGGTGGCTCTGTGAAATAATTGATAACTGAACAAATCTTCGTCGCACGTAAATGTTTCGCCCGCCGTAACCCATGTTTCGGCCGGTATCTGACCGATAGAACCGCCGCGCGCGACGTCGATGTTAAGCGCGCTGTGCGCCGGCCATCCCGGTCTTGTGGATATCGTGCCTTCGGATTCGATAAGGTCGACATAAATCTGTCTGTCGGCGCCATCGTACGCCGCGACGCGGATAAGGCATCTGCCTTCGACGGCGTCCCAACGCGCGAATTCACCGCGGCTGTTGGCAAGGAATCCGTCCGCCCATACGTCAATGTTGGCGTCCGGCCTGAACGACGGGTCGTTTATGTTTCTGTCAAGCAAAAGACAAACGCGCCGCGCCTGGTTCGGGGAAAGGCCCGTCCGGCTTAATATAAACGCATGGTACCGCGGTTGGACCACTTGGGAATTGAACATCGCCCAAAGCGCGTCGCGCGACGAGAATATGTCGTCGCATTCCACCCTGTTGCTTACGATTCTTGAAGTTTTGGCATGACGAAGGCAAAAGTCAACCTGGGCCCCGCAAAGGTTCATGCCGCGCGTGACTTCGGTCCGTGTTTCCGCGTCGAACAAATCGTTAATCCGATTCGGCAAAGCACCGCCGTTGATACATGAAAGGATGCGCTCCATACAATCTTCCTGAGTTATCAAATCGGCAAGCGGCGTTCCGTCGGGGCATCGTTCCGCGCCCGGTTGGGTCGTTGTACCGCCACCGCCGCCACCGCCGCCACCCGGAGGAAGTGGTACGCCGCGCAAAGGAAGCGGGCGCGTGCGTCCGCCGATTCCGCCGCCCGTATGCGGCACGACCGGCATCGTGACGACGCGTGCGGCCGTATCGCGGCCGGTCGGCGCGGCATGACATGTTCCGCCAATCCATAAAGCCGGCACGGCAAAACCAATTGCCATCAAGAATATTGATAAATTTTTAGGCATGATAATCCCTTCCTTTCTCGTGTACGTGTGTTGATTATATCATAAAATCAATGCGATTGAAAATTGTTTTTTGCGGCTGGCGTTTCCTGGCCCCTTTTGGAGGCGGGCCGCTGTGCTAACCCACCCCAAAAGGGAACAGGAAACGCCTTTTGAATTCTCACTTGACAAAAATTGAATACCCGATAGAATTGGCGTATGTTTTCGCGCATTATGAATTTTATCAAAAAAGCAAAACTGGCAACCGTTTGGACCGCGCTTTATTTCGCCGCGATATGGTTTCTTTTATCGTTTATGTTCGGGTTCGACGCGTTTAACATTGCTCATTGGGTGCGGATTCCTGCTATTCGGCTGTCCGGCCTTGCGGGCCTTACGTTTGGCGTTTTGATGATTGCGACTTTGCCCATATATTTCGCGGTTATAAAATTTATAATTTCAAGCGGCAAGCCGTTCCCGTTACCATTTGTCCCGGAAAAGGAAAAAAAAGACAACGAAGACAAAAAAGAAAAGCCGGACGAAGTTCAAGAATCCGGACCCGCCCTTCCCGAAAATCTGCCACAGGAATTGCACGAACTTTACGTAAGGGCACTAAAGCGCGGCGATTTTGCGAACCCTGTGAAATCCGCATTTGAAGCCAACGGAAATGCTGTCATCCCGGAAAGCCATGAAACGATTTGTCCGGAACCCGGAGATAGCGCCTCCAAACCCGTCCCATCGCTTCCCATTCCGGATTTTGACGAAAGTCTTGCCGAACCGGAATCGTCCGGTCCGGTTTTCAAGGAAGTGCTTTTTGATACCAAAGAAAATTTTGACGTCGAAACCGATGACGCCTTACGCTTTACACCTCACGTTTCACGAATCAAATCCCTTGGCTTTGAAACATCTGTTGACGGGGATATTGTTATCGCAACCCGAATACCGAATCCGAATACCGAATACCGGTTCGCCATCGCAATCCACGACGACCCGGATTTCACGATTGCGGATAAAGACGACTGGTTCGCGGCGGGCAAACAAAGGCCGTCCCCGGCCGCGGCGGCGATTGATGCGGGCGCGCGTCATGACGCCGTACCCGTGCTGTACCTTGCCGAATCCAACATCATGGATTTGGAAAACGTAAAAAACGAATGGACGACCCTTGGCGTACGCGTGATTTCCGACCTTTCCGAATTGTAAAAACACAGCTCTTCCCGTCATTCCCGCGAAGGCGGGGATCCATTGTATAATGATGCGTCGCCAGCTTTGCTGGCGACGACCTTTTGAGAGCAGTGGATTCCCGCCTTCGCGGGAATGACGGGTTCTGGAATTCAGAAACTCAGAAACTTCGCTTAAAACAGGAAAGGCTTTTTTTATTCGTCATTTTATGATAAAATCTTTAATCAGAGAATATGAAATTATCACGTCTGCTTTTCGCAGTTTGCTTTGCGCTTTTGTCCGGCGCGGCTGATTCCGCGCCCACCTCGCGCGCGGGCGGCGCCGCACAGCAGCAACAGGGACGCGCACAGGGACGGCAAGCGGCGCCCACCGGGCCGCAAACCAGAACTCCGGCCCGCGCCGCCGTATCCGCGCCCGCGCAGCAACCGGCGGTCCAAGCGCGCGCGGCCGCTCCCGCCCGCGTGGCGGCGCCCGCTCCCGCACCCAACATAGTCGCACGCTCCGCGACCGTCGGCGTAAACCGTCAAGGCACGCCAACCATCGCCGCCGCCACGGGCAACGAAGCGCTTGTCGACCAGCAATGCCGCGAACTGTTCGACGGATGCATGGATTCATTCTGTATGGCGCCGAATGAAAACGGCGGCCGCTGTTTATGCAGTAATCAGCACGCCACTTTCGACGACCTTCTTGAACAAATCCGTCGCGCGAACGAAGAATCTCTTATCCTTGCCACCGAAGAAGTCGAACGCATTGAACGCGGCGCCCGCGCGGAATACATCGCCGAAATGGAACAGCGCGCGCTTGACAACATCCGCATATTACAGCAACAGCAACAAGTGCGCCAGCGCGCGCGACCGACCCTTGACCTTTCCGGGCTTGGCGGCGCCGCCGGCACGCTGACGTTCGACGACCTTTTTGTGGAACGCGAAGAAAATATTACCGACCCGCTTGCCGGAAGGCACGGTGACGCGCTTTTTGCCGCCGTGCGCACTCTGTGCCTTGGCCGCATGCGCGAACAGGCGCCGCATTGCTCTCGCGATGTATCGATGCTGTCCACCCTTTATACCGCACAGATAACATCCGATTGCCGCGCGTTTGAAAATGATTTGCGCGCAAGGTTGAACGACGCCGACAACAGGCTTCGCGCAGCGCGCGCCGCCGTCCGCGACGCATTGGAAGAATCGTTCGAACACGCCAACCGGTGGAATCTTGGCGAATGCGTTACGGAATTCAGAAACTGTATGGTTGACCGCGGCGGATGCGAAGAGGATTTCAGCGGGTGCGTCGGCATAGCCGCCGCGCAATCGGCCGCCATGTCGCGGCGCGGCGTGGTTGCTCCGCGGATGCACCGGGTGCAGATTCCCGGCCAAAATACATTCATCGAAATCGCGATGTCGTCGTATGACACACTTGTCGCGCGGGGTCATCTTTGCGAAAACATCACCGACCAATGCATAATGCACAAGGACCGCGTGTGGGACATATTCGTGGCAAGCGTCGCGCCGGCGGTAAGAACCGCCGAAATTATGCAGGAAAGTGAAAACCGCCAAAACTGCATATCCAATATTTCCGAATGTTTCCGCCGCGGATGCGCCGACCGGTTTAATCCGGAAAGAGAGGAAGCGGAATACGACCTTTGCCTTACCAATCCGGCCGCGATGGTGCATATATGCCGCGTTCCGCTTGAAGCATGCGGAATAACCGTCGACGCGCGGCAGAATACCGTCGAAGAAGACCATCCAATATGGTCGTTTGTGACACGCCGGCTTTCCGCGATGCGCGACAACGCATGTTTGCGCGAAGTGCGCCGGTGCATGACAAGCGAAAACAATTGCGGCGAAGATTATGCAAACTGTATCGGTATGGACGTTGCGTTTATCAAACGCATGTGTCCGCTTGAAAGAATGCGTGAAAGCTGCATCGTCGACGGGGAAGCAATGAGCGCGAGCTATTACGACGACCTTATCGCCGGAATCCTTATGAATATCGACAATGCACAGCTTCGGATGTGCACAGCGGCGGTTGACGCAAGATTGGGGGCCATGTGCACGGCGCGCGATTGCAGCAATCTGTTCGAAAATAATAACGCCGTCGGCGCAAGCGGTATCGTCGTGGAAAGCAATGCATTGACGCGGACAATAAAGGGACTTATCGACTTTTCATGGATAAGGGTGAATCCAAACCCGGACTCAAACACCCACAGAGTTGCGCAAAACGTCGTTTTGCCGATCATTGAAACGGTAATGGTACAGGACGACGAAACCGGGGAAGACAAAACGCTCTTTGCCGATTATACCGCGGCGGCGGAAACGCAACGGGGAATTAACCTTATGATAAGGGTTATTAATGAAAAGGTTGACGAACTGGTAATGGATGAACGCGTGCAAATGTGTATCGGCGGACGAAGGCTGAGACAGGTGGACGGCCGCTCTGCGCTGGGCGAAAGAACCGAAGCACGCTTCCCCGCAATCGCGCATGCGGCGACAATGACGATTATCAATGCCGGACTTCAACGCGCACAGGTTAACCACGAACGCAGACGGCGCGAACTTATAAGAGAGGGTCAGACCGCCCTTGAAAGACTTGCGGCCGCCGGTGTGTGCTATGACCCGGATCTGCACGGTCCGCCCGAATGGATGAGGACCGATGCGGGTGCAAGCGGCGGCGATTAAGGTATTGCAAAGGTATGTAAATGAAAAAACTGTTTATATTATTTTTGGCTTTGGCGGCGGTGTGGTTTTTCACATCCGGCGCGTATGCAAGGTGTCCAGCCCACGGTACCGGCAGCGGACGGAATACTATGGAAGACTGGCTTGACAGACAAAGAACGTGCAGCAGACAATCGATTGGGCACAAAGTGCCGTCGAAAACCCAAGAGGAGAGCTGTATTTGCGAAGAATATAATATCTATAATGAGAGTGGGCAGGTAACAGGCCAAGCCCACAGATGGATTAAGTACACAGGCCCCACCGATTGGTGCATCGAAGGGAATTCAAAATCAACCGACAGGACCGTAAGAATCACCGGACATGAAATGGGTAACGAACGCGAATGCTGGGTAAAGCGTTGCCCGGCTACTCTGTTCTTCGTTATGAAAGACAATGTAGACGAGGTGAATTGGAACAAATGCGATCCATGCCCCACGGGGACCGAGGCGCGAAATAGTCACGACCTTACATGCCGCAACGGCTGTCCGCGCGAAGGCTGTGCCCATTGTGTGCGGCACCGCGGCGCATGCATACCGCTTTGCCGGTCTTCAACAGAACAACCCGACCCAACAATAATGATAATTAATAATTCATAGGGATGATGCCCAACGCCGGTATCATCCCGGGGCTGGCGCAAGCCAGAGCCCGGGGCCTGGAAAGGGATGGGATATAAAAATCTTCCCAACGATGGGAAGATTTATAATTCCTGGTTCTTTCCAGGTCCCGGACATTTTTGCGTTCCGCAAAAATTCCGGGATGACACCCGCGACGTAAAGCCCGCCTATCCCGCGACCGTGCGGCGGCGCGCGGCCGTCGTCTTGGTGCCGGTTGCTTTTGCAATCGGTGCGGCTTCGCGCTGAACCTTTGCCGCCGCGGCTTTCGGCGTTTTGGCTTTTGCTTCGGCTTTTTCGGCCTTTGTGCCCTCGCCTTTGGCTTTCGGATTATCCTTCGCGGCCGCATCGCGGTCGACCAATTCGATTATCGCCATGGGCGCGGCGTCGCCGTAACGGAACCCGGCGCGCAGAACGCGCGTGTATCCGCCCGGGCGGTCCTTATAACGCGGACCCAAAACCGTGAATATCTTTTTTACCAAAGCCGCGTCCTGTAATTCCGCGGCGACAAGGCGGCGGTTCGCAACAGTGTCGACCTTTGCGCGCGTGATTAATTTTTCAACGACGCCGCGCAAGTCTTTTGCCTTTGGCAATGTTGTCTTTATCTGTTCGCGTTCAATTAAATTTTTCGACAATCCGCGGAACAATGCCTTTCTTGCATTTGTGTCGCGGCCGAATTTTCTGCCTTTGTTCTGATGTCTCATCTCGCGCTCCTTTTGCGTCTGTTGCCCTCTTGGGATTGATTGAAATTATATCCTGAAAAATTTTCAGAAATATAACTGTAAGAAATTAATTTATATGAGGCAGGTGCGCCGGGTTTGCAAGTCCGGCGTGTATTGAATATACACGAGGACCTGCAAACACAAGCAGATGTCCATAGAAATTAATTTATTTATACGGGTCTTCGTATTTCTTTGCAAGTTCCGCAATATTTTCCGGCGGCCATCCCGGCACTTCCATACCAAGCCCAAGTCCCATCGCCTCCAATTGCGCCTTGATTTCGTTCAAGGATTTGCGGCCGAAATTCGGCGTCTTCAGCATGTCGTTTTCGGTCTTTTGAACAAGTTCACCAAGCCAGTTTATCTTGTCGTTCTTCAAACAATTATTCGCGCGGACGGACAATTCCAATTCGTCGACATGTTTGAGAAGTTTCGGGTCGAACGGCAATGCTTCTTTTTTCTTTTCATCTTCGACGGGCGCGTGCGCGGCGGCCGGGTCTTCGAAATTGATGAACACGGTCATCTGGTCCGTCAAGATGCGCGCGGCGTACGCGATTGCGTCTTCGGGCGTGACGGCGCCGTTTGTCTTTACGGTCAATTCCAATTTGTCAAAGTCCATGCTGTGCCCGACGCGGGTTTCGCTTACCGCGGTGGCGACATTCAATATCGGCGAATAGATGGAATCGATTGGAATCGTGCCAAGCGCGGTATGTTCGCCGCGATTGTCTTTGGCCGGCACGTATCCGCGCCCGATGCCAAGGTTGACTTCCATATCAATCGCCGCACCCTTGTCAAGGTTGCAGATTTCGTGGTCTTTGTTCATGACTTCGACGTTTGCGCCGCATTCAATCATCCCGGCGGTGACGACGGCGGGGCCTTTGACCTTCAGATGCGCTTTGTGCGGGCCTTCGGTTTCGGCTTTGAAATACACGCCTTTTAAGTTAAGGACGATGTCGGTAACATCTTCGCGGACGCCTTGTATGGATGAAAATTCGTGCTGAACCCCGTCGATTTTGATGGACGTCGGCGCGCATCCCTGCAACGAAGAAAGCAAAACGCGGCGCAATGCGGTGCCAAGCGTAAGGCCGAAACCCTTTTCCAAAGGCTCTGCGACCAATACGGCGACGTTGGGGTTGTGTTCGTCTATCCTGATATGCAGTTTCTTTGGCTTAATCAGGGTCATCCAGTTTTTTTCAATCATAACATTCCTCTTGGCTTAGTTTATTATTTTCACCAAATGGTGGTTAGTGCTGGTGGCTCGTAGTTTGTATTTTGGAACAATACTGTCCACAAACTCATACTTCAAGCCGCCAGCACCAGCCACCTATACTCTTCTCACTTTCTTCGGCCGGCATCCGTTGTGCGGTATGCGGGTTGTGTCGGTAATCGCTTGGACTATCAATCCGGAATTGGACAATCCGCGCACGGCGGATTCGCGGCCCGCGCCGATTCCGCGCATCAAGACGTCGACGGTCTTCATTCCGTGTTCGGCGGCTTTTTTCGCGACGGATTCCGCAACGATTGTCGCGGCGTACGGCGTGGATTTTTTCGCGCCTTTGAAATTATTCGCACCCGACGTGGCCCAGCAAATCACGGCGCCCGACGCATCCGTAATCGTGATGCGGGTGTTGTTCATGGTCGCGACGACATGCGCGACTCCATGCGAAATCTTCTTTGTGATTTTTTTCTTTGTGTTCTTTATTGCCATATTTTGCTCACTTTGTTCGCAGGCACTAGGCACCGGGCACTAGGCACTGGCTTTGCTTTTACGACACTAGTGCCTAACGCCCAGTGCCTGGTCACTATTTACCCTTTGTCGCCGATCCTGCAACCACCACGCGTTTTCCTTTGCGCGTGCGGGCGTTTGTCTGTGTCCGCTGGCCGCGCACCGGCAAACGGTTGCGATGACGGATTCCGCGATACGCTTTCATGTCTTGCAGACGTTTGATATTCATCTGAACTTCGCGGCGGACATCGCCTTCGACTTTGAAGTTTTCTTCGATATAATTGGAAATGTTTATAATATCCGTGTCGGAAAGGTCTTTCGTGCGCAAAGAGTCTTTAAGCTTTAACGCCGTGCAAATCTGTTTCGCGCGCATCGGTCCGATGCCGTGAATATATTGCAACGCGATTTCAACGCGTTTTTCCATTGGGATGTTAACACCTGCGATACGTGCCATTTGTATGTGTCCTTTGTTTCATAGGGTTTGCGCGACAATGCGTCAAACCGTCAGATTGAAGCTTTTTTAATCGCTTCGCGATTTTTTATTTTTTGCCGCAGTATTTTATAATACTTTTGGCAAAAGTCAATTATTTACACCCTGAACCGACTTTTTTTATTCGCCTTTTTTATGACGCTTGCATATTGCTTTGCGACCAAATACGACTGAATCTGGTTTGCGGTGTCCATGGTGACGCCCGCGACGATAAGCACCGCCGTTCCGCCGACTACAATCGGCACGCCGAAATGAGTGTTAAGCAGAATCGGAAACACGCAAACGACGATAAGATATATGACGCCGATGGCCGTTGTGCGCGATACTATGTCGTCAAGGAATTTCATAGTCTGTTCGCCCGGACGCACGCCCGGAATATATCCGCCCGCATTTTTCAAATTGTTGGACGTGTCTTCGGAATTAAACACGACCGCGGTTTGAAAGAACGCAAAAAACGCGATAAGGAATGTGAACATTAACATATACGATATGGTGCCGTATGTGAACAGAGCCTGGACCCTTTGCGCCCAAAGCGCGTCCGTCGGCAAAAAGCGCAGCAAAAACGCCGGAAGCATCATGATGGCCGACGCGAACACCGGCCCCATAACGCCGGATATGTTGATTTTAAGCGGCAAGTACGAAGAATTGACGTTCGGCGCGCCGCCCGCCATCGCTTGACGCGGATACATGATTTGGATGCGTCTTTGCGCCTGTTCCATAAATGCGATAAGCGCGACAATGCCGACGACAAACACTACAATCAATGCAATCATCGCCGGGGAAATCTGACCTACGGCGCCAAGCGAGAACACGCGCGCGATGCCGGCCGGCACTTCGGCGATAATACCCGCCATGATAAGAAGCGACGCGCCCTGACCTACGCCGCGCGCGGTGATTTGTTCGGCAAGCCACATGACGAAAGTCGTGCCGCCGACCAATGCCACGACCGTCGAAATATCAAACCATATTCCGGGATTCACAACCGCCAATTGGCCGGCGACCGGCGGCATGGCGGAAAGCCCCTTTGCCACCGCGTATCCTTGGACGACGCAAAGCGCGACCGCAAGATATCGCGTGTATTGATTGATTTTGATTCGGCCGGATTCGCCCTCTTTCCGCAATTCGGAAAGCGATTTCGATGTGGCCGTCAAAAGCTGTATAACAATGGATGCGGATATGTACGGGAAAATATTAAGCGCCAAAACAGACATACGCGAAAGCGACCCGCCGGAAAACGCGTCAAACATGCCAAGCATGCCGGCGTTGCCTTCGAACAGATGCACGACGGCGGACGCGTTCACCCCCGGAAGCGGGATGAAAGAGCCCACGCGGTAAATGATAAGCGCCACAAGCGTGAACATTATCCGCTTTTGCAAATCGGACATTTTGGAAAATGTTTCGGCAAATATTTTCATTTTATTTACTTTTTATTGTTCCGCCGGCTTTCGTTACGGCCGCTTCGGCCGCTTTTGACCATTTGGTCGCAACGATATTTACAGCGGTTTTGATTTCGCCTTTGGAAAGGATTTTCAACCCGTCGAATTTACGGTTCAGAATTTTATCGGCAAACAAAGATTCCATCGAGATTTCTTTTTTCGCATCGATTCTTTCCGCGTCGACGAATTTTTGGATTTCGCCCAAATTAATGGTCGCATATTTTTTTGCAAAAATATTTCTGAATCCGATTTTGGGCAGCCGGCGATAGAAAGGCGTCTGCCCGCCTTCGAACGTCGCCTGTTGTTTCGCGCCGCTGCGCGCTTTTTGGCCTTTGTGTCCGCGGCCGGCGGTTTTGCCGTATCCGCTTGCCATGCCGCGACCGACGCGCTTTATTTTTTTGCGCGCGCCGAAATTATCCATAAGTGCATTCAGTTTCATGTTTTACTCACTTCGTTCGTCGTGGCTGGTGGCTTGTGCCGGTGATTCGTGGCTATCCAACCAGCCACCAGCACCAGCCACCAATCACTAATTAATCTTCCACCACTATCAAGTGTTTCACCTTTGCAATCATTCCGCGAACTTCCGGGCAATCGGTAAGTTCTTTCTTTTTTCCGATGCGGCCAAGACCAAGCGCTTTCAGAATTCTTACCTGCGTTTCCGGCCTTGCGATTGTGCTTTTAACCTGTCTTACTGTTACTTTTGCCATGTCTTTACTCCGCTTTTTCTGTCACTTTATCTTTTCCGTCGCGACCGGCGATGATTTCCGCCACCGGTTTGCCGCGGCGCAATGCCACCGATTTCGGCGAATTCATTTTGCTGAACGCAAGGAACGCCGCGCGCACCATATTGTGCGGGTTGTTCGAACCTTGGGATTTGGCGACGACATCCTGTACGCCAAGGCATTCGAACACCGCGCGAAGCGCGCCGCCCGCAATGATTCCGGTTCCGGCGGACGCGCTGCGAATAACAACTTTGCCCGCGCCGTATTTGGCGTCGACATCGTGGTGCAGAGTGCGTCCTTCTTTAAGCGGTACGCGAACCATTTTCGCCTTTGCCGCCTTGGTCGCTTTTTGCACGGCCGACGAAACTTCCAATGCTTTGCCTTTGCCGAACCCTATGCGGCCCGCTTTGTCGCCGACGACGACCAATGCAGAGAACGACATGTTGCGTCCGCCCTTGACGGTTTTCGACACGCGGTTTATCGACACAAGCTTGTCGATTATTCCGGCATCCGCGTTTTGCAATTTTTTATCTTCAAATCTTGCCATTGTTTGCTCACTTTGTTCGTCGTGACTGGTGGCTCGTGCTGGTGGTTCGTGGCTATCTAACCAGCCGCCAACCACCAGCACCAGCCACCAACACGAATTAAAATTTCAACCCGCCGGCGCGTATCGCTTCGGCAAGCGCTTTTACGCGGCCATGATATCTGTATCCGCCGCGGTCGAAATATACGTCGTCAAGCTTTGCGGTCTTCGCGCGGTCCGCGAAATTTTTTCCGACGGCGGCGGCGCCCGCGATGTTGTGTCCTTTGCCCTTAAAGCCTTTTTCTTTTGACGACGCGGCGCAAAGCGTGCATCCCTTCGCATCATTGATGGCCTGGATTTCGATATGCGTGTTCGAACGGAAAACGCACAGGCGAACCTTGCTCGGATTTTTGCGTTTTAACTCGCCGCGGTTCGACAAAAGCCTTCTTTGCTCTGTTGTTAAATGTTTTGACATGTTTTTACCTCGTGCTGGTGGCTCGTGCTGGTGGTTCGTGGCTATCTAACCAGCCGCCAACCACCAGCACCAATCACTAATTATTTCTTCTTGCCTTCTTTTCGATGTATTTTTTCACCCTTATAGAATATGCCTTTGCCCTTGTATGGTTCGGGCTTTCTTACTTTTCTGATTTTATCCGCGAATTGTCCGACCATGTTTTTGTCGATACCGGATACGACAAGCGGAACGATTCCGCTTTCGACCGGCTTTACTTCGACGGCAAGGCCTTCTGGAATCGGCATTACGACATCGTGGGAGAATCCGGCGACAAGAACCAAATCGTTGCCCTTTACGGACGCGCGGAATCCGACGCCCTTCATGCCCAATTCTTTGGAAAATCCGACCGTCACACCTTCGATTACCTGTTTGATGTTGCGGGCCATCGTTCCCCACATGGTGCGGGATTCTTTGTCATCCGCGTCTTTCGGCGTGATTGAGATTTGTTTTTCTTCGACTTTTACATCGACCAGTCCTGCGTTTTTCGTGTCCAGACGCACCGACAAGGTTCCTTTTGGTCCCTTTACGACAATCGCGTCGGCGTTCATCGAAACGCTTACGCCGTCTTTTATTTCAACTGGATATTTGCCTGCTCTTGACATGTTTTACTCACTTCGTTCGTTAGTGGCTGGTGACTCGTGCCGGTGGCTTGTGGCTATCTACCAGCCACCAGCACCAGCCACCAGCACAAATTACACCACCTTGCACAAAACCTCGCCGCCCACGTTTGCGGTTCGCGCTTTGTGGTCGGTCATGACGCCCATCGGCGTCGATACGATTGAAATGCCAAGCCCGTTAAGCACGCGCGGCATTTTTACGGCGCCGGAATACATGCGGCGGCCCGGTTTGGATACGACGGAAATTTCTTGAATCGCGCCGGCGCCGCCGACGTATTTCAAGTCGACGATTATATCGAAACGATTTTTACCGATTTCTTCACGGCGGAAATCCGCGATGTACCCTTCGTCTTTAAGGACGGAGAGAACGGATTCGCGCAATTTGCTTGCCGGCATGCGGACGTTTTCCTTGCCCGCCTTTTGGCCGTTGCGAATTCTGGTAAGCATGTCTCCAATAGGATGCGTTAATGCCATAATTTTTACCTCTTTATAATTTTACCAAGACGATTTGCGGACACCCGGCAATTCGCCGCGTGACGCCAGCGTGCGGACCTGTTGGCGGCACAATCCGAACAAGCGGAAGAATGCGCGCGCGCGGCCGGTGATGGCGCAACGGTTGTGAAGGCGCGTTCTGTTCGCATTGCGCGGAAGTTTCGCAAGTTTTTTCATCGCTTCGATGCGTTCTTCCGGCGTTGCGGTAACGGACATCTTCGCCTTTATCGCGTCATGCTTTTTCGCATATTTCGCGACAAGTTTTTTGCGTCTTTCCTGTTTGTTTATAAGTGCCAATTTTGCCATGTTCAGTATCCTTTATTTCAGTACCAGCGGCAGGCCAAGCTGTGTTAACAAAGCGCGTGCTTCGTCGTCTGTTTTCGCGGTCGTCGCGATTACGATGTCCATGCCGCGGATGGATTCGATTTTGTCGACGGAAATTTCCGGGAATATAAGATGCTCTTTAATTCCGAACGCGTAATTTCCATTGCCGTCGAATTTGGATTTGGAAAGCCCGTGAAAGTCCTTGATACGCGGCAGCGCGATAACGATAAGCCTGTCCAAGAAATCATACATGCGTTTTCCGCGAAGCGTCACCATGCATCCGATTGCCTGTCCTTCGCGAAGGCGGTATGTTGCGATGGATTTCTTCGCCTTGGTCACGACCGGTTTTTGCGCGGCGATGGCGGTCATGTCCAAGACGGCCGCTTCAAGTTTTTTCTTATCAGCGGTGGCATTGCCCACGCCCATGTTAAGGACGATTTTGGAAAGCTTCGGCACCTGCATGCCGCTTGCGTATCCGAATTCTTTTTTCAATTCAGGCACGACTTTCTTTTCATAAATTTCGCGCAATCTGCTTTTCATTTCTTTTCCTTTTTATAGAGCCCGTTGTTGTTTGTCTTCCGTCTCATTTTTCTTTGCGGCGTTGCAATACATCTATGTATGCCCTTCCGTAATCTTTCATTTTAAGGAAGAGTGAGCCGTCTACCACACAGTCCGCATAGTTGTGTCCATCGGTCAACATTACTCTATCCCCTGGTTTCACAATCACAGTTTCTTTTGGATTAAGCAACTGTATCCCGCGCGAGTCTATGCCGTTATACTTGCCCATAGTCAACATGATGTTCCCCAGGCTCTTTACCATTATGGTTTTTGGTTCGCCAGGTTTTTCATCCGCCGCCATTTTAATCACATCAGACTTTGCTTTTTCAAAATCATATACTGCCATCTGTTTCACCTTTTCGATTTTTTATACTTCCGTTCCGCTTTTTTTCGCGATGCGGATTTTACGATTGCCGTCAAGTTTGTACCCGACGCGCGTCGCTTTTTTTGTCTGCGGGTCGACAAGCGCGACATTGGACACATGTATCGGAGCCTCGACTTCCTTTATATGGCCCGGCTTGTCCTGGGTCGGCTTTACATGGCGCTTTGTGCGGCCCACGCCCGCAACCACGATGCGGGATTCGGCCGGGCGCGATTCAAGTACTTTGCCCTTGACGCCTTTGTATTTGCCTGTGATGACTATGACTTCGTCGCCTTTTTTGATTTTCATCTTTTTCACCTCTTACAATACTTCCGGCGCCAGCGATACGATTTTCTGAACATCGTATTTGCGGCGGACTTCGCGCGCGACCGGGCCGAAGATACGGGTTCCAATCGGTTCGAAATTATTTTTATTGATAAGCACGACGGCGTTGTCGTCAAACCGTATGATGGAGCCGTCGGCACGTTTCACCGGATACGAAGTGCGCACGATGATGGCGCGCTGTACCGTTCCTTTTTGCACCTTGCCGCGCGGAATCGCATCTTTGATGGACACGACGATTTTATCGCCGACGCTTGCATAGCGCCTGTGCGACCCGCCAAGGACTTTGATGCACATACAGCTTTTTGCACCGGAATTGTCCGCGACTTTTAATCTTGTTTCGACTTGTATCATTTTATCCTCGCTTATGCCTCGACGTTTGTATCTTTCGCAACACCTACGCGTCCCTTGACGACCCAGGCCTTTGTCTTGGAAATCGGACGGTGTTCGATTATTTCGACAATTTCGCCAACTTTGTATTCGTTGTTTTCATCGTGCGCTTTATATTTTTTATTCTGCTTCACGAATTTTCCATACAGCGGATGGCGGATTTTGCGCACCACTTCGACAACGACGGTTTTGTCGTTTTTCGTGCTGACTACGTTTCCTTGCAGTATTCTTCTTGGCATAACTTTGTCCTTATTTGTTTCCGGCGCCCAATGCCGTTTTTACGCGCGCGATTTCGCGGCGGTTTTTGCGAATTTCGTGCGTCTTCGGCAATTGGCCGGCCGCATGTTGGAACCGCAGGTTCATCGCATCTTTTTTAAGGCCGATAAGCTTTGACTGCAGCGCTTCGGTATTCAGCGCGGCATTTTCAGCCTTTGCGGTTTTGGTTGTCTTTGTTGTCTTTTTTTCTGCCATTTCTTGCTCGCTTCGTTCGTGGCACTAGGCACTGGGCACTAGGCACTATTTTTTATCCTACACTAGTGCCTAACGCCTAGTGCCTAGTCCCTAATTCGCTTTCCGTTCAACGACCTTTGTGCGCACCGGTAATTTAGCGGACGCAAGCCGCATACATTCGTGCGCCATTTCCGGCTTTACGCCGTCAAGTTCAAACATGATGCGGCCCGGCTTTACGCGCGCGACCCAGCGGTCGACGGCGCCTTTACCTTTACCCATGCGGACTTCGGCCGGTTTTTTGGTGACGGGCACGTCCGGGAATATGCGTATCCACAATTTTCCCATACGCTTCATGTGGCGGGTGATTGCGCGGCGCGCGGCTTCTATCTGGCGCGCGGTGACGCGTTCCGGCGACATTGCTTTCAACCCAAAGGACCCGAATGAAAGTTCAGAGCCGCCCTTTGCATTTCCATGAATGCGTCCTTTGAACTGTTTTTTGAACCTTGTCTTTTTCGGCATTAACATCTTTTACTCGCTTTTGCTCGTGTCGTGTTGGTGACTCGTGCTGGTGATTCGTGGCTTTACCAGCCACCGGCACCAGCCACCGGCACGAATTATTTTCCAATTCTTTTTTCCGTCGTTCCCGCATATTCCGTCGGGCGTGCAAGCTCGCTTGCCAGCTTGTCCTTGTTCACAACGTCGCCGGTGTAAATCCAAACCTTCACGCCGATGACGCCGTATGTCGTCTTTGCCTGAACCGATGCGTAATCAATGTCGGCGCGAAGCGTGTGAAGCGGTATCTGACCTTCGCGGGCTTTTTCGCTGCGTGCGATTTCCGCGCCGTTAAGGCGGCCCGACACCATGACTTTGATTCCTTTGGCGCCGGCTTTGACTGCGTTCTGAATCGCTTTTTTCATCGCGCGTTTGAATGATACGCGACCTTCGATTTGCTGCGCGATACCTTTTGCGGTAAGGACAGCATTGGTGTCCGGGCGGCGTACTTCGTATATGTTTACGACGACCTGGTCATTCTTGACCAGTTTTTTAATCGCGTTGCGCAATGCTTCGATATCCGCGCCGTTTTTGCCGATTATCATACCCGGGCGCGACGTGTGCACGGTCACGACGACTTTTTTCGCAAAGCGTTCGATGACAACTTTGGCAAGTCCGGCCTTGGCCAATTTCTTGTCCAAGTATTTGCGAATCTTGACGTCTTCCAAAAGCAAGACGGGATAGTCTTTCTTTGACGCCATCCAGCGCGAATCGGGAGTTTTGTTAATAAACTCTCTTAATGAAACTGGCGATACTTTCTGTCCCATTTGTTACCTTCTTTATTTCTTTTTAGTTGTCGGTTTAACGGTTTTCTTTTCCGCTTTCGGCGCTGCTTTTTCTTTTTTCGCCGGGGCGCCGGATTCCAATATGATTGTCAGGTTGGAAAACGGTTTTTCAATCCTGTGCGCCATGCCCTGTTTCTTCGGCATGATGCGTTTCATGACAATAGATTTGCCGCACCAGATTTCTTTCACGTACAAAGTATCGGCGGCAAGTTTGTGATTATGTTCCGCATTCGCGATTCCGGAAAGCAGCGTTTTCAAAACCTCGCCGGCACAGCGTTTTTTGGAAAACTTCAACACATCGACCGCACGGCTTGCGGGAAGACCGCGGACGGTGTCGATGACAAGGCCCAACTTCTGGTGGCTTACGCGAATCATTTTATTGAACGCGCGCGCTTGGTTGTCTTTCAAGTTATAACGTCTTTCTGTCATATCTGCTTACCTTATTTCTTTCCGCCTTTTGCCGCGGCTTTTTTGTTTGCGGCGTGCCCTTTGAAAGTGCGGGTCGGCGAAAATTCGCCAAGTTTGTGGCCAATCATGTCTTCCACGACAAGCACCGGTATAAACTTGTGCCCGTTGTGCACTTCGAACGTCAATCCGACCATAGGCGGGACGACGGTGCTGTTACGCGACCATGTCCTTATCGGTTTGCGATCATTGGTTTCGTTCGCTTTTGCGGCTTTCTTCAAGACGCTTGGGTGAACATACGGACCTTTCCAAACTGAACGTGCCATTTTATTTCCTTTTCGTGGCTCGTGGCTCGTGGCTATTTGCTAGCCACCAACACGAATTATTTCTTCTTCTTACTCAAATGCCTTGAACGAATAATAAACTTACTCGTCGATTTGTTCTTGCGCGTGCGGTATCCCTTTGCCGGAACGCCGGTGCGGGATTGCGGCATGTGTCCTTTGGACTTTCCGTTTCCGCCGCCCATCGGGTGGTCGACCGGGTTTTGCGCGATACCGCGAACTGTCGGCCGGATGCCAAGCCAGCGTTTGCGTCCCGCTTTGCCAAGATTCACGTTGCGCTGATCCGGGTTGGACACGGCGCCGACGGTTGCGACGCAATCGGAATGAACTTTGCGCAATTCGCCAGAGTTCATTTTTATCTGGGCATATACGCCGTCTTTACCCATAAGTTGGGCATAGCATCCGGCGCTGCGCGCCAATTGTCCGCCCGCGCCCGGTTTCATTTCGACGTTGTGCACGATTGTTCCAATCGGCATATTTTTAAGCGGCATGCAGTTGCCCGGCTTTATGTCCGCGGAATTTGCGGAAATAACAACATCGCCGACCGCCAGTTTTCGCGGCGCGATGATGTACGCCTTTTCGCCGTCTTTGTATTCTATCAAAGCGATGAACGCTGTGCGGTTCGGGTCGTATTCCAAACGCAGAACCGTCGCCGGCATATCTTTTTTGTTGCGCTTGAAATCGACAAGGCGATAACGGCGTTTGTGTCCGCCGCCCTGGTGATACACTGTGACATGGCCGAAATTATTGCGGCCGCCTTTGGATTTCATTCCGACGGTCAAAGATTTTTCCGGCGCGCCTTTGTGCAATTCGCTGCGGTCGACAAGCACGAGTCCGCGCATTCCAGGTGTATTAGGTTTATATTGTTTCAGTGCCATAATTTACTCACTTCGTTCATAGTGCCCAGTGTCTGCAACCGCTATGCGGTAGCGATTTCAATTCTTTCCCCAGCCTTCAGGGTGATGTACGCCTTTTTGACTGTCTTTTGCGTTCCTTTGAACTTTCCGCGGAAAGTTTTTGTTTTGCCTTTCTGAACAATTATGTTCACCGATTTCGGCACGACGTTGTATATTGCCTGAATCGCGCGGGCGATGTCTTTTTTGGTCGCGCGCATATCGACTTCGAACGCAAGTCCGCCGGTTTCGGCAAGCTTTGCCGACTTTTCCGAAATAATCGGTTTGCGAAGGACGTCAAACGTCCCCGCTGTCGCCGTTACTTTCTTTGCTTCTTTTTCTTTTTTTTCTGTCATATCCGTTAACCTTGTTTTGTCTTAGAGGCTGTTTTTTTATATCCCGCCCAAAAAGTGTTGTCTTGATATCTGTGAGAATCCATTAATTCTTTGCCTTGGCCGGACAGCGCTTTTTTCATCAAACTCCACAAATCCATTTGGTACATGTCCCTGTCTGAAATCATTCTGAATTTCATTCCGAAGGAACCATCGCTCATAGCGTGCTCCGGCCATCTGCCTATGGATTTTACCACGGAAAAATCTTCCAGTATCAGCTTCATATTATCCCAGCCTTTTTTCGATTGCCGCAATCGCGTCTTTGGTCAGGACCAGGTTATTGTGTTTCAGAATATCCAAAACATTCAACCCCATCGTCGGCAAGACATCAATGTACGGAATATTCGCGGTGGATTTTTTGAAATTCGCATCAATCGCATCGGCGCCGACGAACAGCGCGTTCGTCAGTTTTAATTTGCCCAAGTGTTTTACCATCGTCGCTGTTTTTGCGGCCGCGACCTTTTCGGAATCAATGACCAAAAGCGTTCCGTCCTTCACCTTGGACGACAAAGCCATTTTAAGGCCAAGCGCGCGAATCTTTTTCGGCAATTCCGTCGCATGGTCGCGCGGATGCGGTCCGTGTACGACCGCGCCGCCGCGCATGTGAACGTTGAATCTTTCACCCTGGCGCGCGCGTCCGGTTTTTTTCTGTTTGACCATCTTTTTGGACGAACCGGTGATGTCGGACACTGTTTTTACTTTGTGCGTTCCGGCGCGCGCTTTGTTGCGCTGCCAAGTCACAACGCGGTGAAGGATGTCCGCGCGCGGCTCCAGCCCGAAAATGGTATCGACCAAATCGGCCTTGCCAACCGCTTTTCCATCAAAATTTATAATATCGATTTGCATTTCATGCTCGCTTTGCTTCGCAGGCACTAGGCACTGGGCACTAGGCACTGGTTTCTTCTTCCGTTTTAAGTTCTTCCGCAACAGGTTCTGTCGCGATTTCTTCCGCTTGTTCCGCGACCGCCTCGGCGACCTCTTCACCAATGATCACAGGTTCCTGGCCACCGGTCACCGCCGATTTTGTCGGTGTCGGCAAATCCTTGTGTTCTATTTTCACCGCATCGGTGACAAGAACGAATGTTCCGTTCGCGCCCGGGACGCTGCCGGACACATAAATCAAATTATCTTCTTCGTTGATGCCGAATACTTTAAGGTTCTGGACAGTAACGGTTTCATTACCCATTTGTCCCGGCATCTTTTTACCTTTGAACACGCGGCCCGGCCATTCGCGCTGACCTGTGCCGCCAAGCGAACGATGCGCTTTAAGAACGCCGTGCGATGCTTCAAGTCCGGCAAAGTTATGACGTTTCATCGCGCCTTGGAAACCTTTGCCCTTTGATGTTCCTTGGGCGTCAATCATTTGACCTTCGACAAAATGTCCCGCCGACATCGCCGTGCCAACAGGAATCAGACAATCTTCGGAAACGCGGAATTCGACAACTTTGCGATATGCTTTCACGCCCTCTTTCTTCGCCGCGACCAGTTGCGGTTTGTTGACATGTTTGTCTTTGGCTTCTTGGAATCCGACCTGGACCGCGACGTATCCGTGTTTGGACTGGGTGCGGTTGCCGATGACCGCACAATCGCCGACGGACAGAACAGTGACGCCGTGCGCCACGCCTTTGTCGTCAAACAGGCGCGTCATCCCAATTTTTTTCGTTATCAATCCCGAACGTTTCATTTTTATGCCTTTGTTTATAATTTTATCTTCACGTCAACTCCGGACGCCAAATCCAACTTCATCAAGGCATCTACTGTCTGAGGGGTTGGATTAACAATGTCGATAAGCCGCTTGTGGTTGCGGATTTCGAACTGTTCGCGGGATTTTTTATCCACGTGCGGCGAACGGTTGACCGTAAACTTTTGTATGTGTGTCGGCAAAGGAACAAGCTTTGCATCCGCGCCGGTGCGTTTCGCCGCTTTCACAATTTCTTCGACGGACGATTGCAACACGCGGTGGTCAAACGCTGTAAGCTTTATGCGAATTTTCGATGATGGAATCATTTCTTTTTTCCTTTGCTAGTGGCTGGCGACCTGTGCTGGCGGCTTGCGGTTGAACACCCGCCACCAGCACCAGTCGTCAGCGCGACTATTTCAATATCTTCGCAACAACTCCGGAACCGACCGTGCGTCCGCCTTCGCGGATGGCAAAGCGGCGACCTTCGTCCATGGCAATCGGCGCAATCAGCTTTACAGTGATGCGAACGTTGTCACCCGGCAAGACCATTTCTTTGTCTTTCGGAAGTTCGATTGTTCCGGTGACGTCTGTCGTCGAAAAATAGAACTGTGGGCGATAGTTGCTGAAAAACGCTGTGTGGCGGCCGCCTTCGTCTTTGGTCAAGATATAGACTTCGGCTTCAAAGTCCGTGTGCGGGGTGATAGAGCCCGGTTTGCACAGAATCTGGCCGCGTTCCACGTCTTCTTTCTTTGTGCCGCGCAAAAGCAGTCCGACATTGTCGCCCGCTTCGCCGGTGTCAAGCAATTTGCGGAACATTTCGACGCCGGTGACGGTTGTTTTTGTTGTCGGGCGAAGGCCGACGATTTCAACTTCTTCGCCGACTTTGATAACGCCTGTTTCGATACGGCCGGTGACCACTGTGCCGCGACCGGTGATGGAGAACACGTCTTCAACCGGCATAAGGAACGGTTTTTCAACCGGGCGGGCCGGTGTCGGGATGAATGTATCAAGCGCATTCATCAGGTTGTCGATGGCTTCTTTGCCAAGCCCGTCCGATTTGCCTTCGACGGCGGAAACGGCAGAGCCGCGGATAATCGGAGTGTTCGCGCCGTCAAATCCGTTTGCGGACAACAGTTCGCGAAGTTCCATTTCGACAAGTTCCAACAGTTCTTCGTCTTTGGCAAGGTCGCATTTGTTAAGGAACACGACGATGTGGCCGATACCGACCTGGCGCGCCAACAGAACGTGTTCACGTGTCTGGGGCATCGGGCCGTCGGTCGCCGCGCATACCAATATTGCGCCGTCCATCTGGGCCGCGCCGGTAATCATGTTTTTGACATAGTCGGCGTGCCCCGGGCAGTCGACGTGCGCATAGTGGCGGTTTTCGGTTTCATATTCGACGTGCGATGTGTTAATCGTTATGCCGCGCGATTTTTCTTCCGGCGCGTTGTCGATTTGCGCGACACCTTTGTTTCTGTCCGCGCCAACGCCATAGTGATGGACAATCGCGGCCGTCAGCGTGGTTTTACCATGGTCCACGTGACCGATTGTTCCAACGTTGACGTGCGGTTTTGTTCTTACGAACTTTTCTTTGGCCATAGCTTTCTCCTTTGGCTTAGTTTTGTTTTGTTTATTTGCTGTGTTTCTTAATCACTTCGTCTACGACATTCTGCGGCACGTCCGAATAGTGGGACAATTCCATATAGGGATTCGCCCGACCCTGGGACAAGGAACGCAGAGTTTTGACATATCCGAAAAGATTTGCCAGCGGTATATAGGCCTCGATAACCTGGTTGCCGAATTCCATCTTCATGCCGTTGATTTGCCCGCGGCGGGAATTCATGTCGCCTATGATGTCGCCGGTATATTCTTCCGGTGTCGTTACCGAAACCTTCATAATGGGTTCCAGCAATTTGGGACGCGATTCCTGCATCGCTTCGCGAAAGCAGGCGCGCGCGGCTATTTCAAAACAGAGAACGTTGGAATCGACTTCGTGATACTTTCCGTCCAACAGGGTTGCCTTGAAATCTACGGTGGGATAGCCAAGCACGGTACCGGAATTTTGCGCTATCTTTAATCCTTTTTCGACGCCGGGGATATATTCTTTCGGAATTGTTCCGCCGACAATTTTGTTTTCGAATTCGTATCCGGTGCCGGGTTCAAGCGGTTCGAAAGTAATTTCAACCTGGGCGTATTGACCGGAACCGCCGGACTGTTTTTTATGGGTATATTGTTTGGTGACCGCGCGGCCGAACGCTTCGCGATACGCGATGCGCGGTTCGCCCGTGTTCGCTTCGACTTTGAATTCGCGAAGCAGGCGGTCGACAAGAATTTCCAAATGCAATTCGCCGACGCCGGAAAGAATAGTCTGGCCGGATTCCTGGTCGACATGCACGCGGAACGACGGGTCTTCTTTGGCCAAAGCCTGAAGCCCAAGGGCCATTTTTTCAATGTCCGCTTTGGATTTCGGTTCGATGGCGATCGACATGACCGGTTCCGGAATATGGATGCGTTGTAAAATAATCGGCTTTGATTCGTCGCAAAGCGTATCGCCGGTGATTGTTTCTTTAAGGCCGACAAGAACGACGATGTCGCCCGCCGACGCTTCTTTGATTTCTTCGCGGTTGTTCGAATGCATAAGCAACATGCGGCCGACGCGTTCGCGTTTGTCTTTGGATGAATTGAATACGTACGAGCCGGCGGAAAGCGTTCCGGAGAATATGCGGATGAACATGATGTTTCCGACATACGGGTCGTTTGCGATTTTGAATGCAAGCGCGCTGAACGGTTCTTTCGCGTCCGGTTTTCTGTCTTCTTCGGTTTCGCCGTCCATTTTCACGCCGGTGATTGTTCCAATGTCAAGCGGCGACGGAAGATAATCGACAACCGCGTCAAGCAGGGGTTCGACGCCCTTGTTCTTGAATGAAGTTCCGCACAGGATAGGATTGAAATTCTGAGCGATTGTTCCCTTGCGAAGAAGTCTTTTGATTGTGGCGACGTCGGGTTTGGTTCCTTCCATATATGCTTCCATAACCGCGTCGTCAAGCGTCACGACCTCTTCAATAAGCTTTTCGTGAAGTTCGTCGGCCTTTGCTTTCAAGTCGGCCGGAATTTCTTTGATGGCGTAATCTTTGCCGGAATCGTCTTCCCATACAAGCGCGCGCATTTCAACGACATCGACAACGCCGCAGAAATCGGATTCGGCGCCGATGGGAAAATTGATGACGACGGGATTTGCGCCAAGGCGTTCGCGTATCATGTCGATACAGCGGAAGAAATCGCCGCCGATTCTGTCCATTTTATTGATAAAGCAAATGCGCGGAACGTTATAACGATTTGCCTGGCGCCATACTGTTTCCGTCTGCGGCTGAACACCCGATACGGATTCGAATACCGCGACCGCGCCGTCAAGCACGCGAAGCGACCGTTCCACTTCGATTGTAAAGTCCACGTGACCCGGAGTGTCGATAAGATTGATGCGATGGTCGCGCCAAAAGCATGTGGTCGCGGCGGATGTGATGGTGATTCCGCGTTCCTGTTCCTGTGCCATCCAGTCCATGGTGGCGCCGCCGTCGTGCACTTCGCCGGTTTTGTGAATTTTTCCGGTACGGAACAAGATGCGTTCCGACGTAGTCGTCTTGCCGGCGTCAATGTGGGCCATGATGCCGATATTGCGGTAATCTTTCAAAGGTGCGGTTTTTCCAAGTGCCATTTTTTTGCTCGTTTCTCTCGCCGTGCTGGTGACTCGTGCCGGTGACTCGTGGCTATCTACCAGCCATCAGCACCAACACCAACACGAATTATTTTACCATCTGAAATGCGCGAACGCCTTGTTCGCGTCTGCCATTTTATGTGTGTCTGTCTTTTTCTTGAACGCGTTTCCGGAACCGGCAAGCGCGTCGCGAAGTTCGCCGAACAAACGTTCTTCCATCGAACGTTCGCCGCGTTTGCGCGCGAATTGGACAAGCCAGCGCAGCGCAAGGGTCTGTTGCCGTTCTTTGCGGACTTCGACCGGAACCTGGTATGTCGCGCCGCCGACGCGGCGGCCTTTGACTTCGACAGACGGTTTAAGCGCGTCGACCGCGTCAAGGAACGCGACCAATTCGTTGCCATCTTTCGCAACTTTTTTCAATCTTTCAAGCGCGCCGTACACGATGTTTTCGGCGACTTCTTTTTTACCGTCCCACATGATGACGTTAATCAATTTCGCAACGACCAGATTGTTGTATTTGGAATCTGGAAGTATTTCGCGTTTTGTGGCTTGCTTTCTGCGTGACATTTTTTACTCGTTTCACTCGTAGGCACTAGGCACTGGGCACTAGGCACTGGTTACTCACTTTATTTTATAAACCTTTATAAAACTTCAGTGCGGCTAGGCTGTTTTATTTTAACCCGGACTACTAGTGCCTAGTGCCTAGTGCCCAGTGCCCTGTCAGGCTTTCTTCGCCTTTGCGCCATACAGCGAACGGCTTTGTTTTCTTGCGGCCACGCCCTGGGTATCCAAGACGCCGCGGATGATGTGATATTTGACACCCGGCAAGTCGCGCACTTTCCCGCCGCGTATCATGACGACGCTGTGTTCTTGAAGGTTGTGGCCTTCGCCCGGAATATATGCGGTGACTTCGCGTCCGTTTGCCAATTTGACACGGGCGACTTTACGTTGGGCCGAATTAGGTTTTTTCGGGGTGGTCGTGTAAACGCGCGTGCAAACGCCGCGCTTTTGAGGATTTCCCTTCATATCCGGCGACTTGGAACGATTCGCAATCTTCTTGCGCGGTTTCCGAATCAGTTGGTTTACTGTTGGCATCAGATAACTCTTTGTTTTTTAATTGCTTTTTTGTGCAATAAATCCGCCCGGTTTATTTCATCGCAAAGTTGGCCATGATTATAAACCGTTGATTTTGGACAGATTTCTGTACATAATTGCCTTTCGCCAGCATCGCGAAAAGCCCGCATACTATAAGGGCAAGACGGAGAAAAGTCAAGAAAAAATGCGAAAAAATCCCCCGCCGGTTGGCGGGGGATTTTATCTTGGCTCAAATAACTTAGAATGTGTATCTCACACCAAGTTTGAACAGGTTTGTACCTTCGAAATCGGATTTACGTGCGTCCGAGCTTGTGCTCCAGCCCATTTTTCCAACATACATTTCCCAAACACGGTTGTATTCAAGGTCAAGGTTCAAACGGTCTGTAAGAGCATACGAAACGCCAAGGATGAACGAGCCGTCCATGGTCAATCGTGTAATCGACTGGCTGCCTGGTCCTGCGTTGCGTTGAAAGTCAAAGCTGAAATGGGACAATCCAAGACCGACGGACGGTGTGAATCCTCTCCATTCCAGTTGTTTGATGTCATACAGAGCTCTTACTTCCCAAATACCAAAGGAACTTACGATTTCGTTGACGGAACCATAGAATTCGCCACCCTGCAACGTAACGTCCACATCAACATTGTTGTTAGCGTTCACGTTCGAGTCCGGGTTGTATTGAAACACATTGGCTTCCAAACGGAATCCGTTTCCGAACGCCCAACCGACGTTACCACGGATAATTCCGTCATCAGCACTTCCGCCAAAGCCGAAGCCGCCGCCAACGTAAAGATTCGCGTTTGCGGAAGCTGTTACGCCCAAGACAAGCGCGGATGTTAAGAGTATTTTTTTCATGAGTTTTTCTCCTTATTTCCAACACACTATCGTGTCGATGTCGCGATTCTAATCATACAGTTCAAAAGAGTCAAGAAATATTTTCAGGGTCTATCAATATATTATAACGGATTATAACAAAACGTGGATGGTGGCTTGTGGTTTGCCTGTTTTGGAAATTTTTCCAATAAATTCATCCTACCGGCCACCGGCACTAATTATCAGCCACCAAAAACGGCGCAACGCGCCGTTTTTTATCTTCTCCCGCTTCGTATCTCCCTCCACGCTTCGTGGTTCACGCGGTGTTCCTGATACGTTCTTGAAAATATATGTCCGCCGGTTCCATCCGCGACAAAAAACAAATATTCGGTATCCGCGGGATTAAGCACCGCCTGGATAGCGGCGCGGCCGACGTTTGCAATCGCGCCGGGCGGAAGACCGTGATTCAGATAAGTATTATACGGATGCGGCCGCTGCAGATGCGTGCGCACCAATGGCCGGCCCTGCATATCGCCAAGCCCGCCTGTCACCGCAAACACGACCGTCGGGTCCGCTTGAAGCCGCATGTTGCGGTTAAGCCGGTTAAGGAATACACCCGCAACCTTTGGCATTTCGTGTCTTTTCGGCGTTTCTTTCTGAACAATGGAGGCGAGAACTATAACCTCGTCCCAGGTTTGCAACGGCCGGGGGAACACCGCCTCGCCTCTTCTTTCAAACTGGTGCCTTATATCGGATTTGCGAAGGCGCATTAATTCGATAACCGCCGCGCGGCTTGTGCCTTTTGCAACCCTGTATGTATCGGGAAAAAGCGACCCGTTCGCGGGACACGTATTATTCGCACCAAGGCACGCAGAACCGGTAAGGTGCGGATTCCGGTCAAGTATCGCGACAATCTGTTTTACCGTAAGACCTTCGGGAATCATGACCGTCGTTGTCGCTATGTCGCCGCGCGCCATCATGCGGGCGATGCCGTAGACGCTTGTGCCCTTTGGGATATCGTACAGTCCGCGCTTTATATTTCCGGATATAAGCCGCACGGTAATTTTGAATCCGTCTTTGCTTGTAATCAATCCCTGTTCTTTAAGTCTTCGCGCGACGGACGTTACGGATGCGCCGTCTGCGATTATGAACGACACGTCTTCGCGGACCACGGACCGGAATCCGTAATGCCACGCGCCGAACGTCACGCCGACGACAACCCAGACGGCGAATATGACAAGCCACGCGCGGTGCCCGTAAATAGAAAGTTGCATTTTTGTGTTTTGATTTTTGCTTTTCATGAACGGCACCTTAACAAGTTAGGAAAAGGATTACAATCAAAAAACGGGCGCCGCCCGTTTTTGGTGATTGGTGATTCGTGCCTGCGACCGGTGATATAATGACAAGTCACCAACCGCCAGCACAAGCCACTATATCTTCTTTATAACGACGGTTGCGTTCGTGCCGCCAAACCCAAACGAATTCGACAGCGCGACGTCGACTTTGCGTTCTTTCGCCTTATTGGGAACCAAATCACAGCCCGCGGCGTCCTCTTCAACATCATGAAGATTTATTGTCGGCGGAACAATCTGGTCGCGGATGGCAAGCACGCAGAAAATGGCTTCGATGGCGCCGGCCGCGCCAAGCAGGTGCCCGGTCATGGATTTCGTCGCGGACATAGACCATCCGCCCGTGCCGAACAAAGTTTTGACCGCTTCCAATTCGCCAACGTCGCCAAGCGGCGTCGATGTTCCGTGCGCGTTTATATAGTCAACCGCGGCGGGTTCAAGCCCCGCGTCTTTTAACGCAAGCTTCATCGAACGGTATCCGCCCTCACCCCCCGGCGCCGGCGCCGTGATATGATGCGCGTCGGCCGACATTCCGAAACCAACGACTTCGGCGTAAATTTTCGCACCGCGCGCTTTCGCATGTTCGTATTCTTCCAAGACAAGTATACCCGAACCTTCGCCCATCACGAATCCGTCGCGCGATTTGTCCCACGGGCGCATCGCGCCGGCCGGGTCGTCGTTGCGCGTCGACATCGCGCGCATCGCGGCGAATCCCGCCATGCCAAGAGGATGCACGCCCGCCTCGGCCCCGCCGCAGACCATGATATCCGCGTCGCCGTATTGTATCATGCGCGCCGAATCGCCGATGGAATGGGCGCCGGTCGCGCATGCGGTTGCGATTGCCATGTTCGGTCCCTTGAATCCGTATTTCATGGACACATGGCCGGACGGCATGTTCGGTATGACTTTAAGCGCGAAGAACGGGCTTATGCTGCGCGCGCCTTTTGCGACAAAGTCCCTTGACGATTCGTCCATTGAAGAGCTTCCGCCGACGCCGGAGCCTATGCTTACGCCCACGCGTTCCTTGTCTATGGATTCCAAATCCAATCCGGAATCCTTAATCGCTTCGTCCGCCGCGACAAGCGCGTGAACTATGAAGCGGTCCATACGTCCCTGTTCCTTTGGACTTACAATTTCATCGGCGCTGTAATCGGCGACGCCCGCGATTTGACACGGAATGTCGGTCCATTGTTCGCCTTCTAATTTTTTGATTTTGGATTCTCCCGCCAATAATGATTTCCAGACATTTTCAATGCCGACGCCGTTCGGCGCGACTATGCCCATTCCTGTGATTACGACTCTGCGTTTCATGATATACTCCTTTATATATATGGTGCGGTTACATAAAACCCAGCCGCAAGTACAAGACCTTTGGCTGGGTTTAATTCATAAATAATCTCTTTCTATCTATTATTACGCAGCAACGGGTTTCGCATGCGTTTCGATATATTTCACAGCATCGCCGACGGTCACAAGCTTACCGGCTTGTTCATCAGGGATTGTGATGCCGAACTTCGCTTCGATTTCCATAACGAATTCAACCACGTCCAGCGAGTCTGCGCCCAAATCGTTCACGAAGGACGCGCTTTCCGTAATTTTTGCCTTTTCTATGCCTAATTTCTCAGCAATTACGTCCTGGACTTGTTCGAAAGTTGTCATTTTGTTTTCCTTTGTTGCGTCAAAGCCCGTGTTCTGGCTATGAACTTTGACTGTTATTTGCTTTTTGCCGCTATGTTCACCAGAGGGCAACTTTCCCATACTACAACTTTCCGGCGCACGATGTCAAGAAATATAACAAATCGTAACAAACGTCGATTTTTGTCAAAACACATAAGAATTATTACCGCCACGCCGCGGGGATGCTGTTGAAATTATTCAAACCCGTTGCGCCGGCAAAAGCGCCGCCGACATGGGCAGTCGTGGCGGACGGCCATCTTTGATGCAAAAGCTGTCCGTTGGTAAACTGGGCCGCCGGTCCTCGCAACCCGGCAGCGCCTCGGAACGTGCTGACAAACATACTGCTTTGAGCTGTACCAGATATCCCGTCGAACAAGCCTGTGCCTATACCAGTCAAACCGGTTGCACCATTGAATGTCCCAACAAACATATCGTTTGCCGCAGGACCTTGGATTCCGGCAAAAAGATTGCCTGGGATTTCCCCGGTCAGGCCGGACGCACCATTGAACGTATTTGCGAACATGTTGCTCCGCGGTGGTCCCTGGATTCCAGCGAACAGGTTTTCGGGTATAGAGCCGGTCAGACCACGACACAAATTAAATGTATGAGAAAACATATCAAAAGCCGGCGGGCCTTGGATTCCAGCAAACAAATTCGGTGGTATTTGTCCTGTCAGTGCGGGTGCGCCATTGAATGTGCTCATGAACATTTGTGGTGCGGGCGGCCCTTGGATTCCAGCGAACAGGTTTTCGGGTATCGGGCCGGACAAGATACCATTCGCATGAAATGTGCCCCTGAACATATTTGCTGCCGGTGGGCCTTGCAGTCCGGCAAACAGATTCGGTGGTATCGGGCCGGCCCAACCGTCCAACTGTTGGAATGTCCAAACAAACCGCGGGCTACCGGTATTAGTAGCGTTCAGTATGGGAAATATGCTGCCCAGGTCGCCGGCAATACCGACAATTCTGCCCCGATTCACAGAGTTTAAAAAAGATATCGCCGCCGTCATTATATCGGCATTATAACTCGTCGCCCGGCCCCTTATAGTTACGGTATACGGTCCGCCGCTGTATCTTGGCGACGCGGGCGATGTGTATGTCGTAAGCGTAGTGTTGGTCTTGTTTATAATCTGTGGCGCGGTGCCAAGACCCCAGTCTATTTCAAAATTACCTGCGGCGGATATCTGAAAACTGAACTGCGAATTCACGGGCATATTGTTCAGTGTCACTTGGAACTTGCCGTGTACAAGCGGTTCGGTCAGGCTGTAGACCTGATTGTCCGGCATCCGGATGGTCAGCCGCCCGGGCGCGGTACCCGCGACCAGATTTCCATACCATACGTCGTTTTCCGGCATACGTACCGCAAGCGCCGGCGAACTTCTCTTATCCGAGGTCAATGGAACCGATTGGTTGCCTATATGCAAAGTCCGCGCCATACCCGTAGGGGCAAATATCATTTGCCCCAAAAGTATCAATCCCAGA